>JAIOSJ010000265.1 GCA_021107705.1 Thermoanaerobaculales bacterium | reverse complement strand
GTTGGCTCAGTGGGAAGACGAAACTGCCTCTGAGATACTAAACCCGGAATCCGAGGGCGATCCCAAGTAGTTGTTTCCACAGGGGATAAATTCGAAATTAAAGCGCTCACGATGTGCGGAATGTAGGTCAAGGCGGAACTCGAACTCAGTCTTTTGGGGTAATGCGGAATCCTACCGTGAAGAAAATGAAGAGTTGAACCACGGAAAGCACGGAATAGCACGGAAATGAGAAAAAGAATATGAAACAACCTTCCGTGAAATTCCGTGTATTCCGTGGTTTATTTTCTGTGGTTTGTATTTGGTGGCTGGAGAGATTGAATGAGTAGCGTTTTCTCGTCCTCCACTTCTCGATCGCGTTACCGGCCTATGCCCTACTGGCTCCTAGGAGAGTACAATCCTAATCTTGGCGTGGGAGGAGTCGCAATGCAACATGAAGGTACGGTAAATGTCGACGGAAGAACCCTGACGATCGAGGATGTGGAGGCGGTTGCACGTCACAATGCACCGGTCACCTTGGATAACGATGCACGGGATCGGGTGACGGTGTCTCGACAGGTTGTCGAGGAGATCCTTGCCTCGGGTCAAGTGATGTACGGTATCAACACCGGATTCGGCAAATTGGCCGAGGTCCGAATAGCTGATGATCAGCTGGCGCGTCTGCAATTGAACCTCGTTCGCTCCCACTGTTGTGGAATCGGCGAGCCCTTCTCCGAATCAGCTGTACGGGCCATGCTCCTGCTGCGAGCCAATGTTCTTGCCACCGGCAATGCCGGATGTCGGCCGGTGGTGGTGGAGCGGGTACTCGACCTCTTGAACCACCGCGTCCACCCCGTTGTGCCCAGCATGGGCTCGGTTGGGGCTTCCGGCGACCTGGCCCCTCTGGCCCACCTCGCCCTGGTTCTTGTCGGCGAAGGCGAGGCTCTTTACCGGGGCGAGAGGCTGGCCGGCGGTGAGGCACTGCGGCGGGCCGGGCTCGAACCTTTGGTGCTCGAAGCCAAAGAGGGTCTGGCTCTCATCAACGGAACCCAAGCCTCGGCAGCGGTGGGCGCCCTGGCCCTGGTTCGCGCTCGGCGCTTGGTCGATGCGGCTGATGTTGTGTGCGCCCTTTCGCTGGACGCCCTGTCCGCCACCGATGCCGCCTTCGAGCCGGCGGTTCATGCGGCCCGGCCCCATCCTGGTCAAGGTAAAAGTGCCGAGCGCCTCGGCCGACTGCTCAAGGGATCCCAGATTCGCGAGGCCCATCGGGACTGTGCCAAGGTTCAGGATGCCTACTCCTTGCGCTGCTCACCCCAGGTCCACGGCGCCACCCGGGATGCTCTGGAGCATTCATGGAAGGTTCTCGAGATCGAACTCAACTCGGCCACCGACAACCCGATGGTCTTCCCCGACGGTCGGGTGATTTCAGGCGGTAATTTTCACGGCGCCCCGATTGCGGCGGTCTTTGACTATTTGGCGATCACGCTCACCGATCTTGCCTCGATTTCTGAGCGTCGCCTCGCCCGTCTTGTGGATGCCTCTCTTTCCTCAGGACTGCCGGCCTTCCTCACCGAAAATGCCGGACTCCACTCCGGTTTCATGATGGTGCAGGTCTCCGCCGCGGCCCTGGTGAGCGAGGCAAAGACCCTGGCGCACCCGGCCTCCGTCGATTCCATCCCGACCTCCGCAAGCCAGGAGGATCACGTCTCCATGTCCGCATGGGGCGCCCGTAAGCTGGGAAACATCCAGGATCTGCTGCAGAAGGTGCTGGGTATGGAGTACCTCGGGGCGGCGCAGGGCGTCGAGCTACGTCGTCCATTGCGTTCTTCGGTCGTGTTGGAAGGTGTGATCTCCGTTCTGCGTGAGGTGGTACCGCATCTGGAGGAGGATCGCTTCATGGCCGGGGACATGGATGCTGCGGCGAAACTCGTGGAAGGTCTAGCCCGCACTTCTCACCAAGGTTCGTTGCGAGGGCGGTGAGGTGCTGTGCCCAGCGGGGTTTTCGACCTGAGGGACGCGGAGTCGTACTCGATAGTCCGTCGAGCATCTCGATGCGAGAAAACGCCGCTGGGCACAGTGCATCGCCGGCCGCAGTAGAAGATTGGTGAGAAATGCGGGCTAGGGGATGGAGTGGTCTAATCGGCTCTCCCAAACCTGGTGGAGCCGAAGCCAATTCGGAGGATTGGAAACTGGAAACTCGAATCCGATCGCTTCTTTTTCTCCATCACGAAACCCGCGTTGATGACCTGCGTAAACTTTGTTCTGAGGTGAGCGGTGAGAACCGCTCATCTGTAGGATTATGAATATTGGAGGAAGATTCCATGCGCAAACTCGTCCTTTTGACCCTTGTCGTTACCCTGCTCGGTTTTTCTGCGGTTGTGTCGGCCGCCGTCAACGCGCGGATGCTTCGCTTTCCGGACGTTTCGGAAACCCATATCGCCTTTGTGTATGCGGGAGATATCTGGGTGGTGGAAAAGGAAGGCGGCACGGCTCGACGGCTGTCATCGCCCAAGGGAGAAGAGGTCTTCCCCCGTTTTTCGCCTGATGGATCAAAGATCGCATTTTCAGGTAATTACGACGGAAATATCGATGTTTACGTCGTACCGGCCGAAGGTGGTGAGGCTCTGCGGATCACCCATCATCCCGAGGGAGATCGTCTCCTCGACTGGATGCCGGACGGTGAGAATCTACTCTTTGCAAGCCGAATGACCTCGGAAAGCGGACGGTTCAACCAGCTGTGGCAGGTGGCGGCGACCGGTGGTCTGCCTTCGCGATTGCCCGTGCCCTACGGAGAGTTCGGCGTTCTCGGACCGGACGGCCACACCCTGGCCTACATGCCGGCCGGCCGAGATTTCCGTACGTGGAAGCGCTATCGCGGCGGACTGGCGTCGGAGATCTGGTTTTTCGATCTTGAGGATGGGTCGGCGCGCAATGTTACGGTGAATGACGCCAACGATTCCCAGCCCATGTGGCACGGCCGCACATTGTATTTCCTCTCCGATCGCGGTCCGGTGATGCGCAGCAACATTTGGGCGCTTGACCTCGACTCGGGTGAGACTCGGGCTCTGACGCACTTCACCGATTTCGACGTTCACTTTCCTGCCATCGGTCCTCGAGAGATTGTGTTCGAGGCGGGTGGCGTGCTCTATCTGTTCGACATCGAGTCCGAGGAGATGCGAGAAGTGATCGTCAATGTGGTGACCGATGAGGCATCATTGCGGCCGCGCACCGAAAAGGTGGGTGATGCCATCGAGGGCGGTGGGATCTCTCCGTCAGGCAAACGGGTCGTGATCGAAGCCCGAGGCGAGCTTTTCACTGTTCCGGCCGAGCACGGACCGGTGCGCAATATCACGCGTACTTCCGGTGAGCGCGAGCGTTTTCCGTCGTGGTCCCCGACGGGGGATCAACTGGCCTACTGGAGTGACCAGGATGGCGAGTGGAACCTCTATCTGAGAAGTCCGGACGGAAAGGGCGAGGCGCGTCAACTGACTGATTTCGGCGCCGGCTACCGGTACCATCCATTTTGGGCGCCCGACGGCAAAACGATCGCCTTCATCGACCAGAAACAGATTATCCGACTGATTGATGTTGAAAGCGGCGCTCTCACCGAGGTCGATCAGCTGATGTGGCGATCGACTTTTCCGGCCCTCGATGCCTTTGAGGTGAACTGGTCTTCCGATAGTCGCTGGTTGGCCTACAGCAAGGGTCTCCCCTCGATGAATTCGGCCCTCTTCGTGTTCGACACCGAGGATCGTAAGCTACACCAGCTGACGAGTGGTTTCTATGACGTGGCGGGACCGGTCTTCGGCGCCGGCGGCGATTACCTCTTCTGTCTGGTCGATCGCGAGTTCAAACCCTCCTATTCGGATTTTGACGGTACCTGGATCTATGCCAATGCGACCCGCCTTGCGGCCATTGGGCTGCGTCCGGACGTGGCGTCGCCGTTAGCGCCTCGTTCCGATGAAGAAGAGGCCGAAAAGGACGACGAGGAGGGCGAAGAGGACAAAGACAACGGCAAGGACAAGGACAAGGCCGAGGGCGAAGACGAGAGTGACGACGGCAAGGACGAGGAAAAGACTCCGGTAGAAATCGACTTCGACGGTATAGAGAGTCGTATGATTTTGCTTCCGGTCGATGCGGGCAACTTCGGCCGGATCGCCTCGGTCGAGGGCAAACTTCTCTTTGTCGAGGTCCCGAGAACCGGATCGGGGGACGAGGAACCGGCACTCAAGCTGTGGGATTTCGAAGAGCGCGAAGCCAAGACGGTGCTCGAGGGTGTCGGCGACTTTGAAGTGTCGGCCGACGGCAAGAAGATCCTGGTTTCAGCAGGCGAGAGCCTCGGCATCATCGATCCGGCGCCCGATCAGAAACTGGAAAATCCTCTCAGGACCGGCGAGATGAGCATGGTGGTAGATCCTCGAGCAGAATGGCAGCAGATCTTCACCGATGTCTGGCGTACCCAGCGAGATTTCTTCTACGATCCCGCGATGCACGGCCTGGATTGGCAGGCCCTTCGGGAGAGGTACGGCGCCCTGATCGAGAATTGCGTGACCCGGTGGGACGTGAACTACGTCATCGGGGAGCTGATCGGCGAGTTGAACGTTTCGCACGCCTACCGCGGGGGTGGTGATCTCGAGCAGGCGCCGCAGTCGCAGGTCGGCCTGCTCGGCGTGGATTGGGAGAGGGCCGAGGGCCAGTGGCGGATCGCCAGGATCGTGAAGCCGGCGCCCTGGGAGATGGAAGTACGATCACCCGTGGACCAACCGGGAGTCGAGGTTTCGGAAGGCGATTTTGTCCTCGCGGTCAATGGCCGACCATTGGCCGGCTATCAGAATCCATGGGCGGCCTTCGAAGGCCTCGCCGAGCAGACCGTTGAACTCACCGTGAATTCAAAGGCCTCTTTCGAGGATTCCGAGACCGTTCTGATCGAGACCCTCGGCAGCGAAGCCAGGTTGCGCCACCTGGAGTGGATCGAACACAACCGGCAACGAGTTGAGGAAGCGACCGGCGGGAAGGTCGGCTATGTCTTCGTGCCTGACACCGGAATCCGGGGCCAGAGTGAACTGGTAAGGCAGTACATGCCTCAGGCTTCAAAAGAGGGCCTGATTGTGGATGAGCGTTTTAATGCCGGCGGACAATGGCCGGACCGCTTCGTTGAACTCTTCAGTCGATCCCGTACCGGTTACATTCATCTGCGTGACGGCGAGGACAGGGGCCTGCCCGTGCCATCTCGCGTCGGACCCACCGTGATGCTGGTGAATTCATGGGCCGGATCGGGTGGTGACGCCTTCCCCTACCTCTTCCGCCGTGCTGGACTCGGTCCCATCATCGGGACTCGTACCTGGGGCGGCCTGGTCGGTATCTCGAGCGCCTACCGTCTGATGGACGGCGGCGGGGTCACACTGCCGACCCTGGCGCTCTACACCCCCGAGGGAGAGTGGATGCTCGAGGGTCACGGTCTCGAGCCCGACATCGAAGTTATGGAGGATCCGGCGGCCCTGGCAAAGGGAACGGATCCCCAACTCGAGAGGGCCATCGCTGAGGTGCAGCGCCTGATGGCCGAGAACCCTGCACCCGAGGTTGTGGTACCTGAGCCGGGGGATCGCACGGCTCAGTAGTGGCCGAAGAGTCAAAGGGTCGAACAGGTCAAAAGGGTCAAAGAGGTCAAGACGCCTGAATGCTGAACTGGAGCGCCGCAGGAAGCCCGCATCACGACACATAGTGATTCCAAGGGCGCCTCGGCAATCAGCGGCAATACAAGCTCGCCCCAATTGGGGCGAGCTTTGTTTCCTTGCAATGAACCTCCAAGGCTCAATACTGTTCATCTAACTATGCAGCCGAAGATTGGTGAGAGGACCGGGCTAGGCTTCCAACTCCGTGATCAGATCGACATACTTTTGCATCGCGTCTTCGCCTGTCATTCCTCGATGTTCTTCCCATGCCGAGTACTTCGCTTTGGCGACGAAGTCGAACAGACCGGGTTCGTCGCCCGAGACATCGCCTTCAGTCGCCTGTTTGTAGAGGCTGTAGATTTTCAGCAGCACGTCGTTGGGGGGTTTTTCGGGGAGTTGCTTGGAACGGCCAACCGCCGATTTAAAATCTTCTTTCAAACTCATGTGATTGATCTCCCTTTAGGGTTCCCATCCGGAATTTTTCATATGGGAACTCAAAACAAGAGTACTGAGAGAGGGCTGAGACGGCAACACTAACCCGCATTTCTCACCAGGGATCTGCTGCGGACAGCGCATGGCAGCCATCTGTCGTGTTTTTCGCAAATCGTTCTCCTCGACGGAGTGCAACTACGACTGCGTCGCCCAATTTCCGAAAAACCCAACATCTAAGTACCCTTCGCAGCCCTCGCGACGAAACCCGGTGAGAAGTACGGGCTAAAGGCGCAGCGGGAAAATATTTGGCTACCTGCTAACCACTACCCCCCCGCCGCGTATTGATGGTTGACGAATCGAAGGAGGTTCTCATGGAGTTTTCTGAAGCAGCAATGATGATGATTGTCATGCCGACAATGTTTGGCGGGATGGCGTGGGCGTTTAAGGCGCTCCTCAATTATTTCCAGATTTCGCGTTTGTCGAAAATGACCTTTGAATTGCAGAACAAGGTGATCGATAAATTCGGTACGGCGCCGGAGGCGCTGCAGTATCTCGAGAGTAAAGCAGGGGCCCGCCTTCTTGAAACTGCGGCCGCGGGGCCGACAAACCCGAGGATGCGAATTCTGTTCTCGGTGCAGTCGGGAGTCATTCTGGCTGCGCTGGGCGTTGGTTTTCTCCTCGTACGAGGGGTCATGCCCGAAGGCGCCGACGCGTTTTCAATGGTCGGCATCCTGGCTCTCTGTCTGGGTGTCGGGTTCTTGGTCTCTGCGGTGATTGCACACTATCTGTCGAAGAGTTGGGGCCTGGTCAACGGGGACTCCGAGCGCGCTTCGTCGGACCTCTAAGATACTGCTTTTGGGTTTGAGATGATCTCGATGGCCTCTGCAGCACCAGAAATACCCATCGCCGAACGGAATATGGGGTTACGATCGGTCGTGATGGATGAAACGGCCTTTCAGTCCTTTTACGACGGAACCGCGAGGCGGTTGCGGGCCTATCTCCTGCGCTGCCTCGGAGACGCTTCATTGGCGGATGATCTGTTGCAGGATGCCTATCTCCGGTTTCTCCGGTCAGGGCTGGACACCGATGACGAAGACCATCGGCGGAACTACCTGTTCCGAATCGCCACGAATCTCGTGCGCGATCATTTCAGGAGGCGGCGAAGCGAGTACGAACTGCCCCCGGATTTTCCGGGTCAGGGGGGCCACCATCGCACGGTGGAGCTTCGCTCCGACGTCTCTCAAGCTCTCGAAGCTCTCGCTCCCAGGGATCGTCAGATGTTGTGGTTGGCCTACGTGGAGGGTTCGAGCCACCAGGAGATCGCCAAGGCCATGGGTCTGAAGACGGCGAGCCTGAAATCAATGCTGTTTCGGGCGAGAAAGCGGCTTGCTGAGAGTCTTCGGGTTCTGGGTCTGCAGCCTCAGGAAGGGGGTGAGTCATGAAATCATGTTCGTTCGAAGAACGGGTCTCGGCGGCAGCGAGGACTGGTTCGTGGAGCGACGAGCTGCGCGATCACTGCGCCTCCTGTAGGGACTGCGCCGAGACCACGCTGGTGATGGCGGCTCTCGTTGCCGATGCCGAGATGCTGGCGGCCGACACCGTCCCCCTTCCCGATCCCAGGGCAATCTGGCTGCGCTCGCGCCTTCAGGAGCGGCGTGCGAAGGCTGTACGGGCCACCAGAGTCATCACCTGGATGCAACGGTTGGCCATTTTTCTCGCCGGTGCAGTGGCCGCTTCTGTGGTTCCCGGGATATTCAGACACCTCTTTGGGCCCCTGAGATCGTTTTCTCCGGCATCCCTCATGTCGGATATGCCTCTGATGATCTCCGCCCCGGGGGTGATCTTGCTCCTCACCTTCGGCGTGATGGCGCTGATGGCTCTTTGGAATGAAATGGTCGAGAGCGGATGAGGGTCGAAGAACACATTTTCTAACGCAAAGGCGCAAAGATTTCTCTCTTAGCGGCATCTGGCGTCAGCCGAACCCCTTCGGGGCCACCGTCAGGTCGGCGAACAGCTCGGAAAGCAGGCGCTCCTCAATATGCCTCCAACTCTCCGATTTCAGATTCCACGGCTGCCAGGATCTCATCCTCCTTGACCATTTTTTGCATCGTGTTGTGGTCGCTGTGGAGGGGTCGATCGATATCCAGGAAATCGACCCGGCGACGGATCGCGGCATGGGCGGCACTCGTTCCGCGGCCCGTGGCATAGTCCCGGAAATCGAGGGCCTGGGCGGCGGCCATGAATTCGATGCCGAGCACCCCGGCGGCGACGTCGAGAATTTGGCGGGTCTTCAGGGCTGAATTCATGCCCATGGAGACAAAGTCTTCTTGGTCTGCAGCGGCGGGAATCGATTGGATATAGGCCGGCGCCGACAGGATTTTCTGTTCGACGATCTGCATGTCGGCGGTGTACTGGCTCAGCATCATGCCGGAGAAAAGACCCGCACTCTTGGTCAAAAAGGGTGGGAGCCCGACACTGAGGGCCGGGTTCGTAAGGCGATTGAGGCGTCGTTCGGAGAGCACGCACACCATCGTCAGGGCGGCGCCGAGTGTGTCCAAAGGCAGACTCACGGGTGTTCCCTGGAAATTGGCCCCGGAGAGAACGACCTTGTCCTCGGCGAGGAAGATCGGGTTGTCTCCCACGCCGTTGGCTTCGATCTCGATCTGGGATCGGGTCCACCGCATCTGGTCCCGCGCCCCACCGATGACCTGGGGAGTCGAGCGCATCGAATAGGCATCTTGGACCTTGACCTTCTCCTTACCGGTGATGAGATCGGATCCGTCGACCACTCGCCGAATGTTGGCTGCCGACGTCACGGCGCCACGGAAGCCCCGCAACTCATGGAGACGAGTGTCATAGGGCTTCATGTTGGCCTTGAGCGCCTCAAGGGACATCGCGGCCGCGATTTCCGCTTGTTTGAGCCAGCGCTCGGCGTCATACAGCGCGAGGGCGCCAATCCCGGTGAGCAGATTGGAGCCGTTGATTGAGGCGAGGCCGTCGCGTGCCTGCAGACCGGGCGCCTGGATTCCCGCCCGCGACAGAGCTTCTGCGCCGTTGAGTCTTTCACCCTGAAAAAATGCCTCGCCCTCTCCCATCAGCAACAGGGCGATCTGGCTCATCGGTGCGAGGTCGCCGCAGGCGCCAACCGATCCCTTCTCACAGACCACAGGCGTCACTCCCTTGTTCAACATGTCGATGTAGGTCTGGGTAATGACGGGACGACAGGCCGAGTAGCCGTTGGCGTGTACGTTGACACGCAGCAACATTGCAGCCCGAACATGTTCTTCGGGCGCCGGTTCGCCGATTCCGGCGGCGTGGTTGTAGACCAGATATCGCTGAAACTCTCGTACTTGCTCGTCGTCGAGGACGACCTCGGAGAATTCCCCGATCCCGGTGTTGACGCCATACATGATTTCGCCGGCTTCGAGACGCTGTTCGATGAATGCGCGGCAGGCACTCATTCGCCCAAGAGAGTCCTCACAGAGTTCAACCTTCTCGCCGCGCCGGGCAACCGCCTCAATGTCCTCGATGGTCAGATCGTTGCCGGTCAGTTTGATCGTCATGCCACACCTCCAGCGGGAATTATTCCTCGCCCGGATCAGGTGTCAAGCCCCGGTTTCAATACAAGGGTTCATGGAACGATCAATACCGTATATTTGGCTGTGCAGCCGAGACGCCCACACCCACGATAGTGCCCGCCCATTTGTGGTGGCAGGCGTCCCCGCCTGTCGGGTCGCTCGTTTGAGCAGCTGCGACTTTGACATCTTGACATCCCGCGATCCTTGAAAATCCAAGGGGGGATTGAGAGGCAGGGTCTTTATCGGCGCTATCCGTATCGCCTTCGGGATTGGGTTCGGCCCTATTCCTCGGATCGGACGGTCATTACCGGTACTCTGCAACGCCGGACAACGCCCTCGGCCACCGATCCGAGCAACACGTGTTCGAGGCCGGAGAGACCGCGGGTTGCCATGATGACCAGGTCGCACCGATCAGGACTCGCCGCATCGAGAATCCCGTCCACAGCCCTCCCGGTGGCCACCTCGAGGGTGTAAGGCACGCCGCCGAGTTGCTCGGCTGCCGCCTTCTTCATTGCATCGAGGGAGCGTTCCTCGATGCGAAGCAGGACATCATCCGTCATGACGTCGACGGCGTAGAATTCGGGGTAGACGACGGGTTCCACCACATGCAGCAGCGTCAAACGGGCGCCCAAAGCCTGAGCCCATGTTCGAGCAACCTCGAGAGCCATCGAAGAGCGATCGGAAAAGTCGTGAGGGACGAGGATGTTTCGGCCCGGAGCACAATCGGCGACGGCCTTTTCGCGAACGGTGATCACCGGAATACTTGCGGTTCGTAAAATGTCTTCCGCCACGGAGCCGAGAAGCAGATGGCGCAGACCCCTGCGGCCGTGTGTCCCGACCACGATCAGATCGCAACCGAGATCGAGGGCTGCATCGGTGAGGCTCTCCGACACCGAAAGGCCCCGAACGAGATAGGGGTGAATCGCCTCTTCAGAATAGGCCGCCTGGCGGCCGAGCGTTTCCCGCATCTGAGCGTCACTCTGTTCATCGATCCGCGCGAGTTCCTGCTGTAACTCCTGGTTCTGTGGCTGCCCGTCAAGCAGAATGCGAATGTGGACCAAGTGGATCTCCGCCGCAAAGACCCGTGCCAGACACTGGGAAAATTCCAGCGCATGCTCGGCGGTGGAGGAAAAATCGGTCGGGACCAGAATTCTCCGAGGGATACCGTTCATCTTGAACCTCCACTAGCCCGACCTTCTCACCAGCTGTCTGCTGCGAGCTGCGCATGACAGCCATCTGTCGTGCTTTTCGCAAATCGTTCTCCTCCAGCCCACGCAGACCCCTTTGGGGTCTCAAGCCTTTGGCCTGACCGCCCATTTGGGCGGTACGCGAGGTCCCCACATCGCGCTGACGACTGTGTCGCCCGATCTTCGAAAAACCCAACATCTAACGATCCTTCGCAGCCCTCGCGACGAAACCCGGTGAGAAGATCGGGCCAAGGCCTCCCTTCTACTATAACCCCCGACCGGCCAAAATCTACATCGGGGACAGGAATGAGAAATGCGGGCTCGTTGGAGCGCGCGACTCCGATCGCGCATTTTCGTACGCTGGATTTTGCATGCGCCAAAAAGCCCTGTGAGAAAACCCTTCTTCAGTTGATCCGTACTTCTCACCGGGAGGGAAAGCATGACGTCGATTCAGACCCACGAAATCAGCCCCAAGGAAGCATCCGCCGTCGCCACCGTGCGGGGTGAACTTCGCCGGTTGCACGCCATGGACCCATCCTCGGCCCACCTTCTCGAAAGTCTTGCCTTTGTCTTAACCCGAGTCGCCAATGCAGATCACTGCATCAACGACTCGGAGACCTTGCAGATGGAAGAAATTCTCATGAGGCTTGCCCAGTTGCCTCCCGCGCAGGCTGTGCTCGCAGTGGAGATTGCCAAGCAACGGACTCGATTCGTCGGCTGCAGCGGCAACTATTCAGTGAGCCGCAGCCTGCGTCGGCAGACTGATCCAAAGCAGCGCCTCGACCTGCTTCGCAGCCTCATAGAAGTTGCAGTCGCGGACGGCGACCTCTGCGATCTCGAGGTGGAGGCAATTGAGCGGATCGCCATCGAGCTGGGATTCTCGCGTGAGTTGGCCTGCGAATTGCTCACCGACAAGGCCGATCTGCAGGCCTGACTCCAAACGGTGGTCGGCCGCAGAAAAGACGTCTATCGAGGGTTTCTGTAAGCTACGGCACACAATGACAGCCCTTCCGATGGCAAGCTGCCATCGGAAGGGAGGCGCTGGTGGCCTTCGAGCGGAATCGGGAGTTTGGCGACCGGGCGACCGGCCCCTGGGCTGGTTGGTGGTTGGTGGCCGGGTTGGCGGCGGCTGCATGTTTCACAGCCGCCGGTCCGGCGGCACAGGACCTTACGTACACGATCCTCGACTTGGGTAACCAGGGCGCGAGTTCCATCTGCGCCGAGGGCATCAACGACGCCGGGCAGGTCACCGGATACTACTTCGCTGACGACGAAACGCGCGGCTTCCTCTATGACGGCAGCCAGATGGTGGAGATCGGTACCCTCGGTGGAACCTACTGCCGAACGTATGGCCTCAACAATCACGCTCACGTGACCGGAGGCTCGTCGCCGGTCGATACGCCAAATCCGCCGATTCACGCCTTCATCTATGACGGCGTCAGCATGACCGATCTCGACCCGAGCGGCGGCTACAGCTACGGTGTCGCCGTCAACGACACCGACCAGGTTGCGGGCTGGTGGTACAACCACGCCGCCCGGTGGTCCGAGGGCGTCAGGGAGGACCTCGGCAATCTCGGCGGCGACGATTGCTATGCCCTCGGCATCAACAACCCCGGTCAGGTGGTGGGCTACTCGTACCTCGGTGACGGAACCACCGATGCCCACGCCTTTCTGTGGGAGAGCGGCGTCGGGATGACCGATCTCGGCACCCTCGGCGGTGGCCGCAGCTTCGCCTACGACATCAACGACCTCAGTCAGGTGACCGGGTACTCACTGCTTCCTCCGGGTCACCCCGAGTATGGGAATCACGCCTTTCTCTGGCACGACGGGATCATGATCGATCTCGGCACCCTCGGTGGTCAGAACAGCTTTGGCGACGCCATCAACAACGTCGGGCAGGTGGTTGGTGAGGCAGAGGGGGCCACCGGACCTACCTGTCCCTTCTTGTGGCAGGACGGGGTGATGGTCAACCTCAACGACCTCCTGCCGCCGGAATCCGGGTGGCAGCTGTGGACCGCCGGAGACATCAACAATCTTGGAGAAATCACCGGCGTCGGCATGATCAACGGTGAGTCGCACGTGTACATTCTGTCGCCGGCCAGGATCTTCGCGGATGGCTTCGAGTCCGGTAACAACTCAGCCTGGACCATCGCCGTTCCGTAATTGCTACCCTCGTCACAAGATGATGGGCGCCGTCGAAAAGCTTTGGTTTCGGCTTCACTGGGTTAGACTCTACACACTCGTTCCGCTTGAAGGAGGTTGACATGGCAGCTCAGCGCTTGTTCAGTGTCGTTCTGGTCGGTCTGATGGCGTCGTCGTTCGCGACGTGCATTGTCGGCGACGCGGCTGCGGCGTGCCCGGAGGTGGTGGGTCGTTGGAGCGAAGGCCCGACGATCTCGGTGGCTGTTAGCAGTACCGTGGTTGCCTACGCTCGTGGCGCACAGATCGTCCTGGCCGACGTCTCGAACCCTGCTTCGCCTCAGGTGCTCGGCCGGCTTGCTCTGGGCGGTATGCCGAACGAGATCGTGGTGGTCGGCAACCTGGTCTATGTTGCTGCCGACGAGGCCGGGCTGGTCATCGTCGATCTGTCGGATCCGGCCAACCCGTCCGAACTCGGAAGCTTTGTCACCCCTCTGTTTGTCGAAGGTGTGGCGGTCGTCGGCAACCTGGCGTACCTCATCGACCCGTACAACGGGCTCTGGGTGCTCGATGTCTCCAATCCTGCCGATCCGACCGAGATCGGCTTGTGCGACTCTGTTGTCTTTCCCTACGGCATCGCCGTGGACGGAGACTTCGCCTTCCTGGCGACGGCCTACGACGGACTGGTGGTGGTGGATGTCTCCGACCCGTCTGATCCGCAGCAGGTGGCCGAGCTCGAACTGACGGGCCAGGCCAACGGGATCCAGGTCAAGGATGACACGGCGTATGTGTTCACCCAGTGGGGTGGACTGTACGTCGTTGACGTTTCGCAACCGGATCAACCCGTTGAACTCGGCGCCTGGACCCCCGGCATCAGAGTCTTGGACGTCGAAGTCGTCGGGGCCGTCGCCTACGTTGCCGGCGGGTATGGCGGGCTCTACGTCGTCGATGTCTCCGACCCGTCGAACCCGACCGAGTCGGCAAAGTTGAACGTCGAGGGTTGTGTCTGGGCCGTCGCGGTCAGTGGCGGACATGCCTACCTGGCCAGCGATGACGCGGGTCTTTGTGTGGTCGATCTCGTGTCGCTTGCCGAGGTCGGCCGGCTCTCCGCAGCCGGCGAGTCCTGGGGTGTCGATGCGGCAGGAGGATACCTCTTTGTAGCCGATGCCGACGGGAGCTTGCGAGTGGTCGATATCAGCACCGTCGCAGCGCCGGTCGAGGTCAGTGCCCTGGCAACACAGGAGGGTCTCAATACCGTGGTGGTAGTCGGTGATGTCCTTTATGCCGCCGGCGGCGACGGGGGACTCTTTACCTTTGACATCAGCGACCCCACGGCCCCGTCGCAGCTTGCCACCTTCGACACATCGGACACGGCCCTGGAGGTGGAGGTGTCGGGAACTACGGCCTATATTGCCGACCGCGGCGCCGGCATGGTCATCGTCGATGTGTCGGACCCGGCGAACCCCAGCGAACTCGGTACCCTGAGCACGCCGTCGGCCGCCAACGACCTCGCCGTTGCCGGCGGCTACGCTTATGTTGCCACCCCGTCCGACGGTTTGCGCGTCGTCGATGTTTCCAACCCGGCGCAGCCGGTCGAGGTGGGATCTGTGACCGAGGCGAGCATCAACTTCGGTGTCGCCGTTGCCGGCGACTACGCCTTTGTCGGCGCCAACTACAGCGGCTTAAGGGTGATCGACATCTCGGACCCGAACAATCCGGTCGACATCGCCGGCGTGCACACGTCGGGAGGAGGAAGCGACGTCGCCGTGTTCGGTGAGCTGGTGGCTGTCGAACACGGTCTTGCGGGCGTGTTGCTGGTCGATGTCAGTGATCCCGCGTACCCGGCGGTGGTCGGTTCCTGGAATACTCCCGGTGAAAGCATACGGCTGTCGTTCGCTGACGGCCGGCTGCTGTCCGCCGACAGGGAGGCGGGCGTCACCATCTTTGACGTGTCCGACTGTATGACCGCGGCGCCGGTTGCCGATTTCACGTGGTCGCCGACGCAGCCGCGCTCCGGCGAGGTCGTACAGTTCACCGATGTCTCGAGCGGGTTGCCGACTTCGTGGTCCTGGGACTTCGATGATGGCGCCACCAGCATCGCGCAGCACCCGACGCATGTCTGGGCCGAGGCCGGAACCTTCAGCGTCGCCCTGACGGTCTCGAACCCCCAGGGCAGTGACGACGTCAGTCACAGCGTGACGGTCAAGCCGGCGGCGGTCGTGCCGCCGATCAGCAACCCCGGCGCTCATGTGTATGTCGTGCCGGCGACCGCCAAGGCGCCGGGTGCGGCCGGTACCTCGTGGGTGTCCGACCTCGTCGTGCACAACCCCGGGGCAACGACAGCAACCGTGAACCTGTACTTCATGGAGGCGGAGCTGGACAACAGCGGCGCCGGCGGTGAGCAGATCGAGGTGCCGGCCGGACGATCGACCAAGCTCGCGGATGCGGTCCAGGGCATTTTTGGTCACAGCCAGGCCTCCGGCGCGATCCTCATCGGCAGTGATCAACAGCTGGTGATCTCGTCGCGTACCTACAACAACGCCGCCAAAGGCACCTTCGGCCAGTACATCGCCGGATACCCGATCGCCGATGCGGTCAGCGGAACGGAGACCGTGGCGCTGATCCAGCTCACCAACACCGAGCGTTACCGCACCAATCTCGGTTTTGCCAACCCCAGTGCGGCCGAGCTGCACATCACCGTCAGCTTGCGCGACCACAATGGCGCCGGCTTCGGGGAGCGCAGCTACACCATCGAGCCCTTTGGTTACTTCCAGGAGCACGACATCATCGGCGACGTCAGCGCTGTCGATGTTGCCGACGCCGTCGCCGCGGTCTCCTCTTCGGATGCTGCCGCTGTTTACTTCTGCTATGCGTCGGTAGTCGACAACAAGTCCGGCGATCCGATCTACGTCGCTCCGCTGCGCGGCTCGGCAGGACCCGTCTATGTCGCCGGCGCGGCGCATGTTCCGGGCGCCAACGAGACAAACTGGCGCACCGATCTCGAGCTCGCACGCGGCGGCATCGGGCAGGTTGCGATCACCATCGAGTTGCTGCGCTCGGCCACCGACAACAGCTCTCCGGCGGCCCACGTTGAGACTCTGGGCGGCGGCAGCAGCCGCCGCATGCTGGACGCTCTCGACAGCATGTTCGACTTCGAGGGCGCGGCCGCCCTACGCATCACCCCGGCATCGGGTACCGTCATGGCCACCAGCCGCACCTTCAATGACCTCGGAACCGAGACTTACGGCCAGTTCATATCCGGCCTGCCGGTCGCCGCCGCAACCGGCGCGGGTGAAGAGGTGCGCCTGATCCAGCTCGCGCATTCGCCAGACCGTAAGCAGGGCTTCCGCACCAACATCGGCTGCGTCAGTGCTGCCGATGTGGCAACTACCGTGACCGTCGATCTTCACCGCGGCGACGGCAGCCACCTTCGCACATTCGACCTCGTGCTCGCGCCGTATGACTCACAGCAGGAGAACGACGTCTTCCGGCCGGCGACCGGTAGCGTTGTTGACGATGGCTACGCGGTGGTGCATTCCGACTCGGCCGGCGCGGGCTTCTTCTGCTATGCATCTGTGGTCGACAATCGGTCGAGCGACCCCGTGTACATCCCGGGCAGGTGACGGCTGCAGGCGATCGTAACGAAAAACTGCTCTAACCCGCACTTCTCACCGGGTTTCGTCGCGAGGGCTGCGAAGGGTTGTTAGATGTTGGGCTTTTCAGAAATTGGGCGACGCAGTCGTAGTTGCACTCCGTCGAGGAGAACGATTTGCGAAAAGCACGACAGATGGCTGCCATGCGCTGCCCGCAGCAGACAGCTGGTGAGAAG
>JAIOSJ010000118.1 GCA_021107705.1 Thermoanaerobaculales bacterium | reverse complement strand
TGAGGCTTTTCCAGGGGTGATCCTGCTTGATTTGAAGATGCCGAAGGTCGATGGACATGAGGTTCTGCGGCAGATCAAGGGAGACGAAAGGCTCAGGGTCATTCCAGTCATAGTCCTTACAACGTCGAAGGACCAGCGAGACCTCGCTGAGTGTTATCGGTTGGGGGCCAACGCCTATATCGTGAAGCCGGTCGATTTCGGAGAACTCGTCGAGGTTGTGGGCCGTATTGGTCAGTTCTGGGGCGTGTTGAATGAGGTCCCGCCTCTGTGTGTTCCGCCGTTGCGACAGCCTACGAGTCCACCGGAAGAAAGCTGAAGAATGGCCGATTCCGAAGAAGATCCGCGGCGACTCGAAGAGGTTTTAGCTGAGGAGGCCAGGGTCACCCAGGGAAGGGCAGAGTTTTTGAACAGGGTTGCCCATGACCTCAAGTCTCCTTTGACGACGGCGATGCTGATGGCCGATCTCATTGGCTTGAGCGATACCGGTGATGAGCAAAGAGCGGAATACCTAAAACTGTTGAGGGAGCAGCTTCGGCGGGAGCAGGAGATTTTGGAAAATCTGTTGAATGTCACTCGCTCTGAAGTTCTGAAGATGGAGCCCCGGCCGGCGCCTCTTGATCTGGCGAATATCCTCACGCAAGTTGGAGAAACGGTGCGGCAATCCTGTTCGGAGATGGAAATCTCGCTATCTGTTGAAACACCGGCGGACCTTCCTCTGGTGTTGGGGGATGAACAGGGACTTCGATCTGCCCTTGAAGAACTTCTGGAGAACGCCCGACACTTCACTCCCGCCGGGGGTGAAATTCGTGTTGAAGCCCGCGTTGTCGATGATGGCGTCGCTGTTCGGATCATCGACAACGGGATCGGGATTTCCGGTGAAGACATACCTTTTCTTTTCGAAAAATATTTTCGCGGGGAAAACATTCCTTCGACCGTTCGGCCGGGTCCGGGGTTGGGCCTCTCACTGGTGAGATCCACCGTCGAAAGTCTTGGCGGTCGAGTACACGTGGAAAGTACCCTCGGGGAGGGAACCCGGTTCGAGATTCTGTTGCTCGTTGCGGATGACGGTTAGAATAATGAAAAGGGGTTGGGCATGAGAATCTTCAACGTCGCGTCGATACCGAGTCGGGCCCTGAAATTATGACCGAGACGATCCGAATCCTCCACCTTGAAGATGATCCAATCGATGCCGAACTCGCCCATGCGGTTCTGAAATCGGGCGATATTGTTTTCGAGGTTGAGCGGGTTGAAACCCGTGACGATTTCATCCAGGCACTTGAAGATGGGAATTTCGACCTGATTCTGGCAGATTATGCTCTGCCGTCCTATGACGGACTCAGTGCCTTGGCGGTCGCCCGCGAAAAACATCCCAGAACCCCGTTCATTTTGGTTTCCGGCACCCTTGGTGAAGAAGTGGCCGTCAAGGTCTTGAAGGAAGGTGCGACCGACTACCTTCTCAAGGAGAATCTCTCTCGCCTGGCGCCGGCGGTCAAAAGGGCCCTTCAGGAAGCTGAGGTGGTCGCCGGTCAATTGCGGACCGAAGCGGAACGTGCCCGCCTTTTCTCCGCGATCGAATGCTCCTCGGATACTGTCGTCATCACAGATGCCGAAGGCATGATCAGCTACGTGAATCCGGCATTCGAGTCCATTTCCGGTTACAGCCGTGAAGAGGCCATCGGTGAGAACCTGCGGGTCCTCAAGAGCGGTGAACACGATGACGATTTCTATGCCCAAATGTGGCAGACCATCTCCGTTGGTGAAAAATGGGCGGGAACGATCATCAATCAAAAGAAGGACGGGACCCTCTACGAGGAGGAATGTACGATCAATCCCGTTTTCGATTCTTCCGGAGAAATCGTTTCGTACGTGGCGGTCAAGAGAGACGTCACCGAGAGCCGGAAGGCTCAGGCGGCACTCAAGTCGAGTGAAGAGCGTTTTCGCCTCCTGTATGAACGCAATCTCGCTGGTGTTTGGCGATCCACTCTCGATGGGCGGGTCATCGAGTGCAACCAGGCTTTTGCTCACATTCTGGGTTTTACGTCTCCGGAAGAGATTCTGAGTGAAGGGACGCCCGGGTTTTACGATGTGCCGTCGGACTGCGAGAAATTCATCGACGATTTGAGGCGCTTTGGTCGGGTCAGCGGGAGAGAAATATACCTTCTTCGTCGAGATGGCGAAAAGGTGTCGGTCGTTCTGAGCGCCTCTCTCATCGACAATGGGAGCGGCAGCCCCGTCATCGAGGGCAGTATGATCGATCGAACGGAACATCAACGGATGGAAGAAAAGCTCGCCCAGGTTCAGAAGTTGGAGGCCGTTGGTGAGCTTGCCGGTGGTATCGCGCACGATTTCAATAATCTGTTGATGGCGATCATGACCTCGGCCGATTTGATAGGGCTCCGCTTTCCTGAAATGAAGGGGTTTCAGGAGTTGACGACCATTCGTCAGACCGTGGCGCGTGGGGCGGATTTGACCAAGCGGCTGTTGGCCGTCGCGCGCAAGCAGGTGTTGGAGTTCGAAACCCTGGATTTCAACAGCCTGGTCTCGAACGAACTCAAGATTCTTCGAAGGGTGATCCCGGAAAATGTCCGTATTGACTTCAAAGAGGGACCGGACTTGAAGGCGGTGAAGGGTGATCGGGGGCAGTTGGGACAGGTTTTGATGAATCTGGTCGTGAACGCCCGCGATGCCATGAAGGAAGGTGGGGCCATAACTCTCGAGTCATCAGAGGTTGAATATGGCGGCGAGACCGAATTCTCCGGAGTAGATTTGCAGGAAGGGCGCTATGTAAGCCTATCGGTGGAGGACACCGGGGGCGGGATGGATGTCGTGACCCTGAGCCGAATTTTCGAACCTTTTTTCTCCACGAAGAGCGAGGCGGAGGGTTCCGGACTTGGACTCGCAATCGTCTACGGAATTGTCAACCAGCACGGGGGCTTCATACGGGTCGAGAGTGCGCCGGGGAGTGGAACTCGAATTGACCTCTTCCTACCGGCTGTTATGGATCGGCCGAGGGATCAGAGAAGGTTGGAGGAAACGCCGCGGACGGAAGGCACCGAGACGCTTTTGGTTGTGGAAGACGAGGCCGTCCTTCGTAAGGCCATGGCCAGTATTCTCAGGACTCACGGCTATACCGTACTCGAGGCCGAAGACGGCGAGGTTGCTCTTAGTTTGATCCGGGAAGGCGGCCCGGTGGACCTCGTGATCAGCGATGTGATTATGCCGAATATGGGTGGGACAGAACTGCTGCGGAAGGCCAGGGCCGATGTGCCCGAACTGCCCTTCCTCTTCTCCTCGGGCTACACTGATGAGGCTCTCAGAGGTGTTTTGGAGATCGAGAATGGGGTTTCTTATATGGGCAAACCGTATGGTATGCCCGAACTGACGGCAAGGGTCCGGGAACTGTTGGATCGGAGTGATGGATGAGTGACGCTATCGGTGATCGACCGGGTAGGATCGTAGTGGTTGAGGACGACGAAGCTCTGGCCGTGGCCATCGGCAAGGTCCTTGAAAATGTGGGGCACGGAGTCGAAATCGCCGGGTGCGGGGCCGAATTGGAGGGCTATCTGGCACATCAGATTCCGGAGGTGATCCTGCTGGACCTCAATCTGCCCGATCGTGACGGTATGGATCTCCTGCCGATGGTCAAGGAGATGGACGAGGACATCTCGGTGATCGTGATCACCGGCAAACAGGATGTCGGCACCGTCGTCGAGGCGATGAAACGAGGCGCCGACCATTTTCTGGCCAAACCATTTGCTCTTGAGGAACTCAATGCCGAGGTCACCAAGGTTCTTGCCCAGCATCGGTTGAGACGACGACTGGCGGTCTACAGCGAACGTGTTTCGAGCCCCTCGGCCGGTGAGGTGCTGCCCGATCTGGTCGGAACCAGCAAACCGATCAAGGCTGTTCGAGACCTTGTCGCCCAGGTGGCGGAAACCGACGCCTCGGTCGTCTTGCTCGGTGAAACCGGGACCGGAAAGGGCATGATTGCACGGGGAATTCACCACTTGTCACGAAGGGCCTCAGGCGCATTCGTGGAGATCAACTGTGCCAGTGTCCAGCCGCAATTGCTCGAAGCAGAGATCTTCGGCTACGAAAAGGGCGCTTTCACGGGTGCGGTGGCTCGCAAGCCCGGTCTGCTGGAAATTTCCGATGGAGGCACCCTCTTTCTGGATGAAATTGCCGAGATGGACCTTCAGGCACAGGGGAAATTGCTGACGGCGATCGAGAGTGGTTCTTTTCGAAGGGTCGGAGGAATCAAGGAAATCCATGTGGACGTACGTGTGATCGCCGCCACCCACCACGACCTCGAGAAGGAGGCGGCCTCGGGCACGTTCAGGCAGGATCTTTTCTACCGGTTGAATGTTTTTCAGATTGCCTTGCCGGCTTTGCGGGAGCGGCTGGACGACGTTCTGGAACTTGCGCATCATTTCATTCGTGCCCTCAATCCATCGCTGGGGCGCTCAGTCGAGAGTCTGTCGCCGCGGACGGCTGCCCTTCTCGCGAGCTATCAGTGGCCTGGAAACGTGCGGGAATTACGGAACGTGATCGAGAGGGCGATGATCCTGGCTCGAGGGCCGGAGTTACGACCCGAGCATATCCCGCCGAACTTGAGGGCCAAGGGCGCCGGCGCCGGAACTGTGCTGAACTCGATGTCCGATGTCGAGCGCGAGCATATCGAGAAGGTACTGTCGGCTTTGAACTTCAATATCAAACAGGCAGCGTCCATTCTTGGGATTTCAAGGTCCACGTTGTATCTGAAGATGAAGCAGTACGATATCTCCCAGCCGTAGTCCATATTCTCAAGAAACTTCAGCAGTTTGAGCAATGTGATGAGCGCCCACAAAAAAAGTGACAATTACATAGGCGATGCTGAGTTTCTTCCAGACGTGTCCCGGTAGCGCAGCCCGGGTGGGGAGCTCTTAAGAAATGATCGGCAGTTTGAGGAACCCAGGCCACTGAGCGCAGGGGTTTTACTCGTCACCGCAGGGTGCAAAATGAACGCTCAACGTCCAGCGCTCAACGTCTAACCTCGAAGTCAATGCCGCAAAATTAAGCGGTGTGAACTGCCGGCAAGTCGACGAGAATTGTCCGGTTTTCGGTCATTTCGTCAGTTAGTTGGATTCTCACCAGTTGAGCGTTTCAAAAGGTCTTTAGAATAAAGAGTTAGCGATAGAGTGATCTGGCACGGGTCCTGCAAGTTGGAACAGGCGTGAGGTGACGCATGATTACATCGGAACACGCCGCCGAAATCGACGCGACCAACGACAATTGGATGATGGCCGTGACGCCTGGGAACCTTCTGGGTCCCTCGGTCGAGCACTGCAGCGGCGAAGAGGTGGGCGATATCCTGATCGTCGATGATGACCCATCGGTCCTGGCCGGCCTGTCGATGTCTCTCGAGAAAATGGGTTATTGGGTTGCCCGCACCCAGGACGGCTCGAGCGGACTGGAGATGGCGGCGCGGTTGCAGCCCGATTTGATTCTCCTCGATGTCTCGATGCCCGAGATGGACGGATTCGAAACCTGCCGGAGGCTGAAGGAAGATCCCGAAACACGCATGATCCCGGTCGTCTTTCTGTCAGGAAACGTAGGGCGAGAATCGCGGATGGAGGGGCTCGAGGCGGGTGCAGCCGATTTTGTGTCCAAGCCTTGTGATCTCGCCGAACTCGAACTCAGGGTCAGGAATCAGGTCAGAATGCAGAGACTTGTCAAAGACCTCGATTCCGCTGAACTGATCGTCTTTTCGATCGCCAAAGCGGTCGAAGCGCGAGACGGGAACACCGGAGAGCACTGTGAACGCCTCGCTGACTTGAGCGTTCGTCTGGGCCGATGGCTCGGATTGCCGGACAGGGATCTCTTGACCCTGCGCAGGGCGGGCTTTCTTCACGATATCGGAAAGGTTGCGGTGCCCGATGCGGTATTGCTCAAGGCGGGATCTTTGGATCGAGGCGAATTGGCGATCATGCGCCGTCATCCCGAGGTCGGTTGGGACATCTGTTCCCCCCTGCGGACGCTACGCCCGGTTTTGCCGGTCATTCGACATCACCACGAAAAGTTCGACGGTACGGGCTATCCTGACGGCCTCAAAGGCGAGGAAATCCCGTATCTCGCCAGGGTCTTCCAGGTAGGGGACGTCTTCGACGCATTGACGAATGACCGTGTCTACCGAGAGGCCGACTCAGTTTCGGATGCCCTTTCGATCCTTCGAGAGGAGACAGGTAGAGGTTGGTGGGACCCGGACATCGTCGGGGCTTTCTCTGAGATGATGGCTGATTCTTAAACCATAAACCACGTTTGTCACCAATCTTCAAGTTGGCCGCGCAACAAAAGGCCGGCCCATTGTGTACCTGCCCGAATTTCGACCATGTTGAATCTCGAGAGCGGCTCGGGATCGTTTTTCTGGCCTTTAAATTAAGTAAATACAGAAGTTAATATTCCTTTCGATTCTGGAACGGATCGTGCATTTCCTATTTGTCGGCGTTTCTGGTTGCGTTGCAGCCGCAGCGTTGTATCGATCGGCTCAATCCGGCGATTCGGAGGTAGATCATGAAGGTTTTGGTAGCAGATGACGATCGGCTGAGTCGCACAATTGTGGTCCGTGGAGTTGTCCAGTGTGGATACGAAGTCGTTGTTGCGTCCGACGGTGAGGAGGCGTGGAAACTGCTCAAGAGCGACCCTGAGATTCGAGTCGCCGTTCTGGACTGGATGATGCCCGGGTTGGATGGAGTTGAAATTTGCGCCAGACTGCTTGAGTCGCTGGACCGTTCAGGGGTGTATACGATTCTTCTCACGGCGCGTGACGAGGTAGAGGATCTTCTGTACGCCTTGGGTCAAGGGGCGCACATCTTTCTCTCCAAACCGGTGAGCATGCCGGTGCTCCAAGCTCATATCAAGGTAGGAAAACGTCTCGTTGAGGCCGAGGACAAGCTGGTGATGCTGACCCAAGAACTGGAGAGGATCGCAGATGAGCGTGCGAAGAAGTTGGTGGTGAGTGAAGAATTGGCGCGCACCGATCCGTTGACCGGCGCCCTGAATCGGCGTGGATTTTCCGAGAAGGCGTTGCCGGAGTATCGGCGTGCCGCTCGCAACAACCGGCCGCTCGCCCTCCTCAAGATCGATATCGACCATTTCAAGAAAGTCAACGACACGTTCGGTCATGACGCTGGAGACAAGGTTCTGCAGGCGGTGGTCTCGATGCTCGAAAATGGTGTCCGAGAAATCGACTTGGTCGGGCGGATGGGGGGAGAGGAATTCGAGGTTCTCCTACCTGAGACCAATGGGATGACGGCATTCGTGGTCGCTGAACGGTTCCGCCGTGCGGTTGAAGCCCTCCATGTGAAGTGGCATGGTCATTCGATTTCCCTGACCACAAGTGTAGGAGTTGCCGCCCTTAGGTGTACGGACACGTCATTTCCTGCCCTTCAGGCCCGGTCTGACGTGGCTCTTTACGAGGCCAAAGGGCAAGGAAGAAACCGTGTTGTCGGGCCGGCTGATGGTGCTGGGTTGCCCTTTGGGGATCGAAGTCGGAGGTGGGTACAGGAGAATGGAAGTGCCTTCAACGTTGGTACTGAGGAGCGATCCCTCGAACTCAGGTTGGCCCCTTAGAAACTTCAGCAGTTTGAACAATGTGATGAGCGCCCATTGTGGTAGCGGGCTTCCAGCCTGCGGTTCGGGAACGAGGATGATCACGCACGTGACCTTTCCGACCGCAGGCTGGAAGCCCGCTACCACAAAACAGATGGCCTCATGTAGTGGCGATGCCGAGTTTCTTCCCGTTGGGTTTCGACGTTCATTAAATCCACCAACAAACGCGGGGAGTTTCTTAGGAGCGTGTACCGCATTGGCCTCTGAGGACAACAAATTGATCGGGATTCCACGGGCGGAAACGTTTTCTAGCCATGCGTTATTATACTCGAAACTAGAGCTTAATCACATCTCAACCTCAAGAAAATAAATGACTTCTGTGATTTTCTCCGCGCCCGGGATGCGCGCAGAGCATCTATTAGGAGCCTGTTGGGCAGATGCCTTCATCATGTCTCGCTTCTCGATCGTGCTACCGACCTATGCCCTACAGGCTCCTAGAGGGATCCCCCCCCAGAATCAGATTTTCTCAGAAAAGAGTCATAGGCACCAACCAGGGTGGCTCAGCCTGAAGAACCGCGGTAGACTTCGAGACGAGATTTTTCTCAGGGAGTAGACCTCATGGCATTTGAAAACCTCATGGTCGAACGTCGCGAACACCTTTTGTGGATTACGGTGAACCGGCCGAAGAAGCTCAACGCTCTCAATGTAGCAACGATCGGTGAACTCGAGGTTGCCGTTACCGAGGCGGCGGCGGATTCCGAGGTTTGGGCCGTTGTGCTGACGGGTGCCGGGGACCGGGCCTTTGTTGCGGGTGCTGATATTCAGGAACTCAATTCTCTTGGAGCGGTGCAGGCCAAGGCATTTGCTGAGCGGGGCCAGGCAGTTTTTTCGCTGATTGAGGGGATGGCAAAGCCGACGGTGGCTGCCGTGAACGGGTTTGCGCTGGGTGGAGGCTGTGAACTTGCGATGGCCTGCCATCTCCGGGTCGCTTCGTCCAACGCGGTCTTCGGCCAGCCTGAAGTCAAGCTGGGGTTGATCCCGGGATATGGGGGTACCCAGCGACTGCCGAGGCTCGTGGGGCGAGGCCGGGCATTGGAGATTCTCCTTTCCGGCCGAAACGTCGATGCCGCCGAGGCCCTCCAGATCGGTCTTGTGAACCGTGTTGCGGAGGCGGCTGAGTTGGAGGAGGTGGTCCAGGACCTGTTGAAGCCGATACTGTTCAACGGTCCTCTGGCGGTGGCGCACTGCATCGAAGCGGTGAATCGCGGACTGGGTCTGACCTTGGATCAAGGGCTTGCGGTCGAGGCGTCTCTGTTCGGCGTTGGGGCTGCCGACCCTGAAATGGAGGAGGGAACCCTTGCGTTCCTCGAAAAACGGCGGGCCGCTTTCAGGGGTGCTCGCTGAGCTGATGAGGGTTGGTGTCCGGTTTGCTTCCCCTGGCGAGACCAGGGAGTCGTACAATGGGGTCCATTCAGGAGGCGGAAGCTTGGTCGTTGGGAGTCAAAACAGGTGGCCGACGGGGTCACAATCTGATGATCGACCTCGAGGGTCTGTCATGAGGCGATGTTTCGTGGTGGCTCTCTTGCTCCTGGCCGTAGTTCAGGTTGCGGTCGCCAACCCGTTGATCGAAGAGTGGGCAGGCGTTCAACAGGCGTTGGGGTCCGGAGAGGCAGAGGAACTCGAGGCAGGTCTGCAACGACTTCTCAATGAGGCCAACAATTTGGGTTTGCGACGAGTGACCCCGTTCGCCTCGGCTCTTGCTGCCGGTTCCGTCAATCGGCAGGATGAGATCGGCAATCTCATGTTGCTGGTCTCAAAGAGGTTGGATCCATTTCTTCCTGCACCCCGTTTCATTGCCGGTCGGCAGGCTTGGCGGGCTGATCGGAAGATTGAGGCCCTCGGCGAGTTTGTGACCGGAGTCGTCAATATTTTTCGGCATGAGCCCGTGAGAAGAGCCGTGGTGATCTCGCTGGTTCCATGGATGGTTTTCACCCTGGTTATTGTGGTTGCCGTAGTGATTCTGGTGCAGGTCTTTCGCTTTTTTCGTCTGCTCGGTTCTGATGCCTATTTTCTGGGCTTGCGGTTTTTCAGCCGGGTTAACGCGGTGGTTTTCGCGTGTGTGGCGCTCCTGTTCCCAATTTTTGTGGGCCTTGGACCAACATGGGTTATCGTGTACCTGTTTGCCCTGACGTGGATCTATATGGCCGCTGTTCAGAGAGTCGCGGCGGCAGTTTTTCTCGGCATCATTGTCTTTCTGACGCCCGTTTTCGAGTTTTGGCAGAGCGCTTTACTGGTTCCGATCTCCCTTGAAACCCGCGTAGGACGAATGTTGGAAAACAGGCAGGTAGACTTTTCATCCCTCAGGGAATTCACCGAACTGGAGTCCTCCCTTGAGGGGTCGGCGGTCTTTCACCTGGTCTCAGGTGAGCTTTTGCGAATGCATGGCGATCGCGACTATGCGCGCCAGCAGTACGAAAAGGCCATTCTGGCAGCGCCAAACGCCTCCATGCCGACCGTTTTCTTGGGTGTATTCGCTCTCGAAGAGAAGGATCCCCTTCGGGCGCTGGAGTTGTTGAACGGCGCTGTCGAACTCGGCCCGGATTCAGCGCTTGCTCATTACAATCTGGCGATCGCCCTGGACCTGACCAGGAGGTTCAAGGAGGGTGACTCTTCACGGCGGACAGCGCGGGCTCTCGCCGGTAGGGACATTGGGGAATTGGGTCGGCGTGGATATGATGAGAGGGCTCTCTTTCCCAAGCTGGGTAAGAGCATGGTTCGCAGAGTGGTCGAAAACGCTCCCGGAACTGTGCGGCTTTCCCTTCAGGGTTCGAGGGGAAATTTTCCTTTGGGTCTCGGCTTTTTTTCTTCCGTGTCGTTGGTCGGCGCCTTTGGACTGTTGGTCGGTTGTGTCGTATTTTTCGTACGAAGAAAGTGGTTTGACGCGGCTCGGGAGTGCATCAAGTGCGGCAGGGTCTTTCGGCAAGAAGACAACTCGGTATATTGCCGCCAGTGTGTTTCGGTCTTTCTCAAGCGAAATGCGGTGTCCATCGAACAACAGACGAGCAAGGTCGCCCAAGTGAAGAGATGGGGAGCTACGGTTAATTGGGCTCGTCGCATTGTGGGCGTTTTGGTTCCGGGGGGAAGCGAAGTTGCGGGTGGGCAAAGTTTTTCAGGAATGTTGCTTGCCTTCGTAATTTGGTTGCCGTTGGTTGCTGCGTTCGTCTGGATTCCGATGTTTCTTAGAGAGGTGATACCCACGGCGCCGATTCTTGGATTCCAGGTTGTGATGGCCTTCGTAGGTGTTTCGGTATGGGTTGTAACTGCGGTATCCGCATGGAACCGGAGATGACATGGCTCTAGAGGGGACCCTTCGCGACTTCTCTTTTGCGGACATCCTGCAGCTCATTTCGTTGCAGCGTAAAACTGGGGTCTTGACCCTGAAGAACGAAAAAAATGTCGTCACGATTTCATTTCTCGATGGCAGCATCATCGGGTCGTCTTCACTCAGTCAGCATCCTGAAGACCGGATCGGCCTGATTCTCCTGAAGCGAAAAGAGATCACCGAACAGGAGTTGGAGACAGGTCTCAAGCGTCAGGAGGAGACTCTTCAGCGGCTGGGGCGGATTCTCATCGACGGCAGTATGGTCCCTCCAGAGGCTGTACGGCTTGCTCTGTCCCAGCAGATTCTGCAGATCGTATATCGAGTCTTTCGCTGGAGTGATGGAGACTACCACTTCTCCCAGGAGACGGACATCGACTATGACCGGGATCTGATGCGGCCTCTGGCAGCGGATTCGATCATCATGGAAGGGGCGCGCATGACCGATGAGTGGCCCTTCATTGATCAGCGTCTTCCGGACCGATCCATGGTCCTGGTCAAGGTGGACCCGAATCGGCGTTTCGATTTGTCGGAGGAAGATGAAAACGGCTTTAATGATCTGGGCTTCAGTTTTTCCGACACGCCGGAGGAAGAGGCCACTGAGTCTTCAACTGACGTTCGTCTGAGTTCTCTCCAGTTCGAGGTCTACGAATACGTCGATGGTCTGGTGTCGGTGAGTGAACTCATTGCGGAGAGCCCCTTCGTCGAATTCGACACCTGCAAGGCTCTTGCGGATCTGTTGGATAGGGGATTGATTCGTGAGGCTTCCCAACAGGAGGTTGCCCGTGCCCTGAGCCGCCAAATGGTGGCGCCCGTCACCAAGCCTTCCTGGGGGTTGGGGGTTGTGCCCTGGCTTGCGGTGCCGTTTCTGGTTCTCCTCGGCTTTTCGATGTCCGTGATGTACCGGAACCCCATCAATCCGAGTTTTGATTTCATTTCACGGTGGAAGGACAACTACCTTTACGAGGGTGTTTCCTGGTATCGCATGGGACGCCTGTGTCAGAGTGCCGAGGACGCGTTCTATCTGGATGGCTTCTATCCCGAAAATGCATTGGAATTGGTGAAAGATTCGGCGGTCTATCCTCCGGACTTCGCAGATCCGTGGAAACGCGAATACCAGTTGGTCACGCGAGGTCACCGTTTGATCGTGGCGGGTGGTGACGCGTCAGGGAACCAGGTCCAGCGCCTTATTCTCAGTCGGCCGATGGCATGGGAAGGTGAAGCTGTGTCCAGTGCTGCTTCGGGGCCGGGGGTTCGCCTGATCCTCAGATAGCCGGCGAGAAGGCCGGGCTAAGCCTCGCGGGTGTCTCTATTCCATGAACGACCCTCCGAAATCCGTCCGCCATCGATGAACCACCTCTTTTCGGCGCAAGGACTTGACAAACGAGCGCTCAGGTTTTATATTGAGCTTCGTGAACGAAACTTGAGGAGGTCTCTAGCATGTCTCGTGTAATCGGAATCGATCTTGGCACCACAAACTCGGTGGTGGCAGTCATGGAGGGCGGAAAGCCCGTCGTCATCCCTAATCAAGAAGGAAATCGCACCACCGCGTCGGTGGTGGCATTTACTGCAAATTCTGAGCGATTGGTCGGCCAGGTGGCCAAACGTCAGGCCGCGACCAATCCCGAAAATACGGTTTTCTCCGCCAAGAGATTTATGGGACGGCGGTTTGACGAAGTGAGTGGGGAGATCAAGACCGTGCCCTACAGCGTCGTCAAGGGAGACAACAACACGGCCCGCATCGAAGCGGGAGGCAAGGTCTATTCCCCGCCGGAAATCTCGGCGATGGTGCTGCAGAAACTCAAGACGGCGGCGGAAGACTATCTTGGCGAGAAGGTGGAGAAGGCGGTCATCACGGTGCCGGCCTACTTTAACGATGCCCAACGTCAGGCCACCAAGGATGCGGGCCAAATCGCTGGTCTTGAGGTGCTTCGGCTGGTCAACGAGCCGACCGCTGCGGCCCTGGCCTATGGACTCGACAAGAAGGAGGATGAAACGATCGCCGTATTCGATTTCGGCGGTGGGACTTTTGACATCTCCATCCTTGAAGTAGGAACGGGCGTTGTCGAGGTCAAGTCCACCAATGGTGATACACATCTGGGTGGCGATGACATTGACCAGCTGATCATCGAATGGCTGGTGGATGAGTTCAAGAAGGACCAGGGTGTCGATTTGTCGCAGGATCGTATGGCCCTGCAGCGTCTGAAGGAAGGTGCCGAAAAGGCGAAGATGGAACTCTCCTCAACGATGGAGAGCGATATCAATCTTCCGTTCATCACGGCCGATGCCTCGGGTCCGAAGCACCTCGCGATCAAGTTGAGCCGATCGAAATTCGAGCAGATGATTCAACCTCTGGTTGATCGGACGCTTGGTCCTTGTAAGAGTGCTCTTGAAGATGCGGGACTGTCCGCAAAGGACGTCGACGAGGTCGTAATGGTTGGTGGTTCCACCCGGATCCCGTTGGTGCAGAAGGCCGTGTCCGATTTCTTCGGCAAGGAACTCCACAGAGGAGTGAACCCGGACGAAGTGGTTTCAATCGGCGCTGCGATTCAGGCTGGTGTACTTGCCGGTGAGGTCAAGGACGTGCTTCTGCTCGATGTCACTCCTCTCTCCCTCGGAGTGGAGACTCTGGGTGGCGTGACGGATATTGTCATTCCGCGGAACACCACGATCCCAACCCGCAAGTCTAAGGTCTACTCGACGGCTGACGACAGCCAGAATCAGGTGGAGATCCATGTTCTTCAAGGTGAACGGTCGATGGCTCCGGATAACAGAACGCTGGGGAGGTTCCATCTCATGGGAATTCCTCCGGCGCCGCGTGGTGTGCCCCAGATTGAAGTGACCTTTGATATCGATGCCAACGGCATCCTGCATGTTGCGGCAAAGGATCGTGGAACCGGGGTCGAGCAAAAGATCCAGATCACCAGCTCTTCCGGTCTCTCGGACGAGGAAATCGACCGTCTGGTCGATGAAGGCAAAGCCCATGAGAGTGACGACGAAGCCAAACGCCGTTTGATTGATTCTCGGAACAAGCTTGACGGGCTCGTGTACTCGACCGAGAAGCTTGTGAACGAGAACAAGGAGAAGCTGCCGGCCTCTGACGTGGGAGAGATCGAGGTCGCCGTCGTCGAAGCCAAGAAGGCGTTGGAAGCTGGAGTTTTGGAAGAGATGGAAGCCGCCTACGAAAAACTCACACAGGCAAGCCACAAGGTGGCGTCGGTGCTGTATGAGGCGGCTGCTCAGCAGGAAGGTGCTTCTGAAGCTCCATCTCCGGGCGGTGAGACCGCTGGAGCAGCCGAGGTCGACGACGAGGTCATCGACGCAGAGTACGTCGACGTCGATGCCGAAAAAACCGAGTAAGGTTTTCGCAGAGCTGAGGCCGCAGTGGTAGAGTTAGGATCTGATCTGTGAAGTCAAAACCGCGTTATCGCATGATTTCGTGGGTGGCCGAGAGGTATCAGGTGCACCCTCAGACCCTTCGCTTGTGGGAACGGGAGGGTCTGTTGAACCCTGCTCGTTCTCGGGGAAACACCCGTCTATACGATGACCACACGTGTGAACGTCTGGAGACGATCATTGCTCTGACTCGAGACCTTGGTGTCAATCTGGCTGGAGTGGAGATAATTTTGAACCTCAGAGAACAGATCAGGAAGCTTCAGGGCGACAACGAAATGCTCGTCGAACTGGTCCATCGACGGCTCGTCGAACAGAGTGAGGTTCCCAGGTATCACGCCTTGGTTCGTGTCGAATCGGGAACGATTCAGGTAGTGGACGAGGAATGATGGACACCTTCTTGGGGGAAGCACGACAGATGGCTGCCATGCGGCGCTCAGGGTAGGAAGTGGGTGAGACATGGGGGCTGCCCGCTTATCTCACCAGAGTTCGTTTCGAGAACGCGGAGATGGTGTGCAGCGTGGGTTTTTGAGTGATGAGGCGACGAGTCGTACTCGACAGTACGTCGCAGGAGACGAGTCTCGAAAAGGACCGTGCGGTGTGCCATATCTGCGGTCGCAGTAGAAGGCTGGTGAGGTATGCGGGCTAACTCTCATGACGGCGAACTGTCCACCCTGCGGCAGTACCTGAAGGAGATTTCTCGCTACCCCAGCCTGAGTCATGATGAGGAAAGGGAGTTTGCCCGTAGGATTCAGGCCGGCGACGAAGAGGCGGTTCGTCGGTTGGTGGAGTCAAACCTTCGTTTTGTCGTTGCCTATGCCAAGAGATACCGAAACACCAAAGTTCCTTTTCTTGACATTATTCATGAGGGCAATCTCGGTCTCATTCAGGCGGCAAAGAAGTACATCCCCTTCAAGAAGGACCAGGACGTCAAGTTCATCACTTATGCGGTCTGGTGGATCCGTCAAGCGATCCTGCACTATCTCGCCGATCAAGCCGGGTCCTTTCGGTTGCCCCAGAAACAGGCCAATACCCTTTACCGCCTTGAGCGGGTCCGTGCCCTCCTTGCTGATCGGCTCGGACGTCTTCCCACCCAAGGGGAACTCGCCGCTGACCTCGAAATCACCGTGGATGACGTGAGGGTCCTCCAGCGTGCCTCACTGGTCTCGTTGTCTCTCAATGACCATATGGATGAGGACGGCGATTCGGAGCTTGGCGACTTACTTGAACAGACGTCGTTCCCCGACACCGACGAGAGAGTGCTCCAGGAGTCATTTTCTCGGGCTCTTGAAGATGCTTTGGCAGAGCTTCCCGAGCGGGAACGGCGTGTCTTGGAAATGCGGTTCGGACTCGGTGATGACCAGCCCAGGACGCTGAGGAAAATCGGTGAGAGTCTGGGGTTGTCGCGTGAACGGGTTCGCCAGATTGAAAGCAGGGCTCTCGCCAGGCTTCGCCGTTCTCACCTGACTCAGGATCTGATGGGCTACCTCACCTAGAAGCCCGGCCGGAAACCCCCTCACGGCTGCAAAAGGCGAATTGCTCAATTTCGAGTGCTGACGAGCGTTCAGTATCCTGTCCCAGATCCTCACAAATGTGTCTCCAATTGCCTTTCCATCGCTAAGCCTTCAATAAAGGACAAGAAAGGAAATTGAAATATAGACTGCGTCGCGGATTGGATCGCAACTGTAGTTGAGAACGTGTTTTATCTAGAATGAAATAGTTTGACATTCGAGCATTTGTGCCTTTAAGCTCGATCGAGAGGTTCGATTTTGAATGGGTTCGGTAGACGCAAGGAGGATGTCATGGCTCGGAGGGACCTATGGGAAACCCCGTCGACTCAGCCACCTGATGAGGGCGTGGATCGAAGAGATTTCACCAAGATCTGTCTCATGGCGGCGGCTGCGGTCGGGTTGCCCAGTGTGGCAGGTTACAAGATGGCCGAGGCTGCAGAACAGGGCCTTAAACCCTCGGTGATTTGGTTGCACTTCCAAGAATGCACCGGATGTACCGAAAGCCTCCTTCGAACCTCCGCACCGGGTTTGGCGGAGTTGATTCTGGATCTGATTTCGTTGGATTACCACGAAACGCTGTTTGCCGCTGCGGGACATCAGATCGAAGAGGTACTCCACCAGACGATGGAGGCCAACGCAGGCAAGTATATCTGTGTCGTTGAAGGTGCGATTCCGACCAAGGACAACGGCATTTACTGCCAGATCGCCGGCAGAACCGCGATGGATATTCTCCAGGAGGTCGGTTCGAAGGCCGGAGCGATCATCTCGATCGGATCTTGTGCTTCGTGGGGCGGTGTTCCCTCGGCGGTGCCAAATCCAACTGGCGCCGTCGGCGCCCCGGAAATTCTCAAGGACAAAACGGTCGTAACGATTCCGGGATGCCCTGCCAATCCCTACAATTTCCTCGGCACCGTGCTCCAGTATGCGACATTCGGAACGCTGCCTGAACTGGATGACAAAGCCCGGCCGATGTTCGCCTATGGGCGGACCATTCATGAGCACTGTCCCCGACGGGCCCACTTCGATGCCGGCCGTTTTGCCCGAGTGTATGGCGATGAGGGACACCGCCTCGGCTACTGTCTCTTCGCCCTCGGCTGCAAGGGTCCTGAAACGCATGCGAACTGTTCTGTGGCTCATTTCGGAGAAACCCCCGGATGCTGGCCGATCGGCATAGGTCATCCTTGCTTTGGGTGCACCGAGCAAGGGGTCGGTTTCACCAAGGGAGTGCATGAGGCTGCGACTCTGCCGGACGGCGCTCACCCGCCCATCGATCCCGATCATGGACCGACCAATGCCGGCTGGTACGGAGTTGCCGGTCTCGCTGCGGGTGCGGCCATCGGCGCAGGCTTCATGGCGTCGAAAAAGATAGGTGACGCCGGGGAGGAGGAATCCTCATGACAATGGATCGCCGCAACCTGTTGAAGGGTGTGGCGGCAGCGGGGGCAGGAGCTGCAGTATCGGCCTTGCCCGTTGAGGCTTCCACACCGCGACCAGAGATTCCGCCGGACGCGTTTGGCATGTTGTATGACGCAACGCTATGCATCGGTTGTCAGGCATGCGTCACGGCCTGTAAAGAGGCCAACGCGATGTCGGGCAATCTCTACAATCCGCCCGAGGACCTGTCGGGCGAAACCAAGAACATCATCAAGATCTATCATCGGGATCAGCCGGATCAGAGCTACATGAAGGCACAGTGCATGCACTGCCTCGATCCTGCCTGTACCCGGGCATGCATGATCGGCTCGTTTCAGAAAAGGGAATTCGGCATCGTCACATGGGATCCGTCCAAGTGCATCGGATGCCGCTACTGCCAGGTCGCCTGCCCGTTCGCAATTCCGAAGTTCCA
>JAIOSJ010000038.1 GCA_021107705.1 Thermoanaerobaculales bacterium | reverse complement strand
CGGGCCAATCCATCACTCCCTGCCACAACTCCGCTGAAGCCCAGAGTCCCACGAACTTCGCGACTCGGCGGGCCAAGAACCTGGGCCGCACCCGATCGTCGTAGGAACCCTCGGGAGATGCCGCGCCGAACACCCAATACCAGGAGCAATGGAGCTATCCATCCTCCCGCTTCCGGTGTCAGCAGTTCAGGCCGGATGGCCATAACCGTTGCCCAAACGGCCGCCGCAGCCAGGTCGAACACATCCGGACGGGCCCCGACCTTCAACCAACCAAGTCCTAAAACGGCCGAACCAAGAGCAACGGCAAGCACCAGCCATGCACCGGCGATCGCCCAACCCGCCTGGAGAACGAGGACTCCAAGAGCAGAGACACCGATCCCCAGTGACCTCCAGGGCTCGCCTTCGGCTGAACGCATTGCTGCGCGGTGAACCACAACGACCATGAGAATGGCGATCGGCAGCCATTCGGGTCGGTACACCCCCACCCACGGCAAAATCGCGGCCGCTGTCGCATGGTACCATCCGACCGCTGTCGCCCTGTGGTTCTCCATAGGTGGATTCTAACCCGGCGACTCAAGAGGGGCCAGGAAAAGGCGCGGGGTCCCGGGGGGCGTTCAATGTTCATCCGACGTGATATCGATCTTTACTCCGTCGATGCCCTGCTTACCGACGAACAACGGATGGTCCGCGACACAACTCGAGCCTGGGTCCGAGACCGGGTGATGCCGTCAATCGAAGACTGGGCATGGCACGAGCGATTTCCAACTGAGCTGATCGCCGAAATGGGCGACTTGGATCTTCTCGGGGCGCCCTACTCAGATTTTGATCTCCCCGGATTGGATTCGATCGGCTACGGCCTCATCAACCAGGAATTGGAAAGGGCCGATTCGGGCATTCGCTCCTTTGTGTCGGTACAAACATCGTTGGTCATGTACCCCATTTTGCAGTGGGGCAGCGAGGAGCAGAAGAAGAGATGGATCCTCGAACTGGGGAAGGGCCGTGCGATCGGCTGTTTTGCTCTGACCGAGCCGGATTTCGGTTCAAATCCCGGCGGTATGAGAACCCGCGCTCGGCGCGATGGGAAAGATTGGATCCTCAATGGCGAGAAGATGTGGATCACCAACGGCGGGATTGCCGACATCGCCGTTGTGTGGGCGCGAACCGATGACGGCGTTCGAGCCTTCCTGGTTGAGAAAGGCGCCAAAGGCTTTTCAACCGTCGATCAGACGGGCAAGTACTCCCTTCGTGTCTCGGTGACCTCTCAACTGGTGTTCGAAGACTGCCGGGTGCCGGCTTCCGCCCTGCTCCCCGGCACATCCGGCCTCAAAAACGCCCTGGCCTGTCTCAATCAGGCTCGGTACGGCATCGCCTGGGGCGCTCTGGGTTCGGCCATGGCGACCTTTGAAGCGGCCCTGGACTATGCCGGCGCAAGGGTTCAGTTCGGAGGGAAGCCTATTGCCGCCCACCAAATGGTTCAGGAAAAATTGGCGTGGATGTTTGACGAGATCATCAAGGGACAACTCCTCGCCTTCCGCATGGCTCAACTTAAGGATCAGAAAAAACTCCGCCATGAGGCCGTCTCGATGGCCAAGAGAAACAATGTGCGCGTGGCCCGCGAGTGCGCCCGCCTGGCGAGGGAGATTCACGGAGCGAACGGCATCGTGAACGAATATCCGATCATGCGTCACATGATGAACCTGGAAACGGTGAACACCTACGAGGGAACCCACGACATCCACACTCTGGTCCTGGGCGCCTTTCTCACCGGTTATCCGGCCTTCGAGCCTCCGGGCTCAAGCTAGAGAGAGTGGACCCTGTGCAGTGATTGATGAATCCGACGTCATTTGAAGCTGGTCGTGTCAAAATCATGGCATGACCGGACCGACCTACCCAGCGCCGTCGTGGAAAGCTCCATCTGGAGAAGAACCAATCAGACTCGGAATATCTTCCTGTCTCCTGGGTCAGAAGGTTCGCTATGACGGTGGACACAAAAGGGATTCTTATCTCACCGAGGTGCTCGGAAAGTGGGTTGAGTGGGAGGGCGTCTGTCCCGAGGTCGAGATCGGACTTGGAACTCCTCGGCCGCCCATCGATTTACATCATGGTGTGCCCAATCCTCGCTTGATCAAATCGACGACCCAGGAAGACCTGACTGAAAAGATGGAGCACTATGCACGTCTCAAGGTCACCGAACTCCAGAACCTCGGTCTCGCCGGCTTCGTGTTCAAACGGGCTTCGCCGAGTTGCGGGATGGAGAAGGTCAAGGTCCTCGGCGACGATGGCGCCCCCACCAAAAACGGGAGTGGGATCTTCGCCCGAGTTCTGATGGAGATGTGGCCGGATCTACCGGTCGAGGAAGAGGGCCGGCTCGGCGACCCAGAAATTCGCGAGCGTTTCATCGAGCGTATTTTCTGTTTTCATCGGCTGTGCCAAGAATAATCTTGAGACATCCGGGTTAGCCCGACCTTCTCACCAGTTTTCGTTGCGAGGCGCGGAAGACGGAGTGAGATTCTGCGTTTTCGCTGGTTGAGTGAATGAGGCGTACTTGACAGTACGTTGATTGAGAGAAATCAAGAAAACGCTGAAGATTACTGCGAATTTCGCGTCGCAGCAGATCACTGGTGAGAAGATCGGGTTAGAATCTCTTCCGGTCCGGGACTCGTTACGGGCGCACATCGAGGAGAAATAATGACAAAAGCGATTTTCCCTGTTGCCTTTCTTTTGGTGGGTCTTTTTCTTATGGCCTGCGGCTGTCGCCGACCGGAAGTGCTTCAACCACCGGTGACCGGACGTGTGCCGCATACTCTCGAAGCCCACGGACAGACAAGGGTGGACAACTACTTCTGGCTCAAAGAACGGGAAAATCCCGAGGTCGTCGCCTATTTGCAGGCGGAGAACACCTACACAAACTCCGTCCTGGAACACACGAACGCGCTGCAGGAGACCCTTTTCGAAGAGATGACCGGACGGATCAAACAGGACGATGAGTCCGTTCCCTATTTCAAGCGCGGCTACCATTACTACCACCGTTTCGAAGAGGGAAAGGAGTACCCGATTTACTGCCGGCGCGAAACCTCAATGGACGCCGACGAACAGATTATGCTCGACGTCAACCAACTCGCAGTAGGACACGAATACTTCGCGGCACACGGACTCGAGGTGAGTTCCGACAACAATCTCCTGGCCTTCGCGGAGGATGCGATTGGGCGAAGGATCTACTCTTTGAGGTTCAAAGATCTCACGACCGGAGAACTGCTGCCCGACGCCATCCCGGAAGTGACCGGGAACGTGGCGTGGGCCAACGACAACCGCACCGTTTTTTACACGAGACAGAACCTCGAAACTCTGCGCCCACACCTGGTCTACCGCCACATTCTCGGCACGTCACCGGCGGATGACGCCGTCATTTTCGACGAGACGGATGAGACCTTCCAATGCTCGATCGAGAAAACCAAGTCTGAGCGTTTCCTTGTTATTCACTCGGATTCCACGCTCACCAACGAGGCCCGCTTCATCGAAGCCGACTCTCCAACCGACGAATTCGCGGTGTTCCTACCGCGGCAACGCGGTCATGAGTATTCAATCGATCACTTCGGCGACCGTTTCTATATCCGGACAAATCATGAGGCGACCAACTTCCGTCTGATGTCGACGCCCGTAGGAGACACCGATTTGGCGCATTGGCAGGAGGTCATCCCTCACCGTGAGGACATCTACCTCGCCGCTTTCGAGATCTTTCGTGATCACCTGGTGGTTTCAGAGCGCGAAAACGCCCTGATCCAGCTCCGCATCAAGCCGTGGACAGGGGAAGGCGAGCACTCCGTAGACTTTGGGCAAGATGCCTATGACGCGTGGATTGACAACAATCCCGAATTAAACACGACGATGCTCCGCTTCGGTTTCTCGTCGCTTACAACTCCCGATTCGATCTTCGACTATGACATGGTGACACGAGAGAAGAAACTCAAGAAACAAGAGGAAATTCTCGGCGGTTTTGTTTCGGCGAACTACATTGCCAAGAGGCTTTTTGCCACCGCAAGAAACGGGGTCAAGGTTCCGATCTCCCTCGTTCGCCGAACGGACGTCGAAGCAGGCCCAATACCCGTTGTTCTTTACGCCTATGGGTCGTACGGTTATTCGATGGACGCCGATTTCCGATCCGATCACTTGAGCCTGCTGGATCGCGGCTTCGCCTACGCAATCGCCCACGTCCGCGGCGGGCAGGAATACGGTCGGCGCTGGTATGAGGACGGCAAGCTGCTCAAGAAAAAGAACACCTTCACCGATTTCATCGACTGCGCCGAATTCCTGATAGCGGAAGGCTACACAACCTCGGACCAGCTCTTTGCCATGGGTGGAAGCGCCGGCGGCCTGCTGATGGGTGCGGTCGTCAACAATCGACCGGAGCTTTTCAAGGGCGTCGTCGCACAGGTTCCCTTTGTCGATGTAATCACAACCATGATGGACCCGGACATCCCCCTGACCACGTCGGAGTATGACGAGTGGGGCAATCCCAATGACAGGGAATCCTACGACTACATGCTGTCCTACTCTCCCTATGACCATGTGGAGGCAAAGGCATATCCGTCGATGCTTGTGACCGCGGGCTTCCACGATTCACAGGTCCAGTACTGGGAACCGGCCAAATGGGTCGCGAAGATGCGCGCCCTGAAAACCGACGATCATCTATTGCTGTTGCACACCAATATGGAGGCCGGGCACGGCGGCGCCTCCGGCCGGTTTCAGCGCTACCGGGAAACGGCGCTGACCTACGCCTTCATGCTGGATCAGATCAAGCCCGAATAGTAGTCAGCCTTTTTGTGGCTATTTCTTGGAGTAGTACGAACAGCTGAGTTCTTGCCTACGACCCGTCTCCCCCATCGGTTGAACGGCTTTCGGGGCCGATCCCTGCCAGACCCGACGACACCAATTGGCCACACCCTCTGTGCCCAGCGTGATGTAGGGCAGAACCAACAGGGTGAGAACGACCGAAGACATGAGTCCGCCCATGACGGTGCGGGCCATGGGGTAGTAGAGCATTCCAGTGACATTGACTCCGCCGACGGCCAGGGGCAGAAGACCGATGATTGTGGTCGCCGCGGTCATCAGAATGGGTCGCAGGCGATCTCGACCGGCACGGAGAATAGCCTCTTCCGGACTCAGGCCCTCACGTCGAAAATGGTTCATGTGGTCCACCAGAACGATGCCGTTGTTGACCACGATGCCCATCAGGATCAAAAGACCGATCTGCGCCATCAGGTTGAAGGGCGTGTCGGTGAGGGCCAGCATCCACGCGGTGCCGGGTAGAGCAAATGGAATGGCGAAGAGGATGGCGAAGGGCTGAGTCAGGGACTCGAAGAGAGAGGCCATGACGAGGTAGACGAGGATCAGCGCGAGCAGGAAGTTCACACCCATCTCGGCATTTTCGTTCTGTTGTTCGATGATTCGGTCGTTCCAACTCCAGGAGTAGCCCGCCGGAAGATTGAAGGCGTTCATGAGTTCATCTATCGATTTTTTGGCGGCGCCCCAATCCTCGCCCTCGTAGGTACCACGCACGGCCACACGGACCTTGCGATCTTCGCGCTGGATCTCGCGCGGTCTCTCGATGATCTCGAAGGTTGCAACGTCGCCGAGCAGCACTGGTTTGCCGTCCCGATTTGAAATCGGGAGGAGCTTGAGGTCTTCGAGGCGGGAACGGTCTTCCATCCGTAGAGCCAGCCAGGTGATGATCTCCCGATCCCCGGCATTGAATCGCTCGAGACGCATGCCTCCGAGAGTGAAGCCCAGAAGTTGTCCTATGTCCTGGGCGGTCATTCCAAGGTCGGCCGCACGATCACGATCGAGGGCCACCTGAATCTCCCGCCGCCCGGAGGAGCGCGGTTCGGATATGTCCTGGATGCCCTCGACGGTCTTGAGGCGACGGGCCACCTCGTCGGACAGATCGTAGAGAACCCCACTGTCCTGGCCGAAGAGTTTGACCGCGAAGTAGGTTGTGGAACCACCCATATCCGCCTCCTCCCGGAAGACGGCGCGTACGCCGGCCATCTCGGGCACGGCGTCGCGAATTTTGTTGCGCAGCTCCTTGGCCTCATCATCATTGAGATCTGAACGGTTGAGGGTGATCGTCGTACCGGCTTCGTTCTCAGCGTAGTAGGAATAGACCGATTCGATATCGAACTCTTCGGCGTTGGCCTGCAGCATCGCCTCGACCTTGTTGACCGCCTGCTCGGCCTGTGACTTGTAGCGGAAGTCGTCAAATTCATACTCGAGATAGAACCGTTCATTGAGGGTTGCCGAGAAAATCCCAGACTCGACCCATCCGGTGACAAAGGGCAGAAAACCGACGGCAAGGCCCACGACCAGCAACCCAAAGGTTTTAACCCGGTGAGCCAAGGTCCAGCCCAGCAATCGTACATATCGCTCTTCCACCCACTCAATAGCCCGGTTGCGGCCATTAGACCGAGCTTTCAATAGGTGCCCGGACATCAGCGGGATCAGCGTCAGCGAAGACAGCAACGAGCAGGCAAGAGCGATCGAGATGGTCAGTCCTACCTCTTTGAGCCAGGTGGTCAGCTCGGTGCCCGCCCCAACCACCAAGGGCAGAAAAACGATGAGCGTCGTGGCGGTTGAGGCAGTGACCGCCATCAGAACCTGGCCCGCTCCCTCGAGGGCCGCCCGTTTCCGATCTCCCACCACACGCATGCGCCGATCGATCGATTCCAATACGACAATGGCGTTGTCCACCAGCATACCGACGGCGAGCATCAGGCCCATCATCGACAGAATATTCAGGGTGCTCCCCATGAAGTACATCACCGCACAGGTGGCGATGATGGAAAAGGGGATCGACAGAGACACGATGAGGGTGGAATCGAACCGTCGGAGAAAGAAGTAGAGACTCAGAGTCGCGAGGAGAGCGCCGATCAAACCAGCGGTCTTGAGGCCTTCGATGCCTGAGGTGATCTCCTCCCCCTGATCCTGCCACACCCACAGTTGCATGCCCTTGAGCAAGGGATCAGCGTTGATCTCCTCTTCCACAACCCGGTTGACCGATTGTACGACCTCAACCGTGTTCGCCGTGGACTCTTTGTAGATATCGATCGCCACGGCGTAGTTGCCGTCCAGGTGTCGACCGAAAGTCAGGGGCGGCTCCTCGTAGGTGATCTCGGCGATCTCCCCAAGACGCAGTCCGCGCTCATCGATGACCAGGTCATCGAGGCCTTCGATCGACTCGAAAGTCCCGAGAGAACGAACCATAAACCGCATTCCTTCGGCATCGGCACGACCGAGAACCAGGTTGGACGAAATATTCTGCAGAAGCTCCGCCAGCCTGCCCACATCAACATTGTGTTCCTTTACTTTGTCGAGGATCAGGTCAACGAAAAGCTCGCGGGGCTCAACACCGTTGAGGTCCACCCTGGCGACGCCGGGCACCCGTCGGATCGGATTCAGGATACGCGCCTCAAGAAGTTCGTAATTCTGTGAAAGATCGACGCCTTCTGCGGCAATCCTCCCCTGCACCACAGGAATGTCGTTGGTGTTGAACGAGTAGATCAGGATTGGACCGATGTCTGAGGGCAGGGTCGGTTCAACCTGATCCATCTTTTCCGACACCTGCATTCGAATCACGTTGATGTCCTGACCCCAGTTGAATTCAATGAAAAACTGGGCGCCGTCGGCACTTGTGGAGGAGTTAAGACTCTTGACTCCTGAAAGCGTGGCGAGAATCTCCTCCACCGGTTTGGTGATCTCCTTCTCAATTTGTTGCGGATGAGAGTTGGGATAGGGAACGACAATGTTCATGAACGGCACGTCAACTTCCGGCAGAAAGGCCAGAGGTAACCGATTAAATGCAATCGTGCCCATTAAGAGAATTGACACCAAGATCATGGCGGTCGTGATCGGGCGACGAACTGCAAGACTCGGAAGGTTCATTCTTTCCCCCTGAGCACCGAGGATCCGGCTCGACCAATAGCGACTTGGACGAGGCGCATCGGCCCACCGACAGGGCTCTCATCTTCGCTCGGCGCCGGACTCACATCGCGATTGAGCAGGGAATAGACCACCGGAATGACCAGCAGGGTCAGAATGGTCGCTACGGCGAGACCGCCGATCACCGTGATGGCCAGGGGCGCTCGCAACTCAGCGCCCTCTCCCAGACCCAGGGCCATCGGCATGAGCCCGAAGATCGTTGTCGCCGAAGTCATCAGAATCGGTCTCAACCGAGACAGGCCGGCCTCGGTGAGGGCCTCCAACTGCGAGGCGCCGGCACGACGCCTTTGATTGACGGCATCCACCAACACGATGGCGTTGTTGACAACGATCCCGGCCAGCATGACGGCCCCGATGATTGCGACCACATTCACCGTGTTGCCGGTGAGTGCGAGCGCGAGGATGACGCCGATGGCGCCGAGGGGTAGCGTGAAGATGATGACAAAGGGGTGTAGGAAGCTTTCAAAGAGCGAGGCCATCACCAGGTAGACGAGAAAGATCGCCAAGGCCATCGCAAGGGCCAGTGAGCGGAAGGACCGGTCGAGTTCCTCTTCCTGGCCGCTCAGGACCGGACTCACGCTTACCGGCAGAGCAAGACTGCGCAGTCGTTCCCGAACATCGACGGCCACCGCCCCCATGTCGCGACCGCTGAGGTTGCCTCCGACCACCGCCGCCCTTTTCTGGCCGATGCGCCGGATTTCCGACGGCCCCTCAGTGACTTTGATTTCTGCAACTGATTTCAAAAATATCGGCCGTCCCTCGACATGACCGACGATGAGGTTGTGGATATTCTCAACCTTGGCATTTCCCTGAGCCAGGGCCTGAACACGGATATCGATCTCCCGGTCACCCTCGGTGAAACGGGTCGCAACCTCTCCCTGAATCTTGGTGCGAACCGTGCGCGCCACCGATCCGAGATCCAGACCGAGGCCGGCCAACTTCTGGCGATCAAATCGAACCTGAACCTCCGGGTTGCCGAGTTCGGACGACGAACGGATATCCACCAACCCCGGAATGTCCTTTAGGGCCGCTGAGACCTCACCCGTCGCCTCCAGAAGATCCTCGAGACTGTCCGAATACACCTCCACCTCCACCGGCGTTCGGAAGGAGAAGAAGGTCGCCCGTTCAAAATCGAAGCGAATGCCTTCGGTCTCGGCAAGGGCGGATCGCAGGTGTGAGATCACCGCCTCCTCCTGTGCCGAAGATGATTCGCCCTTCATGCGGACCTGGATTCGGGCCGTATTCTCGCCCTCGGTGCCGGTTGCCGCCATCGAGAGGCCGGCGCCGCCGGCAATCGACGAGAAGGACTCGACTGAAGCATCTGTCTCCAAAACCGAGGCGAGTGAACCCACGAAGCGATCCGTCACCTCCAGTGGAGTTCCCTCAGGCAAGACGACCTTGAAAGAAAACTCGCCCTGAGCAAACGGTGGAATCAAGTCCATTCCCAGACCCGGTAAAAGAGCCGCAGAGGCGGCCAGAGCCACACTCACAATCACCAACACCAGGAGGCGATTGCCGAGCGCAGCGCGCAACATTCCGGGGTAGGCCCGAGTAAGCGCAGCCATGCTTCCGTCAAATGCCTTCACGATCGGGCGACAGATCCAGGTGAACCCATCGAGGACTATCCCGAACAACCACTTGATGCCCTGCAGGCACATCGTCGGAACTGTCACCAACACCATTCGACCACTCCGACGGATCCAACCACCCTCCGGCTCAGGTCCGCCTCCGTCGGTCGTCTCCTTTCGTTCGGAGACCGCCACCATCATCGGAATCAGGGTAAGAGACACCGCCAAAGCAGCGAGGAGTGAGAAGGACACCGTCAGCGCCTGATCTCGAAAGAGCTGTGCCGCGATACCTTCGAGAAAGACCACCGGCAGGAAGACTGCGACCGTCGTCAGCGTGGAGGCGACCACCGCATGTCCGACCTCTGAAGCGCCCTTGCCGGCGGCCGTGGTCGCGTCATCACCGGCTTCACGGCGCTTGACGATCGCCTCGAGAACCACGATCGCCGAATCAACCAACATACCGACGCCAAGAGCCAGCCCTCCGAGAGACATGATATTGAGGGTCGTGCCTGTTCGGTACATCAGAAAGAAAGTGGCCACGATCGACAAAGGAATTGCCCCGGCGATGATCAGAGTCGTGCGCAGATCCTTGAGGAACAGCAGCAACACCAACACCGCAACCACACCGCCGAGAAGGGCGTTGGAGAGCACCTCGCGGATCGACGCCTCGATGAAACGGCTTTGGTCGGCGCCCCGGTCGATTTCAACATCAGGCGGCAGCTCTTCACTCACCGTCTTCAGTCGTTCACGAACGGAGCGCGCGACCTTGACCGTATTGGCGTCCCCTTCTTTGTAAATCGCCAGCTCGACCGCTTCCTCACCACCGAAGCGGGTAATGACCTCACGCCGGCGATGATCGCGTGTGACCTCGGCGATATCACCGATTCTCACGTGGCGCTCTCTCTGAGTGAGGATCACGGTGTCGCGGATGTCCTCCAGGCTCTTGAACTCGTTCCGGGCGCGCACCAGATATCGCGCCTCGGACTCGTACAGAGAACCCCCAGCCTGGTTCAAATTCTCCTCGAGCAGTCTCGTATTCACCTCTTCCACGCCGAGCCCAAGCAGGGCGAGCCGGTGTTCGTCCACGTGAACCTGAATCTCCTCCTCATAGCCGCCGTGGACTTTGATGGCGGCCACGCCGGCAGTCGACTCGAGGTCCTTTTTGATCAGTTCCTCAGCCACGTAACGCAGTTGATAAAGGCTTTCACCACCGCGCAGATAGAGACGCATCACCGGATCGTTCGCCGGGTCGAAGCGCAGCAAAAGAGGTCTTTCGGCCGAGCGGGGCAAGCTCACGAGGTCGAGTTTCTGACGAACCTCGAGCGCGGCGAAATCCATGTCGCGCCCCCAGCCGAACTCGAGAGTCACCTGCGAGATTCCGGGGCGTGACACCGAGGTCAAACGCTGAACCCCACCGACGATACCCACAACCTCTTCGATCGGCCGGGTGATCAAGACCTCCACTTCGGCCGGCGCTGCGCCGTCCAAGCGGGTCTCCACCGTCAAACTCGGATAGGAGAGATCCGGCATCAGATTGATCGGAAGGCGCTGGAAGGCCACCAAGCCAAACAGCAGGAGGGCCACCGCACACATCGACACCGTGACACGGCGACGTAGGGAGAATTCGACTATACGCATATACACCTCGCCCCGATACGCAGGGAAGACCCGCGGTAGAGAGGAAAATTGGACCTTAGATCAGAAGTAGAGGATCACGACTTCAGCATAGATGACGGAGTCTGCCGTCATATTTGGCGACCGCCGGAACTTAGAGGGTTTTGATCTTTTGGCCCTCGTCAAGACCACCCTGCCCCGCCACGATGACCATATCGCCCTCTTCGACACCGGAAAGCGCCTCGATATGGTCGTTTTCCTCGAGGCCGAGTTGCACCAAACGCTTCACGGCCTGATCGTCTTCAGCGATGAAAACGTGGGCCGAACGCAGCTCACGGATCACGGATTCCCGTGGCAACAGGAGAGCCGTCGGATGTACTTCCCGAACGATTCGGATGTCTACAAAGGCACCGGGTCTCACCTTGGCAGGCGGACGAATCGCCTCGACGGTCACTTTGACTGTGCCGGTCGCGGTGTCCACCACTGGAGCGATCCGACAAATTCTGCCCTCAAAGTCCAGAGACGTCCCCGCCGCAAGAGAAATCCGGACCTCGCGACCCTCGTTGAGTTCGAGAACATCCGTTTCGGGGAGGTATATTCGGGCCACGAGGGGGTCGAAGTCGGCAACGGAAAAGAGTTCATCACCCGGTCTCAGATGCTGACCGAGAGTCACTGTCCGTTCGGTCACGCGACCGGTGAAGGGGGCCCTGATCACGGTCTTCTCGAGGCGCCACTCGGCCTCGGCTACTTCTTGCACCGCGACCTCGTGCTCCATTCTGAGCTTGTCGAAGGCCTCAGCAGATATCAGACCCTGGTCCCGGGTCTCACCGGCTCGTTCGAAGGCCAGGCGGGCGTTCGTGGCCTTGAGTTCGGCCTTGGCCAACTCGATCTCGGCCTCGTCTCGCACCAAAGCTGCCATGACCTGTCCCGCCTGGACTCGGTCCCCCTCCTCGACCTGGAGCTTGGCCACCCGGCCTTCGGCCTCGGCAAGCACCTTCACCTGGTCCTCAGGCACCAGGTTCGCGGTGGCGGAGATATATGAGGCGATGACTCCGCTGGTCACCTCGACCACCTCGACCGGAATCGGAACCACCTCTTCCTCTTCGGAGGCCTCTTCTTTTTCAACCTCCGACGACTGTTCCTTCTGCTCCGTCTCCGTAGCCTCCACCGTCGAATCGCCGATGGTCAAGACCGCGACGACTCCTACCGCGAGAAGAATCGCGATGATCCCGATGATGCTGAACTTGGAACGAATGATTTTCTCAGTCATGGCTGCCTCCGATCTCCTGCGGACCGATTCAACTCGGTACCCATGACCCTATAAACGCCGATGCGAGCAAAAAGTTCACCTCAAATCTCATCGGGCGGCCGGTGTTTCCACCAGCCGCCCTTTAGCTCAATGAGGTCAAATGACTTTTTACCGACGTCTGGATCTCGCCGAAGGAGTGGAGACGGTTTTTCGTTCCGTCCTCCTCTTTGCGTCAACAGTCGCCTTCTCGTTCCGCGAGTTGTGCATCTCGTTACTGGCCCTTCGAGACGAAGATCTTTCTCCCGAAGAGTCCTCATTCATTGTGCCATTCACTTTCGGCTGACGAGACGACACTCTGGTGGACCGAGTTGATCCGGTCGATCCTTTCGTCGAGACCTCAGGCTGAGGCGCCGTCGCGGGCTGAGAATGTGCCCGTGAAGGCGCCCGTCTCGGATTCGACTTCTGAGCCGACACCGGAGGCCGGAACCTGTGGTCCGAACCGGAACGCGCCAGGTTTTCCTGCCTCACCGAGTCACGCTTTCGAGCATCCGGAGATTCTCTGCTCGCAAGAGACCGCTCAGTCGCGGTTGGGGAAGCGGACCCGGCTGCCCCACTACGTTTCGTGTTCGAGCCCAAAGAGGACCCCGCCTGATAACGCCGGCTGACCGACGACGGCAGTACGCGAGAGACGGTCTCGCGAGCGTTGCGTTCAACGCTTCGACCGGCATCCTTCGGTCTCGCCACAACCACGTCCCGACCGCCCACATTCACCGTGCGCCGTTCCAAAACCGACGCGGGAGCGACAACCCCACCCCTGCGCCTGATCTCTGACCGGCTCGGTGAATGGTCAATTTTCTGGATCCTCGACCCGGCTGACCTCTGAGCGACCGACCGGGCAGATACTCGGTGACGGGACAGGTCGTCGGTGCCGAACTTGTTCCAGGGAACATAGGTCGCGTGCATGGCATCCGTACAACCGTCCCAGTAGCCTCGATCGTATCCGCGGCCATAGGCCCGACTGTGACCACTGTTGTAGTGCCCCCACCCATGAGGCGCCCTGGGGTACCAGCCGACGTGGAAACTCGAGTTCACCCAGACGACATTTGCTGGAGAATAGACATAACCCTGCCGCCACACCCAGCCATGAACGGTCAGCGCCCATTCACCGTAGTGGTGAGGGAAATACCCCCACGGCTCGTAGGAAACCCAGGTCCATCCGAGTGATGTGCTGGCCCACCGCCCGTGGGAAAACGGCGCCCAACCAGCGGCCACCCAAGGCCGCCACACCTGACCGAGCCCATCAACCCAGATCCACTCTCCGTATCCTGCAAGAGCGGAATCGTAACTCAGCGACCAGTGAGGATCGAACCAGGAAGAGCCATAAACCGACCAGCCACCGGATCCAAAAGAGAATCCGGTATGACCATTGTTGAAATGGACTGCAAAGGATCCGGCTTGGGTAACGGGCGGTAGGGTGACCGCAACGGTAACGATCAGGAGGAACGCGGCGATTTTCAAAATTCTCGTGGTTTCCATTTTTGCCTCCCTGGCGCTCGGTTCATCAAGCGTCGCTCCACAAAACTGCAATGTGTGTGCCAGAGAGACGGAAAAACAAGAAGCCCGCCACGATATTTCAGGCATGAAGGCATCGAAAGACACTTAAAGTCAACTATTTAAAGAAAGGCGGAACTCAATACGTCTCTTCACCCAGGGTGTCTTACCGAGAGAAAACAAAACGGAGCCTTCCTCGGGATTTGTGTCACCTTAAAAGGACACCTTCTTGTCTGTCCCCTTCGCCCGCATTCCTGACGGGCCTTCGTCGCAAAAGCGGGGTGTAAACTCATCCTGCCTTCCAAAGTTGGCTGGAGGTTCAATGTCCACTGAAGATACGAAAAAGGTCATAAGCCGAGACGAGGCCCACCACCGGGCCGGTTGTCTGGCCTTCCCTCAGCGTTGCTGTCCGGGTTCCACGACCGGTGTCGGACTTGAACCCGAGTTCTTTCCCTTCCTGGTCGATGATTCGGGCCGAGTCCTCAGGAGAATGGTCCTTCACGATCCCCCTCAAGGCGTGCTCTCGACGGTAGGTGATCTGGCGGTCGCCGACCGCAGATTGCGGCCGGGTCATGAAGCGGCCTCGGGAGTCCGCGAATTCGACGTCGACAACGGCGGCCGCATCACCTTCGAACCAGGGGCCCAGGTCGAACACTCGACCTGCGTTCATCCCGGCCCATCAGCAGCTTTGGACGACGTCGACGACATGGCTCGCCGTCTGGCCGAGGCTTTCCGAATCCGGGGGGCGCGACTCGCCGCCGTGGGTCTGGATCAGTGGACCGATGTGGAAGATGTCCCACAACAGCTTCCTGGAGAGCGCTACGTTGCCCAGGCGGAGTATTACGATCGCCGCGGCCAATGGGGCGCCTTGATGATGCGGCACACCGCCAGTCTGCAAATCAACGTCGATCTGGGGCGGGAAGGCGTCTGGCAGGAACGGTGGCTGACGGCAAACCTTCTGGCGCCGATCCTCACCGCCGCGTTCGCCTGTTCCCCTTCAAACGAAGCTGTGGCAACCCGTTCTCGTGCATGGCAAGAGCTGGATCACACCCGGAGCGGCTTTCCCCGCCTGTTGTTGGAAGGGAATCCCGATCCCCGTCGGCAATGGGCGCAGGCGGCGCTCGAAGCTGACGTGATGCTGTTTCGCTCCGGTAAAACCGGCTGGAGTCCCGGTGAGCCGGGCTTTTCTTTCGATCGTTGGATACGGGAAGGCCACCCAAAGCATGGTTGGCCCACCTGCGAGGATTTCGACTATCACCTGACGACCCTTTTCTTCGAGGTTCGTGCACGCGGTTTCCTCGAACTCCGAACCGGTGAAGCCATTCCGGCCCGATGGCGGGCGGTCCCTGTCGTGGTGGCCTGTACCATGGTGTACGACGATCTGGCCCGTCACCATTTCCTAAACCTGATGGAGCCGCATACACAACAATTGGAGAACCTCTGGCATCGAGCCGCGACCGATGGTGTGAGGGACTCCCAACTTCGAGATCTTGCAGGCCAGACCCTTGAATTGGCCCTCGAACGGGCGCCGGATCTCGGACCGAACCTGATTGCGCCACACCATCTGAAGCCCGTGCGGCTTTTCAGTAAGGTCTACACCCAGAGGGGCAGGATGCCGGCGGATACGCTCGCCGAGCGATTGGCGGAGGATCCCGCAGAGGCACTCGACTGGGCTTGTGGCGACTAAAGATCCTGGTCTTCCGGTTTGTTGCGTAGGGGGCTACGACGCAGCACGTCGGTTTCTGGAGCGCAGTGGTTCAAATGGACCACAGGCGCCGATCGTGGCGTTGTTGACGAAGTCGATCACCTCTGCCCAGAAATTCAGAATTTCATCCTCAGCCCCGGCCAGAATATCGGCCTCGGCCGCCGCTACCAGCTCGGCAATTGTCATCTCCGAATCGGCGTCTCCGGGCAGCGGAGCTGTCCCGGCACACAGCCCGTCGAAAGTGAGTTCCGGGTCGATCCGTTCGCTGACGATATTGAACCACAGAGTAAGAAGGTGCCGACTCAGCCGATCGGCAACCGTCTCGGCCTGGCTGGGCCGACACAACAAATCTTGAACGGACTCCAGCGATTCTGTGTCCCACAATTCCGGAAACATCAGTGAGGTCTCGTTGATCTCCACCAGCCAAGCTTCCAACTCCTCAAGCGTGAAACGGGCATTGTGTCGTCCCTCGATGGCAAAACGAATCTGGTTGCACCAAAAGCCTGGACCACCGATATGCCGGCCGGCGAAATCGCCGATTTCGACTGTTGCGCTCGCACAGATCTCATCCTCGATCTCTTCGGCGACCACACAGACAGTATTCACCACGATGGTCCCGTCAGCGGCCGGCTCATCAAACACCACCGTGATCGTCATGGCCGAACTTTCGCCGGCAAGTAGATCCCCGATGGCCCAGACCAGCATCTCGCCCGTCTGATCCGTAGGAGAAGGATCCATCGTCACCACCGTGAATGCGGGAACCTCGTCCCCGTCAACCGTTGTCACGGTGGGAATGTCCTCTGTGATGACGACTCCGGTGAGATCGCAGGTACCGTTGTT
>JAIOSJ010000251.1 GCA_021107705.1 Thermoanaerobaculales bacterium | reverse complement strand
TGAGGGCGGCAGCGAGTCGGATGCCGGTCGTGACACTGACCGGTCCGCGCCAGTCCGGGAAGACAACGCTGGTACGTCACGTTTTTCCCGACCATTACTACGTTTCTCTCGAGCGTCCGGATGAACGCTCTCGCGCCCTGTCGGACCCGCTGGGCTTCCTCGCGCGATTCCGGCGGGGTGTAATTCTCGATGAGGTCCAACGTGCGCCGGAGTTGTTGTCCTACATCCAGGTCGAAGTGGACCGCGACGATTCCCCGGGTCGGTTCATTCTCACGGGTTCGCAGAATTTACTGCTGATGGAGAGCGTGTCACAAACCCTTGCCGGGCGGACCGCAGTATTGCGGCTATTGCCTCTCTCCTTTTCCGAGTTGTTCAGCAGAGAAGCCCTTTCGCCCGAAAGGCTGGATGTCCCGACCGAAGTTGGGGATCCGCCAAGCCAGGATATGTGGACAACTCTTCGGGCGGGTTTTTATCCACGGATTCACGACCGCGGGCTCCCGCCGGACAGCTGGCTGGCCGATTATCGCCGCACCTATCTGGAGAGGGACCTGCGAGATGTGCTCAGGATCATGGACCTTGACGCCTTCGATCGATTCATGCGGCTGGCGGCAGCACGGACAGCTCAGGAACTCAACCTGACATCCCTTGCTGATGATGTCGGCATCTCTCAACCCACTGCGAAACAGTGGTTGACCGTACTCCGCGTCGGTTACATTGTGACCCTGATTCCGCCGCACCATACAAACTTCCGGAAACGGCTTCGCAAGCGACCAAAGCTTCACTTCCTTGATACCGGGTTGTGCTGCCATCTCCTCGGAATCAACACTGCCCAGGTCCTGGAAAACCACCCCTTGCGAGGCTCGATCCTCGAATCCTTCGTTGCCACGGAGATCATCAAGTCCTTCGAAAATAGCGGCCGACAGGCGCCGCTCTACCACTGGCGCGATGCGACCGGACATGAAATCGACCTGCTGCTTGATTTCGGCGACCACCTGCTTCCGATCGAGGTCAAGTCAGGTCGTACGGTCCGCGGCGACTCCTTGAACACTCTCCGCTGGTGGGTCGATCTGGAAGGAAATCCAAATACATCCGGTGTTCTGGTCCATGGCGGGAACGATGCATACGGTTTTCAGGGAATGACAGTCCGCCCGTGGTTCCTCCGGTAGTTGAAAAATCCGGAAAAATCCGAGCCAGGCTTTGGGAAGTTGGGAAGTTGATCAAGGCCAAGTGATTCGCGGAGAGGGGTGTAAACCAACATTCTTGAACTCCGGCCTTCTGGATCGCCTTACGACGATCCAAATCGGTTCTCCCGGAAACGAGGCAGGTCGCCGAGGCGATTTCCCAGGGGGACAGGGCAACTGTGCCGACTACAATGATTTGTGTTCCCCTGGAAAAATGCCGAGCGGGAGCGCTCGCGCTCCCGAAGGCCGGGGTCACGAGAGGGGACCTAAAAGCCCTGTGCCAAGTCCTCTCGCGCCTGCAATGCTCGATAGACAGCAATCTGCGCGACTATTGAGCGCCGATGAGATGCAGAAATGGGAAATTATTAATGCGAATGCCCGAAACCCGAGACGTCACGGCGTTTCCGATGTACGATGTCCCCCAGCCGACTCAGTTGGTCGGTGATGATCAGGAGGTTGTTTTGAGCAAGTTACCGGTAGATATGGAGCCCCGTCTCGTTTGGTCCCATTTTGAAGATATCAGTGCAATTCCCAGACCCTCGAAACACGAAGAGAAAATGATCGAACATCTCATGGCATGGGCTCGCGATCGCGGCCATGAAGTCCACCAAGACGAGGCCGGAAGCGTATGTATTCGGGTCGCGGCAACTCCCGGCCACGAGGGCGCGAAACCGGTAGTCCTCCAGGGTCACATGGATATGGTGTGCGAGAAGAACTCTGACGTCGAGCATGATTTCATGACCCAGGGAATCAACCTTGTGGTGGATGGCGACTGGGTCCGGGCCCAGGGAACCACTCTCGGCGCCGACAACGGTATCGGTGTTGCGGCGGGAATGGCCGTTGCCGACGATCCGGAAGCCGTGCACGGACCACTGGAACTGCTGTGTACGGTCGATGAAGAGACCGGTCTCACCGGCGCCAAGCAACTCGACCCCAGCATCGTTCAGGGGCGAACGATGTTGAACCTCGACACCGAGGAAGACAGCGCCGTGTACATCGGTTGCTCCGGGGGCGCAGACAGTAACGGCTTGTTGGCTCTCTCCCGACGCCGTGGTCTCCTGGGCTCCGTGCCGGTGAAGCTCGTAATACGTGGCCTCCGAGGCGGACATTCAGGGCTGAACATCGTTGAGAACCGCGGCAACGCACTCAAGTTGGCGGTCGGGGTGGTCCTCAATGCCCTTGAGCAGAATTCCGACATCGACCTGGTGGATTTCGAGGGTGGTTCAAAACACAACGCCATTCCACGGGAGGCATTTGTAACCCTGAGGATCCAGAAGACTCAGATCGAGGGCCTGCGTTCCGTCACGGCGGCGTGTCACAAAGGTTTTATGGAGGAGTTCGGCACAAATGAACCGGACCTCGAAGTGGTGATTGAAGAGCTGGACGATTCGGAAGCCCTCCACCGCGTCCTGGAGAACTCGGACCGCGACACCCTGCTTCGCCTCATCGACAGCCTGCCCCACGGTGTTCTCGCCATGTCGACCGAGGTCGAGGGCCTTGTGGAGACCTCGTCGAACCTCGCGGTCGTGAAGACCGAGGACGAAGCCGTACGCATCGTAACCTCGCATCGATCGTCCGTGATGCCGGCCCTTTTCGCTGTGCGTCGCCGAGTTGGTTCGATCTTCCGGCAGGCCGGAGCCACGGTGAAAATCAGGGATGTGTATCCCGGCTGGAAACCGAACCTCAATTCTCCCATCGTTCAGACGACCGTGACGGTGTTCGAGAAGGTCTTCGGCCGCAAGCCTGAGATCAAGGCCATCCACGCAGGGCTGGAGTGTGGGTTGTTGATCGAAAAGGTTCCCGACATGGACTGCGTTTCGATCGGCCCTCAGATCGAAAACGCCCACTCTCCGGAGGAACGACTTCAGATCTCGTCAACGCAGCGTTTCTACACCCACCTCAAGGCGGTTCTTGCCGAGTTGGCGTAAGGGTCCTCAACCCAGCCAAGGCGGACGGATTGAAAATTTGAGACAACGCCTTGGTTCATAATTCAATTTGAATGAAGAAGTTGACTACTTCTTCTATTTTTCTTATTGTGCATTTTCGTGCATTTTTGTGGCTGCTCCCTTTGTGGCTTTTTGGAGGGCCTCTATCGTCTCCTGAGGTTCGCGGCTGGGAATGATGAAATCGCGTGGGCCTGACCTCAAACGAATCCTTAACTCTTGGTTCCCAAAAAGTCTGCGCCAGCTCCGCGCCGGTCCCTTTTCCACCGCTCCGACCATTTCAGCGGGGAACCTGTGTCCCAAAGGCCCGGCGCCGACCTTGACCCAGCGCCGACCGATTTCGATTTCAAACCGGCGGCAGCGAACGACGCCGGCAATCAGCAGGCAGCCGACGGCCGCGAGGAGAGCCCCGACAGCCTCGATCCAGCTTCCTTCAGCTTTCACCATGAGTCCGATTCCCAAAAAACCGCAACCCGGCCCAAGGATCCAGCCGGCAAGGAGAACCCCGCGCCGCAGAGGGACTCCTTCAAAATGGTCCGGGATTTCTACCTTTTCCGCCTTCAGTCTTCGTCTGCGATTCAACTCCATGAACTCATTATCGGGGTAGAATCAACGTATGAAAAGCGCAATGAGGAAAAAGTTGGGTTTGGCTCGAGAGGCCGTGGCCGATGCCGATGCCATCCTGATCACCGCAGGCGCGGGTATGGGGGTCGATTCAGGCCTACCGGATTTCCGTGGCAACGAGGGCTTCTGGGAGGCATATCCCCCCATGAAGGGCTTGGGCATCTCCTTCTTCGAGATGGCCAACCCAAGCTGGTTCGAACGGGATCCAACCCTCGCCTGGGGCTTTTACGGCCACCGGTTGAATCTCTACCGAAATACGGAGCCGCACGAGGGTTTCGAGATCCTTCGCACCTGGGGCCAAGAGAAACCGGGAGGTTTCTTCGTCTTCACCTCAAACGTCGACGGCCAATTCCAGCGCGCCCTTTTCCCCGAGGATAGGATCCTCGAGTGCCACGGTTCCATCAATCACCTCCAATGCGCGAGTCCCTGCACTGATGACATTTGGTCGGCCCAAGACCAAGATGTTGCGGTTGACGATCAGACATTCCGGGCACAACAACCTCTCCCCTCATGTCCCCGATGCGGGGGCCTTGCGCGGCCCAATGTACTGATGTTCGGTGATTGGAGTTGGATCTCTCACCGCAGCCACGAACAGGAAAGCCGGTTTGCGACCTGGCTTCAATCGATTGTCGGTCAGAAATTGGTCGTCGTCGAACTCGGGGCCGGAACCGCGGTCCCGACGGTGAGAATGACATCCGAACAGACCGTTCAACGCAACAGCGGCGCCCTCATTCGCATCAATATGAGGGAGCCCCAGGTACCGCACGATCAAATCGGCATCGCCGGCGGCGCTCTGGAGACGCTTCGATCACTCGACGAAAGAGAGTAGAACTGGAGGTCCGGCCGGAACCCTCTCACGGCTGCAAATCGCGAATGAGGCACAATCCGTGATTTCAGCCGGTGCTTTCCGACTTGCGGAATTGAGCGCACGAAACCGGGATTGTGTAAAATAGGTATTCGCCCTGTGAAGTGAGCGGCGAGCCGTCTCGCTGCCAACCGCCGGCGGAATGCTATGAGTGCAGCGCATCTCGATCATGCCCCTTTCCGCCCGTCTCGAGTCGCGAGACGAGTAAGGACCGGATGCGTTTCCGCGGCCGTCACATACCGACCGGCAGTCTCTTTGGTGACGACGACCATCCTGGCTCGCTCATCTTGCGAGATCACTCATCTCACGTCGTCTTGGGTCTCTCTCGACGACCCGTGATGAGAAGGTTGGACGAAGGAAGGAGGAGGTATGTTTCGCCACATCCTCGTACCTCTCGACGGATCTCCTCTCGCCGAGTGCGTCCTGCCCCACGCGCTCGAGATCGCCCGGGCATTTACGGCCCGGTTGACCGTGCTCCAGGTCCTGGAGTGTCCGTCCAGTCGTGACGGGACCCCCGCTGTCGATCCTCTGGACTGGCACCTGACAAAGGCCGAGTCGGAAGCCTACCTCGATGGGGTGGCCGAACGTCTCAGGGATCACGGCGCCGACGTTCGTAAAGCCTGCCTGGAGGGCCGGCCCGCAGAACGGGTGATCGAGTTCGCCCACCGCAGTGGTGTTGACTTGATCGCCCTCAGCAGCCACGGGCAAAGCGGTTTGAGCGGTTGGAATGTGAGCAGCGTCGTCCAGAAGATCATCCTTCGCGCTCATGTTTCCATCCTTCTCGTGCGTGCCTACGAGCTTGTCTCCAAAAGGCTCGCAGATTTGCGTTATCGGCGGTTGATGGTCACACTCGACGGCTCCCACCGGGCGGAGTGTGTGTTGCCGTCGGCCACCGGTCTCGCCCGCCACCACAAGGCGGAGGTGCTGCTGACCCACGTCGTCCGGCGTCCCGAAATGCCGCGCAGGGCGCCTCTTTCCGCGGAGGACGTCGAACTCACCAACCGCGTGGTGCAGCGCAACACGTCGGAGGCGACGCGCTACCTCGAGCACCTCCACGCCCGTCTGTCACCCGATATCTCAGAGATCCGACCGTGCATGTTGGTCGCCCAGAACGCTTCGATCGCCTTGCATGAGCTGGTTGAGACCCAGAGCGTCGATCTCGTCATCATCAGCGCTCATGGACATTCCGGAGGGTCGCGATGGCCCTATGGAAGCGTGGCGGTGAGCTTCATCGTCTACGGGAACACACCCCTGTTGATCGTCCAGGACCTTGCTCCTGACGAGTTGGAGAAAAACCGCCCCGAACAGGTATTGCAGGAACTCAAAGGCCACTGACAGCCGGCCACGGAAGAGAGCGATGTTAGCCCGCTTTCCATTTCAATCCAGGCTTGATCATTATGCAGCGCAGGTGCGCGACGCCTACAACCATTTTGGAATATCCTCCAAGAACCGGATTGCGGTACCCTTTGCCGCCGAGTGGCTGCTCGACAATGTCTACATCGTGCAGCGGGCCATCGCCCAAATCCGTCACGACATGCCCAAGACCTACTACCGTCAGCTGGCGACGCTCGGCGGCGACGACGACGGCGAGCCGCGAGTCCTCGGTGTGGCGAGGCAGATCGTCGAGGGCGCCGGGTGCCTCCTCGATCTCGATCGAATCACGGTTCATGTTCAGGAATTTCAACACGAGACGCCGTTGACGATGGGCGAACTCTGGGCCCTGCCCACCATGCTTCGCCTGACGGTGGTGGAGAAACTGTGCGAAGCGGTAGGCCGGTTGGCGGCGACCGAGCCCCAGAACGAGGTCGGGCCTGTATCTGATCCGGTCGCAGAGATGGGGCCCCAAGAAGCAGTCGTAGCGAACGCCATTCTCAGTCTCCGAATGCTGGAGAACCAGGACTGGAAGGTGTTCTTCGAAAGCGCCAGCCAAGTAGACGAGGTGTTGCGAACCGATCCCGTTGGTTTCTATTCGAGCATGGATTTCGATACCCGAGATCGATATCGAAAGGCGGTGGAAGGACTCGCGGTGGCCACGGGTCTTGAGGAGACAGAGGTCGCTCGCGCGGCCGTTCGACTCGCTGAGGAGGCCAGACAGTTGGCTTCGGCGTCGCCCAGAGCCCATCACATTGGCTTCTATCTGGTGGATGGTGGACGCACCGACCTCGAAGAGAACCTTGATTACCGTCCTCTAGGCGCGTGGCTCCGTCGCCGGCGGCACTGTTGTTCGATTAGTCTATTTCTCGGCGCCATCGGTTTGCTGACTCTCTCTCTTGGCGGGATCCTGATCGCCTACGCCGCCTATGGTGACGCCGGCTGGATCTGTCTGGTCGCCACCGGAATGTTGGCGTTGGTGCCGGCCGCGGTGATGGCCGGAGATCTGGTCAATGCGCTTGTCACCCATTTTGTGGCGCCTCGCCGGCTTCCCAAGATGGACTTCTCGGAAGGGATTCCGGCCGACTGCCGCACCATGGTGGTGGTGCCGTCGATGCTGACAGATCGTGTCGAGATCGAGGTGTTGCTCCGCCGGCTGGAGCAGCACCACATGGGCAATGCAGATCCCCATCTGAGCTTCGCCCTGCTGACCGATTTCCCCGATGCGCCGCACGAGAAGATGCCCGATGATGAAGACCTGCTCACACAGGCGGAAGCCGGTGTCCGCGACCTCAACCAGAGATATGGTTCGCCGTCGAGCCGGCCGTTTTATCTCTTTCATCGCCGCCGTCAGTGGAACAAGGCCGAGGGGTGTTGGATGGGGTGGGAGAGAAAACGCGGCAAGTTGGCGGAGTTCGACCGGTTGTTGAGGGGCAAGGAAACCACGTTCGAGGTCCAGGTCGGTGATCTCGACGTAGTACCCAAAATCCGGTATGTGATCACATTGGATGCCGACACCGCTCCACCGCGGGACAGCGCCCATGCATTGATCGGCACCCTGGCGCACCCACTGAACCGGGCCTAGTTCGATCCCGAGAGCGGGGTCGTGAACGCGGGCTACACGGTGCTCCAGCCGCGCATCCAGGTCAAACCGACGACCGAGGGCCAATCCCTGTTTTCGCGGGTCTTCTCACGGGATGTGGGCCTCGATCTCTACACCCGCGCGGTTTCCGACGTCTACCAAGACCTGTTTGGCGAGGGGGTCTACGTCGGCAAGGGAATCTACGATGTCGATGCCTTCGATCGCAGCCTGGCCAACCGCGTGAGGGACAATACGATTCTCAGCCACGATCTGTTCGAAGGTGTCCACGGACGGGCCGCCCTGGTCACAGACGTGGTTTTCTTTGAGGAGTATCCCCCGAACTACCTCGCCTTCGTTCGTCGTATGCACCGGTGGATCCGCGGTGACTGGCAGCTGTTGCCGTGGCTGGGGCGCATGGTTCCTCATACGACACGGGCCAAGGTGCGGAATCGGCTATCCATCCTCGATCAATGGAAGATCCTCGACAATCTCTTGCGGAGCCTGTTTCCCCCGGCTCTTCTCGCGCTCGCGCTTGCCGGCTGGCTTATCCTGCCCGGTTTGGCATTGATCTGGACGCTCGCAGCCGTCTCGCCGCTCGCAGCGCCGGTCATCATCGGCACGGCGTTCGGCTTCTCCCGGCGCCTCAAGGATTTGTGGCTCCGCAACTCAACCACCTTGGAGGCCACCAGGGCTGAGCGGGTCGATACTCTGCGATCGGTGCTCGCTGTGGTCTTTCTCCCGTATGAAGCGCTGGTCTCCCTGCACGCGATCGCCCTCACGCTCGTGCGTTTGACGATCACACACAGACATCTGTTGCAGTGGGCGACAGCCGCGCAAACGGCCCGCGTCACCAACCATGAAATGCAGGGCCTTTTGGTGTGGAAAAAGATGATCAGTGCGCCGCTATACGCCCTGGGTGCGGCAGTTGCAGTCGGCTTTGTCAATCCTCGGGCTTGGCCTGCCGCCGCGCCGTTTCTTCTGATGTGGCTCCTGTCTCCGGTGATCGCCGGTTGGATCGGGCGGTCCGGAACCCGCCGACCGGCGGCGTTGTCGGCCGCAGATCGCGGACGCCTGCGCTGCCTGGCACGCCGCACTTGGTTGTTCTTTGAGCAGTTTGTCGGTCCCGAGGATCACTGGTTGCCTCCTGATCACTTCCAGGAGGATCCGCGTGGGCTGGTGGCCCATCGGACCTCTCCAACCAACATCGGCCTTCTGCTGCTCTCGACCCTCGCCGCTCACGACCTGGGCTACGTTGGTCCCCTCGAGTTGGCTCTCAGGCTGGGGGGGACGATCGAGGGCATGGCCGGACTGGAACGGCACCGCAGCCATTTCTTGAACTGGTACGACACCCGCAGCCTCGATCCCTTACCTCCACGGTATGTGTCCGTCGTCGACAGCGGCAACCTCGCCGCCAGCCTCGTAGTCCTCAAGCAGGGTTGTAACGAGATACCCCTCACCCGCGTCCTGCGCTGGGAGCGCTGGCAGGGGGTGCTCGATATTCTCGACATCCTGGTCGAAATCATCCAGGGGATAGGTCTCGGGCAGCGAGGTGTCGTATTCGAAGAACAGTTGAGGCGCTTCCGGCTCCGGATCGAAGGGTCGCGGCAAAAGCCCGAGCGATGGCTCCCCCTCCTGCACGAGTTCCCGGAGCAGAATTTCCCTCTGCTCGAGCAAGCCCTGGTTTCAATCGTCGAGGACAGCCCCGAGATCCTGGATCCCCAGACCCTGCACGCCCTTCACCTGTGGCTCGAGAGGCTTCGCCACCATCTCGTGAGCTTCCGTCGCGAGCTGGAACTGCTCCATCCATGGATCCGGGTCCTCTCCGAAGCGCCGGCGTGGTTGGGTGTGCCTGATGAGGCGGGTCATCAGGTTGGAGACGCATGGCAGGCCCTGGTCGGCGCCCTCGGGCCCACCCCACGTCTGGTTGAGGTCATTCCGGCGTGTGAGATGGCGACCAAACGGCTAGGCAAACTCCGGGAGCGGATCGCGGACGAGCAGCAGACCGACGGGACCTCGGATCCTCGCCGGCCGCAGGCCCTCGAGTGGTGCGGCGCTTTGGAACGAGCGTTAGATTTGGCGCGGGCCGCGGTCGGGAATCTGTTACGCGATTATCGCCGGCTCGGTTCGACCGCGGAAGCCATGTTTGGCGACATGAAGTTTGACTTTCTCTTCGACAGTCGGCGGCAGGTTTTTCACATCGGCTACAACGTGGAAGCCGGCAAGCTCGACGACAACCATTACGATCTCCTGGCCTCCGAAGCTCGCCTCACGAGCCTCCTGGCAATCGCCAAGGGCGATGCCCCCCTCAGCCACTGGCTCCACCTCGCCCGTCCCCTGACCCGGCTCGGTGGCAGCTTGGCGCTCCTTTCGTGGAGCGGGACGATGTTCGAGTACCTCATGCCCCTGCTCTGGACGGGAAACACGGAGGAGACGCTGCTCGGTGAAAGCTGTAGTGCGGCGGTGCACCATCAGATCAACTACGCGCGGGACAACGGTATCCCGTGGGGGATCTCAGAGTCGAGCTACTACGCCTTCGATGCGAGCATGAACTACCAGTATCGAGCCTTTGGCGCTCCGCGATTGGGATTCAAACGGGGTCTCCGGGACGACCTGGTGGTTTCGCCGTACGCCTCGCTGCTTGCCCTGTCGGTGTCGCCGCGAGAGGTGATACGAAACCTGGACCGCCTGCTCGAGTTGGAGATGCTCGGCCTGTACGGGCTCTTCGAAGCGATCGACTTCACGCCTTCGCGCCTCGGTGGACGGCATCACGAGATCGTGCGCTCGTACATGGCCCACCACCAAGCCATGATCCTCCTCGCCCTGTGCAACGCCCTGAGTTCCAACACCATGATCCATCGTTTCCACGCCGACCGATGGGTACAGAACACCGAACTGCTCCTCAATGAGCAGATGCCGCTCGAAACCCAGATCGAGTACCCGCGTCCGCCCAAGACCAGTAACCAGGCTCCGTTGGAGATGCCCCGAGCCGTCCTCGAAGCCTGGCGCCCGGAAGCAGATCTACCGAGCACCCAGGTCCATGTCCTGTCGAACGGGCGATACGCCGTGCTGATTACCGCTTCCGGCGCCGGTTACAGTCGCTGGCGGGAGTGGAATCTCACCCGCTGGCGGGCCGACCCATCGCTCGAAGACCTCGGGACATGGATCTATGTCCGCGACCTCGAGAGCCACAATCTGTGGTCCGTCTGCCGGCAGCCGGTCAGTTCGCGACCGCAGGGTCAGGAGGCCCAGTTCTTTCCTCATAAGGTCGAGTTCCAGCGCCGGGAACATGACATCTCAATGCGGACGGAAATCATCGTCGCCCCCGACGACGACGTCGAGATCCGGCGCATCACTCTCGCCAATCACAGCGACTGCCGCAGGGTATTATCCCTGACCAGCTTCGCCGAGGTCGCCCTCGCGTCGCCGGCCGTGGACCGGCGGCATCCGGCGTTCAGCAAGCTGTTTGTCGATAGCGAACACGTGGCGGAGATCGGTGGTCTGCTCTTCAGGCGTCGCCCTCGGTCACACCAGGATAAACCCATCCACATCATCCACATGGTCACGGGCAACGGTCTTCAACAAATGCCAACCGGCCATGAATGTGATCGTGCCCTCTTCCTCGGCCGTGGCGGAAACCCCCGCTCACCGGCGGCTTTGTCCGGGAGTGGAAGATTGAGCGACACCACCGGTCCGGTGCTCGATCCGATCATGTCTCTCGAGTTGGAGATTGAACTCAAACCCCACGGTACGGTCGAGGTCGCGTTCCTTACCATGGCCGCCGGAAGTCGCCAACAGGCCCTCAACCTGGCCCGGCAATACCACGCCTGGCCGAGGATCGAACGCGCATTCGGAGAGGCCCGCTCACACGGCTTACAAGAGTTGAGCCGGCTCGAGCTTAGGTCAGAGGAGATCGGCACCATGCAACGGCTGCTTTCGGCGCTGCTCTTTGTGCAGCCTGCCCTGCGCGCCCCGGCCGCAACCCTGGCGGCGAATAGCAAAGGCCAGCCGGCACTGTGGCCTTATGGAATCTCCGGGGACGATCCGATCCTCCTGGTCTCAATCGCCGGCGAGGGCGAGGTCGAGCTGGTGCGGGAGGCGCTCAGGGCACATGCCTATTGGCGTCAACACAGCATCAAAGTCGATCTCGTCATCCTCAGTTTTGAAGAGACCAGTTACGACCCGAAGCTCACCGGCAAAATCCACCGCTACATCCAACAATCGGGTGGCGATGTCTGGCTCAACCGTCACGGCGGGATCTTCGTCCTCATTGCGGACCATATGAGCGAAGACGACCTTGTTTTGTTCAAGACGGCGGGGGGGGTGAACCTCGACGGCGCGAGGGGGTCGTTGAGCGACCAACTTGAGAGACTTCGAGACCAACCGGTTCGGCTGCCACGCCTTGTGTCGACCCGAGCGCTCCCGGTCCCCACCCAACGGGAGGCGGGTCCGCCGCCGCGACCACAACGACCGACGGATCTCCTTTTCGACAACGGAGTCGGTGGCTTTCGGCCGGACGGCAAGGAGTACGTCATCTATCTCGAGCCTGGGCAGTGGACACCGGCGCCGTGGATCAACGTGATCGCCAATCCCCACTTCGGCTTCCTGGTGTCGGAGGCGGGGAGTGGGTTCTCCTGGGCCGAAAACAGCGGTGAAAACCGTCTCACGACGTGGCACAACGATCCGGTGATGGATCCACCGGGCGAGGCGGTTTACATCCGCGACGAAGAAACCGGAGACGTCTGGTCACCGACGCCACTCCCGGCGCGCGCGGGGGACGAACCGTATCTGATACGCCACGGCGCCGGTTACTCGATCTTCGAGCACTTCAGCCACGGTTTGAGCCAGTGGCTCCGCCTCTTCGCAGTCCCCGACGCCCCGGTCAAGCTGATACAGCTGCGTCTGCGAAACACTCTGGATCACACCCGACGAATAACCGTGACCTATTTCGCGGAATGGGTGTTGGGTGTGTGCCGGGAGCTTTCAGCACAGTACCTCATCCCCGAGTTCGACTCGAGCCACTTCGCGCTCCTGGCGAAGAATCCGTTCAACGAGGAGTTCAGTGAACGCGTTGCCTTCCTCGCTGCGACCCGCGAGGTCCACGGTCTGACCTCGGACCGCACCGAGTTCCTGGGACACCTCGGGAGCTACGCCCATCCGGCGGCTCTCGACCGCACCGGTATGACCTCCCGGGTGGAGCCCGGTCCGGACCCATGTGCGGCCATCCAGTGCCTGCTGTGGCTTGCCCCCGGTGAAGAGAAGGAGATCACCTTCCTGCTCGGTCAGGGGGTGAATCGCGCCGAGACCCTCGAACTGATCCGCGAGTTCCAGGACATCGACCGGGTCGAGAGGGCCTTCGCCGACCTCAAAGCCCTGTGGGACGAGATCCTGGGCACGGTGACCGTCCGAACTCCGGATCCGGCCATGGACCTGCTCCTCAATCGATGGCTGCTCTATCAAACGCTGTCGTGCCGCGTGTGGGGCCGCTCCGCGCTTTACCAGTCGAGCGGTGCTTTCGGTTTTCGTGACCAGCTCCAGGATGTTATGGCGCTCGACCACGTCCGGCCGGATCTCATCCGCGAGCACATCATCGACGCTGCCTGCCGTCAATTCGGCGAGGGAGACGTGCTCCACTGGTGGCATCCGCCTTCCGGCAGGGGGGTGCGGACCCGGTGCTCGGACGATCTTCTGTGGCTGCCTTTTGTCACCGCCCAGTACGTGACGTCGACCGGGGACCTCTCAATCCTCGACGAGAAGGCGCCCTTCCTTGAGGGCGAGGCCCTTGGCGAGGACGAGGTGGAACGCTACGGCCTGTTCGCGGGGGGCAGCGAGGAGGGCGCCATCGCTGAGCATTGTCGCCGGGCTCTGGAGCGCGGGCTGACGGCCGGCCCCAAGGGTCTGCCCCTGATCGGCAGCCACGACTGGAACGACGGCATGAATCGCATCGGCCTCGAGGGACGAGGCGAAAGCGTATGGTTGGGTTGGTTCCTTTACGCCACGCTAGACCGCTTCGCAAGGGTCTGGGAGCGTGTCGGCGAGCCCCAACGGGCCACTGAGTTGCGCAGCCAAGCCGTCGAGTTGCGCGACGCCCTAAGTACCGCCGCCTGGGACGGCGCCTGGTTTTGTCGTGCCTTCTTCGACGACGGGACGCCCCTCGGCTCGGCCGAAAGCGACGAGTGCCAGATCGATTCTATTGCCCAATCGTGGGCCGTGCTCTCCGGTGCCGCCGATCCCTTCCGCGCCAGACAGGCGATGGATGCCGTTGCCGATCGGCTCGTCCGCCCCGAGGATGGTGTGCTGCTGCTCTTCACGCCTCCGTTCGACCGCAGTAGCCGAGATCCGGGCTATATCAAGGGCTACCTGCCGGGGATCCGGGAGAATGGCGGCCAGTACACACACGCAGCTCTTTGGACCATCTGGGCCTTCGCCGAACTCGGCGACGGCGATCGCGCCGAGGCGTTGTTCCGATTGCTCAATCCGATCTACCACGCTGA
>JAIOSJ010000155.1 GCA_021107705.1 Thermoanaerobaculales bacterium | reverse complement strand
GCATTCGACCCCGCACGCTGCACAGACTGTGGTCGCTGCGTCAGCCATTGCGTGCAGGGGATCCTCGATCCGAACACGAAGCGCTATCGTGATCGCGCCGCAAGAAAGCGCTGCCTCGGCTGTCAGGGCTGTGTGAACGGTTGCCCCACCCAGGCACGCGCCTGCCGGCCCGCCGCGCCAATGCGCTCGATGATCCGGCGGGTGCTTCGAGACGCCCGCACCGTTCGACATGAGCCATTGCTACTGGTTCCGTAGGCTTTGTCAGTAATATCAGAGTCTTGGCCGAGGAGGATTGAACCCCGGCCTTCTGGGCAATCCGTCGGACGGATTGCATGCGGCCCTTCAGGCCGGAGTGATGGTCGAGGTCGCGGGCCCTCGAATTCACAAAGCAACCGCCTCCACCGGGGGTGCCACGGTCCGACCTTTTGCTGCGGGTCGTTTCGTTCACGCGGGCGCAAAAGGTTCGACCTGGCTCACCCCGGGAAGCACGTTCAAGAACAGCTCTCCCGGCGACGAAGTAGGCCGTCGCTCGCCCTGTCTGCGGGGCCGGTGTGCCTTTGGTCCACGTTTTCGTCCCGGCCCCGCAGACAGGGCGACGCTGGTGCACCGCCAGGTGCGCCAGAAGGCCGGTGCATCAAACCAAGCCACTCGCGGGAATACCTTCCAGAAACTATCCTCTCGCCACACCAGAAGGCCCGGCCCCAAGAACAGGTACACTAAGCCCTGAGTCCAAAAGCGGGGGCGAGGCAATGAAAATATCGAGACTATTGAGTGTAGTGGTCCTTCTGGGAACGTTCATCTTGGCCTTCGGCTGCGGCAGCTCGGAGCCGGCGCCCGAGGTGGTCGCCGGCCACACCGGCGGCAACATCTCCGCTGCCGACTCCATCCGGGTGCGCCTGAACCGGAACGTCGTGGACCCGTCGGTGCTCAACATCCCGCTCGATCCGAGTCCGATTGATTTCCGTCCGGCGATTGCCGGCGTGGCGATGTGGACCGCGCCGGATCGGTTGCAGTTCACACCGGATAACAGGCTCCAACCCGGCCAGGAATTCACCGCAGTTGTGCGGCTTGGGAAGATCGTGCCTGATTGGAAGGACTCGAAAGACTTCGAGTTCAAATTCTCAGTCATGGAACAGACCTTCAAGGTCGAGTTGGACGGTCTCGAGGTCAGAGATCCTTCGAGACCGGAGATCCAACGCTTCAGCGGCCGGGTGGTGACGGCGGACGTGGCCGCTTCTGAGAGCGTAGAGAAGGTTCTCAAGGCGTTCCACGACAACTCGCCCTTGACTCTGCGGTGGCAACATGACGACAGCCGCACTCATTCGTTCTTCATCGACGACATCGTGAGAGAAGAGACCGAGACCTTCCTTGAACTCCGCTGGAACGGTGAAAAAATCGGCGCCTCCCTTGAGGGTGAAACCGAAGTCCGGATCCCGCCTCGCAACGAGTTCTCCGTCATCTCCTGTCGCGCAATCCAGGGCGACGAACGTCTGGTTGAAATTCGTTTCACCGATGCCCTTCACCCGAGCCAGGATTTACAAGGGCTCGTGAGAATCGGGGATCACTCCGACCTGCGTTTCGTCGCCGAAGGCAGCGTTCTGAAGGTCTACACCACCGGCCGTTGGAGCGATGAGGAGCGGGTGACCATCGACGCCATGGTTCGGTCCAGCTTGAACGCAGTTCTGGCCCAAGTGCAGGAGACGACCATTTACTTCGAGGCGCAAAAACCACGGGTGAGTTTCTCCGGTCAGGGCATCATCGTGCCGACCAGCGGCGACAATCCCACCTTGCCGATCGAAGTCACGGCCCTGCGTGCCGTGCGCATCGAAGCGACGCATATCTTCGGGCCCAACATGCCCCAGTTCTTCCAGGTCAACGACCTGGACGACGATGACGAACTCAATCGCGTCGGCCGGCCGGTCTGGAAGAAGCGAGTGGTCCTGGCGCCCGATCCCACCGAAGCGGGTGAAAATAGACGCTACGGCCTCGACCTGAAGCCACTCATCGAGAACTTCCCGGGCGGTATGTACCGACTTCGTCTGACCTTCAATCGCGGTGACATCGACTACGAGTGTTCCGAGGAACTCAGTCTGCCCCCGCTGGACGAGGACGACAATACAGACCAGACCTGGGATGCGGCGGACGATTCCTATTGGGATCAATGGGAAGAGCAGCAGGGAGTGAATTGGAGTTCCCTCTACGACAATAGGGAGAATCCCTGCCACCCCGGCTACTACCGAAGTTACTATGACCATGACATCGAGGTCTCTCGCAACGTGATGTTGTCGGACATCGGCCTTACGGCCAAGGGCGGGCGTGACGGCTCCCTAACGGTACTCGCCACCGATCTTCGCACCGCAGCCCCTCGGCCCGGAGCTCGGATTCGCGTCCTGGACTTCCAGCAACAACTCCTGGCCGAAGGCGTCACCGGCTACGACGGCCTCGTCTATCTCGAGGTCGATACTCAGCCTTTCCTCCTGGTGGCCGAAGACGGCGATCAGGTGGGCTACCTTAAGCTCGACGACGGTCTCGCCCTTCCCGTCAGCAGCTTTGACGTTTCGGGCGCCGAGGTCTCGAAGGGCATCAAAGCGTTTCTCTACGCGGAGCGAGGCGTGTGGAGACCCGGAGACACGATGCACCTGGGTTTCATTCTGTCTGATTCCGAGAATCGACTCCCCCCCGATCACCCGGTGGTTTTCGAACTGCGCAACCCACAAGACCAACTGGTGAAGAGACTGACGCGCACAAGCTCGACCAATGATTTCTACACCTTCGAGGTGGCAACGGCGGAGGACGCCGTGACGGGAACCTACCGGGCCAAGGTCACGGTCGGTGGGGTCTCATTCGAGAAGGACCTCAAGGTCGCGACAATTCGCCCGAATCGCCTCAAGATCCAGGTCGAACTCGACGAGCCCGAGATCCGGGCGCCGAATCACATTCTTGCCGCCACCCTCGACGCCGCCTGGCTGCACGGCGGTGAAGCCGCCGACATGAGGGCGACGATCGAGGCTCGACTCCAACAGGCAAAGACGGTTTTCGAAGCCTTCCCCGATTTCACCTTCGACGACCCGACCCGCGAGATTTATCCGGATGACGACGTGGTCTTCGAAGGCCGGCTCGATGCCCATGGACGGGCCAAAGTAGCCGGGCGAATGGATTCCCCGGTCAGATCCCCGGGCAAACTCACCGCCATCTTGACGACCAAGGTCTTTGAGGCGGGCGGCGCATTCAGCATCTCCGAAGGCCGCGCTTCCTTCTCTCCATATGAACGGTACGTCGGCCTTCGCACCCCACAGGGCGACAAGGCACGCGGCATGTTGCTCACGGACCAGGACCAACGAGTCGATCTCGCACTGGTGGATCAGGACGGCCGGCCGCTCGACGGAACGGTGGATGTCAGGCTCTACAAGATCGACTGGCGCTGGTGGTGGGAGAAGGGTGAAGGCGATCTGGCCGAATATGCCGCGACGTCCTCCCTCACTCCGGTGGCCTCCGGCCAGGCCAAGGTGGCTCAGGGCAAGGGAAATTGGAGCTTCCAAATCAACTACCCGCAGTGGGGCCGGTACCTGCTGTTGGCCGAGGACGAAAAATCTCATCATCGCAGCGGTCGCGTTATCTTCATCGACTGGCCAGGCTGGGCCGGGAAGGCCCGTAAAGACTCGGGCGACGGTGCAGCCGTCCTCGACCTCGCCGCCGACAAAGAGAAGGTCACGGTCGGCGAAGAAGTGACGCTCTCGATTCCCTCGGCGGGAGAGGGACGGATCCTCGTCACCCTTGAGTCGGGGACCCGGATCCTTCAGTCGGAGTTCATCGAAAGCTCCGGAGAACGCACCCGCTACACCTTCACTACAACGCCTGAGATGGTGCCGAATATCTATGCGGCCGTGAGCTTTATTCAGCCTCACGACCACGGTCAGAACGATCTGCCGATCCGAATGTACGGCTTTCTTCCCATCGAGGTTGAGAGTGCCTTGAGTCGACTCAATCCGGTGATCAAGGCGCCGAAAGAAATGCGTCCGGAAAGTTCGGCGTCGATCTCGGTGAGCGAGAAGAACGGGCGGCCCATGACCTATACCCTGGCCATCGTCGATGAGGGTCTGCTCGGTCTCACCGGTTTCTCCACTCCCGACCCGTGGGGCCATTTCTTCCGACGTGAGGCCCTGGGCGTGAAAACCTGGGATCTCTACGACGAAGTTGTGGGCGCCTTCGGCGCGGCTCTCGAACGCCTCCTCGCGATCGGCGGCGACGAGGCCGGCAAGGTCAAGCCGGGGCAGCGCAAGACCCGCCGCTTCCCGCCGATGGTACGATTCCTCGGTCCCTTCGAGCTGAAAGAAGACGAGCGCAACAGCCACGAAATCGATATTCCGCTCTACATCGGCGCAGTGCGGGTGATGGTCGTAGCCGGAGACGGGAATGCCTTCGGTTCGGCTGAGACGGAAGTGCCCGTGCGCAAGAAACTGATGGTCCTCGGCACCCTGCCGAGGATGTTGGCCCCCGGCGAATCACTCGAGATGCCGGTGGCCGTCTTCACCATGGACGGCGGTCCGAAAAAGGTGGAGATTACGGTCACGACCGACGGTCCGATCGAGGTGAAAGGGCCTTCCAAACAGACGCTGGAACTTTCGGGACCCGGTGAAGAGAATCTAGGTTTCAGTCTTGCGACTCTCGACCACGAGGGAAAAGGGAGCATCACGATCGAGGCCCGCGGTTCGGGGGAGAAATCCTCCCACCAGACCCACCTCGACATCCGGCGAGCCGGTCGAAGAGTCACCGACGTCCTGGGAACCGAGTTGGACCCCGGAGACACCTGGAAGATCTCCGTGACCCTCCCAGGTTCAATCGGTTCCAACGAGGCCGTTCTGGAGGTCTCGCGGATTCCCCCCCTCGACCTCGGGCGGCGCCTCGACGGGCTCCTCCGCTACCCCTACGGCTGCCTCGAACAGACCACATCTTCGGTCTTCCCCCAGATCTACCTCAGTCGACTGGTGAAACTCGAACCCGATCAGAAACAGGAGATCACGGAAAATATCAAAAGCGGAATCCAACGTCTCCGGCGCTTTCAGATGGCGAACGGCGGCATGCGTTCCTGGCCTTCGGCGTCGGGCGGTTTCTGGACCCAGTCGCCGCACTCCAAGGTTGACGAGTGGGCCACCTCCTACGCGGGGCACTTTCTCCTGCAGGCCAAGAGAGCGGGCTTTGTCGTGTCGGCCGAGATGTTGCAGTCCTGGGAGGTGTTCCAAAAAAACAAGGCGCGATCCTGGATCACCGGAGGGGAAAGTGATGAGCTCATGCAGGCCTATCGGCTCCACACCCTGGCCCTCGCCGGGGCGGCGGATCTGAGCGCCATGAACCGTCTGCGTGAGCGCTCCAATCTGAACCCGGCGGCTGCCTGGCAGCTGGCGGCCGCCTACCTCCTGGCCGGCCAAACGGAGACCGCGCGGGATCTCACGCGTGGATTGAAGACGCAATTTCCAAACTACAACGAACTCAGCGGCACCTATGGTTCTCGAATACGCGACCAGGCATTGGCCCTTCAGACCCTCTACCTCCTGGGTGACGACGAGCGGGCCTCGGCTCTGGCGTCCGAAATCTCCGCCGCTCTGGCAAGTGATGCTTGGTTGTCCACCCAGACGACAGCCTTCGCCCTTCTCGCCCTCGCCGAGGGCGCCGGTTCAACCGGAGAGGCTCGGGATTTCACTTTCTCCTACCGGTGGTCAGACGGGGATGAAGTCACGCTTGAGGAAGAGCACGCCATCGTGCGCCGCACGCTGCAGACGGGACAGCAGACCGAAGCGGAACTCGTCGTCAGCAATGAGGGAGTGGGGCGGATCTACCCGCGAATCATCACCTCCGGAATGCCCGCTCCCGGCTCGACCCATTCGGCCTCGCACGGCCTCGGCCTGGTGACGACTTTCGAGTTGAACGACGGCGAAGTGATCGAACCCGCTCGGCTCGACCAGGGAACGGAGTTCGTCGCCATCGTCACGGTGAAGAACATCCAAAGGGCGCGGACCCTGCGCGGTCTGGCCTTGTCCATCCCGGCGGCAGAAGGTTGGGAGATAGGCACAGTCACGGTGGATGGACCCATCGAATACCAGGACATTCGAGACGACCGCGTCGATGTCTTCTTCGACCTCGAACCGGAGGGCTCTCTCACGGTCCAGGTTCGGTTCAATGCCGCCTTCATCGGTCGCTATGCCCTTCCCATGGTCACGGTCGAAGCGATGTACGACGCCACCATCTCCGCGCGACGGGCGGGCCGGTGGGTTCGAGTTGTCGCTCCGGGGAGCTAACCCGCATTTCTCACCAGGTATCTACTGCGGGCGGCGCATGGCAATCATCTGTCGTGCTTTTCGCAAATCGTTCTCCTCGACGGAGCGCAACTACGACTGCGTCTCCCGATTTCCGAAAAACCCAAAATCTGACGACCCTTCGCAGCCCTCGTTACGAAACCCGGTGAGATATGCGGGCTAATAGCAGAGTCAAGTGACCGTGCGGACCAAAATTTCAAGGGGCCGACTCCTCAGGGCGGCACTGGGGATTTGCGTCGCTCTCTTGCTGTTTCTCCTCCTCGTGCCGGTGGTGGAGTTCAGCGCGCCTCTGTCGACGGCCTTGCTCGACCACGAGGGGCGCCTCCTCGGCGCCGTCACCGCGGCCGACGGTCAGTGGCGGTTCGGGGTCTCGGAGAAGGTACCCCGGAAATTCAGTACCGCCATCAAGCTCTTCGAGGATCGTCGTTTCCCCTATCATCCTGGAGTCGATCCCGCAGCCATCGTCCGGGCCGCATGGCAGGACCTCCGCGCCCGCCGGGTTGTGAGTGGCGGCAGCACTCTCACGATGCAGGTGGTGCGTCTCTCTCGTCCCGGACGCAGGCGAACCGTCAGCGAGAAAATGATCGAAATCATCCTCGCACTGAGACTGGAGATGGCTCGTTCCAAAGAGGACATCCTCGCCCTGTACACGGCATACGCCCCCTTTGGAGGCAACGTTGTGGGCCTCGACGCCGCAGCCTGGCGCTATTTTGCTCGCCCCCCCGCCGAGCTGTCCTGGGCCGAGGCCGCCACCCTCGCGGTCTTGCCGAACAGGCCCGGTCTGATTCACCCGGGACGCAACCGTTCTCTTCTCCTTTCACGGCGAAACCGGCTCCTGGATCGCCTGCGGGAACACGACGACCTCGGCGAGGACGACTGCCGTCTGGCCAAAGCCGAAGACCTGCCTGGACGTCCCCTGCCGATGCCGCGACTGGCGCCCCACCTCCTGGAACGCGCTCGACGTGAGAGGGATCCAAAGAGCAGAAACGCGATGGTCAACACCACCCTCCACGCCGACCTGCAACGAAGGGTGAATACGCTGGTCGAACGACAGCACCGCAGACTGGCGGGCAACGGCGTCGCGAACCTCGCCGTACTCATCGCCGAAACCAACAGCGGCAAGGTTCTGGCCTACGTCGGGAATTGCGGGGATCTGGCGGATAGGCGAAACGGCGCCCACGTCGATGTCATCATGGCGCCCAGAAGCTCCGGGAGCATCCTCAAACCCTTCCTCTACGCCGCCATGCTCGAAAGCGGCGAGATCCTTCCCGACCAACTGGTCCCCGACATTCCGACCCGCATCGCCGGATTCGCGCCGCAGAACTTCGACCGCTCCTTTTCCGGGGCTGTCCCGGCATCTCAAGCCCTGAGCCGGAGCCTCAATGTGCCCGCAGTGCGCATGCTCCGTTCCTACGGAATCGACCGTTTCTACGCCCTCTTGCGCCGACTCGGCCTCTCCACCCTGTTCCGGCCTGCTCAAGACTACGGTCTTTCGTTGATCTTGGGCGGCGCAGAAGTGAATCTCTGGGAGATCACCGCCCTGTACGCCGGCCTCGGCCGGACCGTAGCCCAGTTCTTCACCGAAACTGACCTCGGCGAAACCACCCGTCCTCTGCATTATGTGTCTGATGCGAAGGCGATCCGGGAGACCACCCGAAAGCCTGCAATCGGGCCGGGGGCCGCCTTTGCGACTCTCGAAGCCCTCGTCGAGGTGTCACGACCTGGGTTGGACTCGGGCTGGAGGACCTTCACCTCATCCCGCAGGGTGGCATTCAAGACCGGAACAAGCTATGGATTCCGAGACGCCTGGGCCGTGGGCCTCTCCCCCTCCTACGTGGTCGGTGTGTGGGCCGGCAACGCAGACGGTGAGGGACGCCCCGGCCTGACCGGGCTTCTGGCCGCCGCACCGGTGCTCTTCGACGTCTTCAACGGCCTGAGGAGGGAAAAATTCTTCGACAGCCCCGAGGCCGTAATGGCCCAGATCACCTTGTGCTCCTCCAGCGGCCTGCGGGCCGGACCGAATTGCCGCTCCCGGCACATCGCCGAAGTTCCCCTGTCCGCTCTGCCCGGCCGCGTCTGTCCCTACTGCCGCCTGATTCACCTCGATGCGACAGGACGCCACCGTGTGCATGGCGACTGCGAGGATATTTCCGCCATGCGGCCGACCAAGGTGTTCGTTCTACCTCCCGCCATGGCTTGGTTCTTCGGCCCCGATAACCCCGAATACCAACCCCTGCCGGCCTTTCGGCCTGACTGTAGGGCCGATGAGATCGATCTCGGTGTGCCGGCGATGACCTGCATTTACCCCGATAACCGCGCCGAGATCTACGTTCCCCTCGAACTGGACGGGAAACGCGGACGAATGGTCGTCGAAGCCGCCCACAGCAATCCCGAAGCATCTATCTTCTGGCACCTCGATGAGCTCTATCTGGGCCGAACCGAAGGTGAGCACCGCCTCGCCCTAGCGCCCGCCAAAGGCGACCATGTCTTGACCCTGGTCGATTCGAACGGAACGACCTTGAAACGACGTTTCCGCGTCCTGCGGCGGTGAGAGCATGAAGAAGGCGCTTCCCAACGGAACGTGCCATGTGCGGCATTGTGTCGAATCGCTTCCCGCCAACCAGTCACCACCCTCACAATGCCGACACTTGGCAATTCACGGGAAGCGAGTTCCATATCGGTTCTCCCGGCAGGCGGGTAGGCCGCCGCTCGCGTGTGAAGCGAAGCCGCAGTCCCTGCAATTGGCTTTCTCGTGGCTTCGCTTCATAGCGACGCTGGAACACCGGGAGGTGTGCCAGAAGGCCGGGGCTTCAGACAAACCCACTCTCGGCGCGCCTATCAATGAACCTGCACGCTTCCTTCGCGACCACGCTGCGCGGGCGACGCTGGGGTGGCGTCAGGTATCCCAGAAGGCCGGGGATGAACTTTGGGACAAGAGCCTGACGGTCAGACGGGAGCTAAGCGCTCTTCCGATACTCCGCTGACGGAACTCCGAGAAGAAGGCCACGCACGCTCAGATCTTCGTCCACATCCGGCCAGTGGATGCCTTCGCCGCCGCCAAGAAGCTGCCAATTGTTGCGCGCTGCCTCAGAGGCGTGAAGCAAACGAGGAAACCAAACCAGGGGAACGGAAAGTCGGCGCCCATCAGCAAGCTCTACAACGAGTTCGGATTCCGTCACTGCAATCCCGTCAGCCACGGGCCGTAGTTCAACTGTCGTGGTACCCATTCCAAGCCTCCAGAAACCTTATCCTGTTCTCAGTCACGATGCGCTCAATCTGCGCCAGTTCGTGTGCAGCAAAACGCGTAGAACCAGCCAAGTGGGCCGGTCCCAGCCAGAATTTCGCCAACTGTTGATCCCGCTGCACATGGATATGAGCCGGTTCTCCGCTTTCGTTGCTGAAAAAGAAGAACCGGTACGGGCCAATACGATCAACAGTTGGTGCCACATTTGAATATTAACACCAAAAGGATGCATGGAAACCGGCCAACGCGCCTGGGTTGCCGGTCGTCCCCCTACCTAAACCCGGTTTATGGCTCCATTCTTTTGAATCCTCAAGAGGCGTTCAACACCGGTGATGTCGCCGCGTGGCGCGACATCAACTCTGGTTCGTTAGGCTGGATGACCGACAGAGGTCGGCAACCCATTCCAGGGTTCGATATTCGCCAGAGTCTCGCCAAGGACCTCTGCCGCCACCTCGGTATCAAAAGCTGCTTGCGCCCTCAGCCAATAACCGTTGGAAAGACCGAAAAACCGACACAGACGTAGATCAGTATCTGCCGTAATGGAGCGTTTGCCGCTAACAATCTCACTGATTCTCTGGGCGGGAACACCGATCTCCTTTGCAAGACGGTACTGCGTCAATCCCATTGGCACCAGGAATTCCTCTCGTAGCAACTCACCAGGTGTTACAGGCTTAAGTTTGGACATCGTCCCTTCCCTCCAATCTAATGGTAGTCCACAATTTCGACGTCTTCCGGGCCGGCGTCTGACCAGCGGAAGCACACCCGAAACTGATCGTTCACTCGAATACTGTGCTGCCCGGCACGGTCGCCCTTAAGCAACTTGAGCCGGTTACCCGGCGGGACACGGAGATCTTCAAGCCTGCCCGCGATCTCCAACTGACGGAGCTTGCGTCGCGCTACCGATTCGATGTTCGAAAACCGCCTGACCCGCCGTCCGTCCGCAAGGGCTTCGGTGTCGGAGCACCTAAAAGATACGATCATATGTAATAGTAACGCAATGCGTGATTAACGTCAAGCGTGATGTGTCGATCATACGGCGGGTTACGTATCCAAATTTCGTGCCAGGGCTAACCTTCCCAACCTTCTTGGTCACTTGCCCTTCCTCTCAACCCTTTCTATCAAAGCCGCATCCAGTTCCTCCAGACGCATGGCGAAATCCGGATCTTCTGCCGCCTTCATCCTTCCTCGGCTGGACTGCCGGCTCACTGATTCGGGGTGCAAGCCGAGAACCGCGGCCAGGCGAGAGGCACTTTGCCTCCATCGATGCAAACCGAGAGAAACGATGAGCTCCCGGCCTTCAGTCAATCTCGGCCCACGACCCCGGCTCCGCAATTCGTCCATGGGAATCTCGAGAATCGCAGCGCACCGTTCGACGAAGACCTCATCGGTGCCAGGTGAAATAAAGTTAACAAAGTGGAGGCTACTGGTCATCGGTTGGGAGTTCGCGGTGAAAGGAGATCGCCTTTCGAGGCAGTCAGCGCCCATATGCTGAGTTCTTCGTCAAGATGCTCCATCTGTTCCCCAAACCCGGAGTCAGCGTACCGCCGGCGGGCTGCGTCGGTTACCCATCGGCTCACTGCCACCGGATGCTTGTCGAGCAGCGCCGCCAAGCGGCCGGCGCGCTGTCCCCAACGCTCGATGCCTACTGCCGCAACGAGCTGCCGAATTCGCGCCGTTTCACCTCCCGCAGAAGTCCCAGAAACTCGATGGCCTCTTCCGGGTCGGCAAACACGTCCTCGCCACGCGCAAACCGGTTGTACACATGGTACAAACCGCCTTCGATTATAACCCTCGGTCGGCGCGGCGCTTCGCCACTTCCGACGGTACCCTGACACAACATTGTTAACTTTGTTTCACCTGGCACGGATGAGTACCCTGACACAACATTGTTAACTTTGTTTCACCTGGCACGGATGTTGTTAACTTTGTTTCACCTGGCACGGATGAAGACCGTCCCTTATAAATCCTACTCCCCTTGAAACACGGCCACCGCGGTGTTGTCCGAAACAAGCTGGACAGACTCGGTCCAAACGGCGCCGTCACATCCTTTGAGAACCACCGTCGCCGACCCCGGAGGCAGACCTGTCAGGAGAGCGCCGCTTGATTGAATCGGGATGGGGCCGGGCTCAGAACTCAGATTGAGAGCCAGAGCACGACCGGAACCATCTCTGACCTCCAAAGAACATCCCTGAATTCCATGGACCTCCACCCTGAGGGAAGCCGGAAAAGGAACAACGACGTCCAGGGGGGGACCAGGAGAAACATTGTCCAGGACGACTCGCGCGAGTCCCGGCGGTGCTACCGTCACCTGGTGGGGCTGCCCGGAAAGCGCATGAACTGAGAAAACATGATCTGGACCGCCAAGAACTCCGGGAACCACTGCCACGAGCCCATCCGCGGATCGCAAACGAAAATGGGCAAAGCCCAGGTAGGATCCACTTGGATCACGTAATTGAAGGCGAATATTGCCCTTTTCCTCAATTTCCAGGCGGATATCCGCTGTTTCGTCCGACCCTAGTTCAACTTCCTTGTGACCGCTTCCGTTTTCGCTGCTCCCTATGAGGCTGTAATTGCCGGCGGGCAGGCCCTGAATCTTAAATACACCGCCACCCTGTGATCGAATCTCCGTCAAAGCCTGCCCATCCTCAAAGACCTGGATCAGTACTCCATCCAGGGAATCTCCGGTATCTCGGTCAATCGTGACCCCGCGGATGCTGCCGCGACCAAGATGAAAATCAAGCTCACGGTCCGAACGCAATTCAACGATCTCCTTCGAGGCTGCATGGGTTTCGGGATCCAACGCAGAAACCAGGAAGGAACCCCGGCAGGGAAGTTGGACCTGGTACGCCCCATCATTATTTGTGCTGACGTTCCGAGACACCGGAGTGATCGCCGCACCACGGCTCCTGAAATCGACCCGGCAGTTCACACAATCCCTCTGTCCGACCAGGACGTGTCCCCGCACCCGCAGAGGATCCTCAAGCTCTATTTCAATAGAACTCAGCTCCTCTTCCTCTCCGATCTCAACATCCTGGAAAGCGTACGAAGATCGTGATTCAAGGTCGCGAAGCGAAACCCACGCATCTCCAGCCCGGAGTCCATCAAGCCGAAACCCACCATCAGAACCAACCGGCGCTCTGCGGGTCTGACCGGATACGTTGACAAGGGCTTCGAAGGACAAAGTGGGATATTTCTCCAGACCTGTAACCTGGCCGACGAGGCTGTGGTCGCCTGAGAGATTCAGAATCACATCGACCTTCTCTCGACCCGGCTCAACAGATACACGCTCTCGACAACTGCCGATCCCAGGCTTGGAAGCTACGGCTTTGTAGGTTCCAGGTGGGACGGCCGAAATCTCACATTCGCCGGTCTCGTCCGTCGTGCAGCTCATCATTCGACTTAGGGCACGGCCGACGCCTTGCAATTGTACGGAAGCCTTTTCGACGGCATCACCTTTTCCCTTCCGGGTGTAACAATGGATGGTCGCGCCTTTCTGCAGAACGATCGTCCTTTCATTGTCTCCTTCGAAAAGCTCGATCTCTTCTTCGGAGGAAAGAAAATCCGCCTGGGAGACCTGAAGTCGCATGCTTCCCGGCTGGAGACCCACTAATTCCACCGATCCCCCCTGGTCTGTTCGACCAAAACCGCCGGGCAGGCTGGATTGAACATTTCTCCTTTCCTCCGACGGCGCCGTCAACATGATGTCGGCGTCTGGAACAGGTTGACGAGCCTCCTCTCCCCCAAGGACAATCACATGGAGGCGCCCTTCCGGGTGAAGGCGGATTTCGCGGTCCTCTGCGCTCACGAATTTCTCTTCGTGGATCGCATAGCCATCAGCTTCGATGGTGATGGAAAAGTTTTTCGTCCACGATGATTGAATACAGCCGATTCCATCAGGATCATTGATCTCCCGGGTTGCGCCCGGCTCATGACTGATACTTGTTGAAGTGTCTTCCGACCGATAAACACTGAGGCTGTATTTCTCCACAGCTTCACCACGGTCGTTCTTGACGGCTAGACAAACTCGTGGAACCGGCTTCAGAATCAGAGGCGTGCCTGTCAGAACCATTCTTTTCCCGCTCCGCTCCAGCGGGAAATACCCTTTGGCTTCGATCCGGAGTTTTCCCATCTGATCCAGGTGTATCCCACGCAGGAGAAAGGCGCCCAAAGGATCCGTCTTCGTCCGATAGCTTGTCTGGTTGAGCCCGGAAAAACTCACCGTGGCGCCATCAATAGCCTCTCCGGATTCAGAGAGGACAATACCCTCCATTTGCGGCACCTTATCCATTGCACGCAACAGGACGACACCTCGTGAATCAATCGCCGCCAGCATTTGTCCATGAAGGCAAAAGCCCGTCATCGGCCGGTGAAGCGAAAGGTCGAGCAGGATGGGATCTCCCTGCACACCGGTGATACTCAAGGGCTGAGCCTGATACTGGCCCCCAAGATGGAAAATGACCCCACGACCCATTTGGCTCAGGTGGTCCGCAAAATTGACGAGATCAATTTTTAAGCAGGTCGAACACCTTGTGTTCATCCTCTTGAGAGCTTGTTCAACGGCAGCTTTTCGCCGAGTCTCCATCAGGGCGACCTCCGGCCCCTCGAGCGTTTTTTCCAAGACCAGGGACGGTGGATCGGTCGAATAAATTCGCACGAGAGGCCGGTAAGCGTGAAATGCGACAATATGATGATCCGGGGCATTTCCGAGAACCCAGGTATTATCTTCTCTCTCGAGAAGGGGGTGAACCGGCGGAATACGGCGCCCAAAAGCCTGAGAATTCTGAGGCGTAGCCGGGTCGAAAATTTCAAATGCCGCTGTCGAGCTTTCAGGCGTCGATGCCAGGATCCGACCATCCCTCAGCATGATGGCAGGGCCAAGCTCTTGACCCATCGAAGTCGGCCCGCTCCATTTCCCATCGAAAAGACACCAGAGCTGCTGCTTTCCATGGGCTATGACCCAGACATCTCCCTTCGGAGCCGTCAGAAGAGTCCAAAGGCTCCCAGAGACAGCTTCCATTCCATCAGGCAGCGGGACAGCCCGGTCATTTGACGCATCCTTATTGAAGAACAGTAGCTGTCGGTGCTTCAAATCCAGATAGACGAGGCGGCCACGAGAAAAGGCCAGGAGTGAGGAAAGAGGGGACAGAGTGATTTCAGCGACTTCGTCAGCGGGGACCAGAACTTGCCTGAGGCTGAATGCCTCGGTCCTTGCCTGTAAGACCTGAGACGATAGAAGAAAAAAGAGTGTCCAGAGGGCAAAGGGTAATCTTCTCATCAGCTCAAATTCCTTTCGGGCCCGACTATTTCACAAACTAAAATCTTTCGATGGGATTATAAGTTCCGCTCAAGAAACCGTTGTGAACGGTCGTGCCGGCGGGGTCAACCATGTTCGTGGAAGAGCCGCTACCATCCGGCGAACACACAATACGAACAGTTACCGTAGTTGTGGCATTTCCTTCAGTAGTTTCCCTTGTACAGGTTACTGTGCCATTGGTACCCACCGAACAGGAATCGCCGGAACAAGAACCACAATCACTCGAACAAGTGGCCCCATGACTGCCACCACCGACTTTGGCGAATGCGGCCGGACTAAAAGCAAAGCAGATAACTAATAATCCAACAAACAGAATGAACTTTCCTTTTTTCACGAAAAACGCCTCCTTCAATTCTATAAAACGTTGTAAGAAAACTCCCTCTGACCTTCAAGACGCGGGGAGGCTACCCCCCCCCAGCTTTGTCAAGAAATTTCTTCTCAACTCCACCCCGGCTGGGGTATGACACTATTCTCATGCTTACGCAGCCGACTGAAACGCAACACGCTGTTTCTGCCCAATGATGGGCTTCTCTTTGTATCAGGCACCATCTCCTATTCTTTCCGAGGTCGTTGCGCTGCGCGCAAATCCCGGTGAGTGGGAAAGCTGCAAGATTTTAGGGGGAGGTCCTACATCCGTGCCTCTATAAAGAGTCAAGAGGAAATTCGAAAAGAAAAAATATTGATCCCTCGTAATCGTCGAGGCTGTGGATCTGTGGGAAACCGGGCCCAGCCGCCCTGCGGTAGGGTCCAGTTTTCCAAGTGGCTGAGGAAAACGCCTCGGGCGTTTTCCAGGGGGCTGTGGGCGCCTTGAGGGAAACGCAAGCTGGAGGAGCGGAGCGAACTCCGGCGTGGCGTTTTCCTCATGGCGTCCATAGCCCCCGGCAGCCCCGGCAGATCCACAGCCTGCTGGAGGGCGCCGACGGTGGGCATGACCCCGTTCATCACTCCCCGCGATGGGCTGAGTGGGGTTCATGCCGCCGCCTTCCGCTCCTCTTCCAGTCGCTCAAGGTGGCGAGTGATGAGGACTTCCTTGTCGTACCGGGCGTCGGTTGTCATTAACTTGAATATGACCAGGTCAGACACTTCCGACATTGTTGTCTACTGATCATCACGAATAGTGGGGGAAG
>JAIOSJ010000215.1 GCA_021107705.1 Thermoanaerobaculales bacterium | reverse complement strand
TCGGCCGCCTGCATGGCGGCGGCCACCTCAGATGCGTGAGTCAATGGACCAATGCTGATCAGATCGATGTCTGTTTCTCGTATTTGAGGGCCCGATTCCCCGACAGCGAACAGAACGATCCGTTTTCCGAGTCGTCGCGCGGCCGCCCTCACGGCCTGAAATCCGCCGGCGAAGTCTTTCCAAATGTTTGATTTCAAGGCGTTTCCGAGGCAGAGCACGATCGTGTCCTCGGGTTCGAGACCGAGTTCTTTCCTGGCCGAGGCGGGGTCGCCGGGTTGAAATACCTCGAGATCAACGCCGTTGGGAATCACCCGTCCCTCTTTGATAGCGGGCGCCATGAGGCTTTTTTCGACCCGATCCATCAGCCAGCGTGAGGGTGTCACTACGAACAGAGAGCAACGCTGGAAGATCTTCTGTTTTCGCCGCCAGTTGGCGGCGCTGGCATCGCGTCGAATGGCCTCTGGTATGCCGATGTCCGGGCATTTGCCGCATCCTGTCCGCCAGCGGTCGCAATCAAAAGAATGGGCGCAATGGCCGGTGAATAGCCAGGAATCATGGAGCGTCAGCATCAGCGGCGCCTGTCGACCGAGAACGGGCAAGGCCCGGAGGTCGAAAAAGCCTCCGCCGAGGCCGTGCAAGTTGTGGGCGTGCACCAGATCCACAGCTTGCGGCGATTCTTCAAGAAGGCGTCTCGAGGCCGGGAAGTCCATATCCTCATGACCAAGGCGGCGGCGAAGCCAGCGGAGAGGCTGCCCGAAGTTGCGGGCTCGCTCCGCTCCGGACGTCATGGCGATTCTGAGCCACCAGCGGGCCCATCGTGAGCGGAGCGGCTCGTCGGCAAGCGCGGTGACATCGGGATCGTTCGTTCTGTGGTCCCCAACGACCATCTTCATGTGATGACCATGTTGTCGGCAGGCGTTGAAGAGGGCCCACGCAATCATCTCGGCGCCGCCTCCCCTCTCCGACGGACTCAGGGTCACCACCGAAAGGGGTCGGTTCGTCACAGGGGAGCGCCCCTCTGAGTGACTCGCTTGATCCGTCGACCGGTGCCGCGAACCTTGGATAGAGCTGTGTCAAGGAGGAAAAGTCGGCCGAAATGTCGTGGGCTTCTGCGGGCGGCCCGAAAGATACACTCGGACCACTCCTCGAAGTGGTGATGGCGCCATAGGAGTTGGGCACACAGACGCTCCATCGCAACCATCGATTGGTTCTTGTACTGGGCAATGTCCGGGGGAAGGTCGGGGTCGGCAAAGAGTTCGTGATACAGCTGAGGCAGCTCCTCGACCCAAGCCAGTTGACCGGCTTCCGACTTCGATTCGGGATGTAGCCGAAAGAGCCCCACCACTCCGGGTCTGTAGGCGAGAGAACAGTACCTCGCGACACGAAGGAAGAAATCCCGATCGAGCACCACCTGCCATCTTGAGTCGAGATCGCCGACCCGATCGAGGACGCCCCGTCGCCAGAGGGCGCTCTGCTGCGGGATCGGAACCTTGAGGGTGCGTACCATCGTTTCGAAGTCGATTTGCCGCCCCTTCATGACTGCTCGAGGTGAGGCGTCGCCGACTCCCGTCTCGACATCACCGTAAATCATGTCGATGTCTGGTGCGGCCTCGAATTCCCTGCCGCGGGCTTCGAGAAAGCCCGGGTAAAGAACATCATCGGAATTCAGCCATCCCAGGATGGCGCCCGTTGCGCGCGAAAAACCCTTGTTGATGGCGTCGGCCTGGCCGTCGTCCCTTTCACTGGTCCACCAACTGATCCAGGGCTCGTAACGACGAATGATCTCGAGGCTGTTGTCGGTCGAACCGCCATCGACAATCAAGTACTCGAGATTGTCGTAGCCCTGGAGCAGAACAGAGCGAATGGTTTCCTCCAGAAAAGCGCCCTGATTGAATGATGGCGTGACGATGGTGATGCGAGGCAGGTTGGATTTCGTCCCCGAGGCCGGTGATTGAACAGACCAGGGCCAGTCCCTTCGCTCGGGCTGGGGCGAGGGGAATTCAGTGTCCGGCATTGGAGGTATCCATACCGTCTGCTCCACGAGCCTCTTCATTCTTCAAGAACCACCCGTACGTCAGACGAATGCCGGTGTGGAGGTCGGTCTTGTGGCGCCATCCGGCGTCGTGTAGGCGAGAAAGGTCGAGCAGTTTGCGCGGGGTGCCGTCGGGCTTCGAGGCGTCGAACTCGAGGGTGGCCTCAGGGTAGACGATGGCGCGGACTGCTTCGGCGAGTTCCCGAATTGTCTGATCTGTTCCGGTCCCGACGTTGATATGGCATGTGTCCTCGTAATTCTTCATCAGGAAAAGACAGGCATCAGCCAGATCGTCAACGTAGAGGAACTCGCGTCGCGGGTTGCCGGTGCCCCAAATCGTGACCCTCTTGGCCTTTGCCATTTTGGCGTCGTGAAATCTTCTGATCAGAGCCGGCAGAACGTGTGAACTCTCGAGGTCGAAGTTGTCGCTGGGCCCGTAGAGGTTGGTCGGCATGGCTGAGATGAAATTGCAGCCATACTGACTTCGATAGGCCTGACAGAGCTTGATTCCGGCGATTTTGGCAATGGCATACGGTTCGTTGGTCGGTTCGAGCTGGCCTGCGAGAAGGCTTTCCTCCTTCATCGGTTGGTCGGCGTTGCGGGGGTAGATGCAGGAACTGCCGAGGTAGAGCAGTTTTTGCACCTTGAAACAATAGGCGGCGTGAACAACGGTGGCGTGGATCATCAAGTTGTCGTAGATGAACTCCGCCGGTCGGGTGGAGTTTGCGAGAATTCCACCAACGGTCCCAGCCACCAAAAAGACGTACCGCGGGCGGTTCGCTTTGAACCAGTAATTCACTGCCGCCTGGTCTCGCAGGTCGAGTTGTTCCCGGGTCACCGTCAGAATGTTGCTGAAGCCATCTCGCTCAAGGCGACGGATGACGGCCGACCCCACCAATCCGCGATGGCCCGCAACATAGATTGGGGCTTGAGCGGGGATTGAAATCATCAGTGGCCTCCTCTTCTCTCAATAGTACTCGCTGTTCTCAGGAGTTTCAGTAGCCCGCTAATCTCACCGGCTTCCTGCTGCGGCCGGCGATGCATCATACCCAGTGACGCTTTCTTGCCTCGGCGTACTCAACGTAAGGTCAAGTACGACTGCGCGCGCCTTGGGTCGAAAACCCACAGGGAACGGCACCTCGCCGCCCTCGCGACGAAACCCGGTAAGAAAGACGGGTTAAGACGATCCTACGGCCAATGCTCACTTGCTGCAAGAGCGGCTGAGCTCCATCGTCTGTTCAAGTGGGAGCCGGGGAACACATACGATCGGCAAAAAGGCACATCTACTGCTCTTTGATGCGGTTTTCCATGTCCCCGAGATTCGCCCCGGATTACACACAGCGCACCGACCTCTTGAGCTACATCGGTGGACGCCACTGACTGAAGTGCCGTACCATAGCGTCGATCCCAAGGAGGTCGGACCTGTGCTGACAATTGAGGAGCAGATTCGTCGAGGTTTGTTGGTTTGCCCGGAATCCAAGCGACAGCTGGTCATAGAACGGGATGGGTTGAGGACGGCCGATGCTGGTCACTCCTATCCCATGTACCAGGGAGTTCCGATTTTCCTCTCATCAGAAAGTCGGGAGGAGTTTCTCTTCCAGCACGACCAATCAATGAAGAAAGAGTATGGATCTGATGCTCGATTCGATCCTGGGAGGCTCATTGATATTTTCTTTGCATCCTTCGGCGATCAGCGTTCACGGGTCTCGCGAGAGGCATGGAGCGGACTGCTTTCTCGTTTGTCAGACGATTCGCTTTGCGTATCGATCGGAGGAGGGCCAAAGAGAATACACCCATTCTTTGTCAACCTTAATATCGAAAGATTCGACAATGTCGATGTGGTTGCCGATGCCCACCGTTTGCCGTACGCCGACAGTTCGGTGAAGGCTATCCAATGTGAGGCTGTTCTCGAACATCTCACTGAACCGGAGGTCGCAGTTCGCGAGATGTATAGGGTGCTTGAGGAAGGAGGAGAGGTTTTCAGCGTTACCCCCTTTCTTCAGAAATTCCACGCCTATCCAAGCCATTTCTACAATCCAACGCTCGAAGGACACAAATTGATTTTCGAGAAGGTAGGATTCGAAATCCAAGGGAGCGGCGTATGCGTGGGGCCCTCCTGGATGATCTCAGACCTCATGGTCGAATACGTTAGCATGCTGGTTCCCATTCGAGGTCTGCGGGCACTGGCGATGGTCGGGGCGCGGATCCTGCTGCTGCCCCTTCGGTTCCTCGACATCTTGCTCAACCGCCATCCCCGCGCCCATATTCTCGCCTCAACTACTTTTGTTTTAGCGGTCAAGGTCGTATAGGCATCAATTGAGGCCCACCACCCTGGCCGGATCCCCTCCCTGAGACAGACCAAGGCCAGTCCATTCGGTCGGGTAGTGGCGAGAGGTTATTTGTCGCTGGAACCGGTACTATTCTGGTTGGTGATATGGAGATGATTCGAGCGTCAACTCAGCTTTCTCGGGAGTGCACCGTATCTTCGGTAGTTATATCTCACAATGGGGTGCTGGACCTGAGTGGATGCCTGAGGGCTCTTGAAGAGTCTACGCGGGCTGGCAGGATCTTAGTCATCGACAACGCTTCAACCGACGACTCGGTAGCCCTCGCTCGGCGGGTTGGGAGCGACCGGGTGGATGTTGTCGCCATCGACGAAAACACCGGTTTTGCCGGGGGGTGTAATCGGGGTTTTGCGTTGTTGGGCGGCGACGCCGAATACATCGCATTCATGAATCCCGATGTTCGGGTAGGACCCGAGTGTTTTGACCGATGCGTGGAGGTCATGGAGGCAAACCCCCAGGTTGGGTGTGTGGCGCCGCTCCTGCTGCGTCCGGACGGAAAAACGGTGGACAGCGCGGGGCAGGTTTTGAAGAAATGGACTCTGGAAGTTCTGGACCGGGGTTATGGCAAGAAGCTGGACCCGGAGGAGTTCAAGCCCCGGCAGGTTCTCGCCGCCTGTGGCGCCTTGGCGGTATTTCGTCGCGAGGCTCTCGAGTCGGTCGTTGAGGAGAATGGTCCCTGGGCGGAGAATTTCTTTTGCTTCTGGGAGGATCTCGAGTTGGGTTGGCGCCTGACCAATGCCGGCTGGAAGGTGTGGTTCGAGCCGACCGCCCGGGCCGAGCACGGCCGGGGAGCGGGTGCGGTCGAGGGGAGAGGACCCTTGCGCTGGCGTCGACCGCCTCATTTGGAAGCGTGTATTCTCACGAATCGTTGGATGACCTTGATTCGTCACCTCCACACCCTTGATCTCATTCGGCTGGCCCCCGTACTCTTGGTGTGGGATCTCGCCCTCGTCAAGCTGGGTGTTCTTCGCCGGCCGTCACTGCTGATTCATCTCCGTCGGCGGTTGTCGTTGGTCAAAGGGGAGTGGCGGCGACGAACGGGGTGGCCGCGGGAGAGACTGAAAAGACTGCCATGCTGATCAAACTCGTTCTCGGTTTCTTTTTGGCCTACTTTCTGGCCTTGGTAGGCGTGCCGATGGCTCGCAGGGCGGCGTTGGATTTCGGCGTCGTCGATCGGCCCGACGGAAATCTCAAAAATCATAGCGAGCCGGTGCCCTATCTCGGTGGGTTGGCGGTCTTTACGGCCTTTCTCTTGTCCCTCGGCATGACCTACGATTTGGACCGCGATCTCCTGGCGATGTTGCTCGCTTCGACCATTGTTGCGACCCTTGGTCTGATCGACGATTTCGGAGTTCTGACACCCAAGGCCAAGGTTTTGGGTCAGTTGGTGGCTGTCTTCGTGCTGGTGAAGGCCGGGATTTCGGTTCATCTCGTGATCCTGCCGCTGTGGCTTCGTATCGTCATCACAGTTCTGTGGTTGGTGGGTCTGTCCAACGCCTTCAATTTATTGGACATCATGGATGGACTGGCGAGCGGGGTCGGTGTCATCGCGGCCGGCTTTTTGCTGGTGGTTGCGAGCCTGAACGGCCGCTGGGTGGTTGCCGCTTTCACGGTGGCTCTGATTGGCGCTCTACTCGGTTTTTTGAAATTCAATTTTCCGCCGGCACAGATCTATCTTGGTGATTCGGGCTCGCTCTTTGTCGGCTTGACGCTCGGAGCTTTGGCGATGGTCATGGACTACACCCGCCACAACCCTGTCGGGTGGGTGGTGCCGCTCTTTATCTTGGCCCTGCCGATCCTCGACACCGTCTATGTCACCGTTCTTCGGATCAGGGCGGGACGCAAGATTTATCACGGGAGTCCGGATCACTTTCCCTTACGCCTGCGACGGCGGCTCGGCGGCAGCACCACCAAAACGGTGGTGGTGATCTACGCCCTTGGTGTTGTGAGCGGAAGCCTCGGGATCGTGGCCCTTTACCTGCAGCCCTTCCATACCATGATCCTGGCAGCCGGGGCCGGATTCATCGCCCTGGTTTTTCTCGTGTGGCTGGCCAAAGTCGACATGAGTTCTGCATGAAGAAAATTCTGATCATCGGTGGTGGCTTGGCCGGTCTTGTGGTGGCTGAGCGGCTCGGGAATGCCGGTTTGGTGGTGACGGTCCTCGAGCGTGAAGCGGAGGCGGGGGGCGTCTGCCGGTCCTTGCAACAGGGCAAATACACCTTCGATTACACCGGCCATCTGCTGCATGTCGCTTGTGACGAAACGAAGGAATACCTCAAGGATCTCGGCATCTGGTCTCGACTCGACGTCCATACCCGAAACGCGGGGATCCATTTGGGTGGGGAAATCACGCCCTATCCGATCCAGATTCACACCTGGGGCCTGCCGCCGCGGATTCGCCGGGATTGCCTACTCGGTTTTGTCCGAGCCTGGGCCGACCGGGGAGGAGAAGAACCCACTAGCTTCCGCGAATGGGTGTTGGAACGCTTCGGCGAAGGATTGGCTGAACATTTTTTCTTTCCCTACAATGAGAAGCTCTACCGAACAAAAGCCGAAGAGCTCTGTCTGGACTGGGTCGGTCGTTACGTGCCGAAACCGGACCTCGAAGAGGTCGTGGATGGGGCCCTCGGGCTCCATGACGAAGCCGTCGGTTACAACGCCGTTTTCCGCTACCCGACCGAAGGAGGCATCCGCCTTCTCCCGGATTCGGTAGCCGGGCGGATCGCTGGTCTTCATCTCGGCGCCGAGGTCGTGAAAGTGAACCTCGGGGAGAAGTGGGTGGAAACTGCGGATGGCTCACGACTGTCCTGGGATCATCTCGTCGCCACGCTCTCTCTCCCCCTCCTGGTCGACCGGACCGCGGACGATCTGCCGCAGGAGGTGGTGGACGCCCGCAGGGCCCTGCGCTGGGTGAGGGTCGTGAATCTCGCCTTGGGAGTTCGTGGCGCCGCTCCTGTTGATCATCACTGGTTGTATTTCCCGGAGATTCAGTTTCCCTTCTATCGGGTTGGATTTCCCTCGAATCACGGTGGGGTCGCGCCTGAAGGCTGCCATACCGTTTCGGTCGAAATCAGTCTCGATCCCGACGGCGGCGTGCCAGGGGATCTCATGGCGACCGCCGAGAGGGCGTTGGTCGATATCGGCCTCCTGGACCAAGAAAATATCGAGGAAAGGGTTCTCACGATGCTTGATCCGGCCTACGTGGTCTTCGATCATCATCGGCGTGAGGCGGTTGCGACTCTGAGGCAGTTCTATGCCGATCACGGAGTCCAGCTGACGGGACGTTGGGCGGAGTGGAAATACTCAGCTATGGAAGATGCGATTCTCGATGGAATGAACTCGGCTCGGCGTTTCATCCGCTCATTCGGAGATTGATCTCATGCTGCGGGTGTTGCACGTCATTACCAGGCTGGAGTTGGGAGGCGCCCAGAAGAACACTCTTCACACCGTCGGCCACCTCGACCGGTCGCGCTATGAGGTGGCTTTGGCCTGGGGTTCGGGAGACATCCTGGATGGAGAAGCTCGCGTCCTCGGGGATGTGGCCCTACACGAAATTCAGCATCTCGTACGCCCTCTCGCCCCGCTGAAGGATCTGGCAGCTTTTCGTCAGTTACGCAAGGTGATCAGAGATTTTCGGCCCGATATCGTGCACACGCACTCATCAAAAGCCGGCATTCTCGGTCGCCTGGCGGCGCGGTTCGAAGGTGTGGCCGTGGTGGTCCACTCGATTCATGGTTGGGGCTTCACTCCACTGCAGTCAGCTGCAAAGAGGGCCTTGTTTCTCGCGGCGGAACGGCGAGCTGCTCCCTGGACCACACACTTCATTGCCGTGTCGCACGCCAACCGGATTCGGGGGGAAGAACTGGGGATCTATCCACCCGAGGCGGTGAGCGTGATTCGCTCGGGAATCGATCTCGGACGATTTGTGACTCTCCCGGATCCGGCCCCCCTGCGTCTGCGTTTGGGCTTGCCGCACGATGCGATGGTCGTTACCCAAATTGGGAATTTCAAGCCGCAGAAGGCGCCGCTGGACTTTGTGAAGGCGGCGGCCAGGGTGGCCGAGACCTGCCCGGAGATCCACTTTGTGATGGTTGGGGACGGGGTGATGCGGCCGGCGATCGAGGCTCTGGTGAAGAATCTCGGGCTGTCGGACAGGTTTTGTCTGCCGGGCTGGATCGACGACGTGGCCGAAGTCTTGAGCCTGACGGACGTTGCGGTCCTGAGTTCGAGGCACGAAGGTCTGCCGCGAACGGTCGTCGAGGCTCTTGCCGCGGGGGTGCCGGTTGTGGCGACCGATGTTGACGGAACATCCGAGGTGCTTCGGGACGGCGTGAACGGTTTTCTCGTTCGACCCGGGGCGGTTGAGGATATGGCGGATCGGATGAGCCGCTTGATTCAAGACAAAGAACTCAGGGAACGATTGGCTCGGGCCGCGCCCGAAGGACTGGATGATTTTGATATCGATCTGATGGTCCGCCAACAGGAGGAACTGTACGAATGTTTGAGTTGCCGCAAGAATTGATTGGGTTTTGGGTCTTTGCCTTCGGCGCGATCGTAGGTTCGTTCCTCAACGTGGTGATTTTTCGTGTGCCGTTGCGGCGATCGATCGTCAGACCCGGCTCGGCATGCCCGGCCTGTGGTGTCCCGATTCGTTGGTATGACAACGTGCCGATCGTGTCGTGGTTGATTCTTCGCGCACGATGCCGGGACTGCAATAACCCGATATCCATCCGTTATCCTCTCGTTGAAGCTGCAGCAGGTGTTCTCGCGGTTCTGGCTGTGCACACCTGGGGCCTCAATATCGCCGGGGCTGAGGCGCTCGTTTTCTCGTGGATCTGTCTTGTCCTGGCACTGGTCGATTACGATCATCAGATTCTTCCCGACGTGATCACCTATCCCACAATCCTCTTGGGCATTGGTGCGTCATTTATGGGCGGTGTTACATGGTGGCTGGACTCCCTTCTCGGCGCCGTCATGGGCGCCGCCCTGCCGATCGCTGTGATTGTCCTCTACAAGCTCATCCGGGGTGAGGAGGGCATGGGCTGGGGGGATGTGAAATTCCTCGCCGGAATCGGTGCGGTCTTGGGTTTGGCCGCTTGCTTGTGGGTCTTAATCGTCGCGGCAATCCTCGGCGCCATCGTAGGTGCGGGTCTGATGATCTCCGGCCGCGGCACGTCGAAAACAGCGCTCCCTTTCGGCACCTTCTTGGCTTTCGCGGCGTTGATCTACCTCTATTTGCCGCCGGCTTGGCGCTTGTGGCCGTCCGTAGCCCTGTTGTAGGCGGCTTCGGTCTCAGCCACCAAGAGGCGATCCTGGTGAGGAAGGACCGTTCGCAGGTCGATCAAGACCTGAGCATCCTCGATACGACCGATGACAGGAGGCGAACCTTGCCGCAGTTCGTCGAGAAGACTCTGCCCGCCCGGAAGCTCCAATCCGTGGCTCGGGAGGGTCTCGTCGGGAGTCGTGCCGCCACCCAGAGTGGCGCGGGTGGCGCACCGATGGGCCGGCACACCGACCTTGCGAAGTCTTCTCCCCAATCGGTCGGCGCGCCGCTTCAGATCGTCATTCGGGGTTTCGAGCATCGCGTAGAGGGGAATCTCTTCAAGCCGGTCGGTTTGATGGGCCCGCAGGACCTGATCCATCTGAACCAGCGCCATCTTGTCGGGCCGAAGGGCGCGATACAAGGGGTGGACGCCGAGTTTTT
>JAIOSJ010000042.1 GCA_021107705.1 Thermoanaerobaculales bacterium | reverse complement strand
GGCCGTTCTGTTCATTCCTCTGGCGGACTGGTCGCTTGGGGATTCAGCCTGTTCATTCCCCATACGGACCGCACCTTCATGTCTCGAGTACCTCTTGAGGCGATCAATTCGGTACGGATTCGGAGGGGTGGCGAGCATCAACTATCAACTGAAGGATCTGCTGAGCAAGGCAGTGAGTCCGGAGGCAACAACATGAGGGGCCGGGGTGTGCGGGCTGCCGGCCGGGCTTGGAAAAAAGAAACGCCACCCGGGAGGTGGCGTCGGGCCGATGATGCTCTCACCGGCGGGGTTAATACCCCACATCATACAGATTCAGATGCACCGAGAAAAACAGCAAACGCCGCCTTCGTGATTGGCGAGGGCAATCTTCGAAAGAACCTCATGGCGAATTCAATAAAGACCAAAAGCGGCCACATCCTGCGACGACCCCAAGAGTGGAAATAGGACGAGATGAAAGAAACAAAGATCAAAGTACCGAAGAAGCTGATTGAGGTAGCACTACCGCTGGACGACATCAATGCCGCAGCGGCCCGAGAAAAATCCATCCGCCACGGCCACCCATCCACCCTGCACCTCTGGTGGGCCCGTCGCCCGCTGGCGGCTGCACGGGCTGTCATCTTCGCCCAGATGGTCAACGACCCCGGCTATCAGCAGGGCGAAGGATTCAAGTATGGCGTCAACAAGGAGCAGGCCGCCATCGAGCGGGAGAAGCTCTTCGACATCATTCGAAATCAGTGCCTGGTCTAACTTTCCCAACATTGTGGTTCACCCATCCTTGCTTTCCTTACTACCGACGAGAAACCCGGCAAGGTCAGTACCCCCCCACCTCGGAAAAATCTATTGAGAATGCGGTTGACGCCACCTTCCATGAATTGCCTTGGCATCCACGTCATCACCAACCCCTCGTCATGGACAATTTGTTCCTAAAGCTGGGAAGGTTAGACCAGGCATGAATTTTCGCTAAAAGAGGGGTTTTCGACCGAGCTTCTAGACACTATTTCACCGGCGTAGCGAAAACGAACGGCAACGCCGCCGCGCTGTCGTCCGCACCGATCTGGTTGTCGCCGTTGCTGTCTGTGCCGCCCCACGAGTCGCTGACCAGCCCACCGCGCACGTCGCCGATCGAAGCCGTGGGATTGCTGTCGGCGACCTCGTTGATGATCCGCGCCAAGTCGTGCGCGTCGCGCACGCCGTTGCCATCAGCGTCACCGGGCTCACTGACAAAAGTGGGGCCGGACACCGACGACACGGTGGAGTCACGACCATCGCCGCCCGAAAAATCCAGGGTTGTGGTCGCACCAGCGGGCATGAACGCCGTGCCCAGGTATGCTTCGCCGTTGCGGAAGTCGCCATCACACAACGGCGCCCCGCAGCCGCTGTCCTGGGCCAACAACCACCCCATGCCAACACCGCTGTCCACCTGGAGCACCTGCGCCGACTCGTTGTCGGCGTCGCTGTAGGTGACGGTCACCGCCACCTCGCCAATGGTCGACACCACGCCCGGGGAAAAGGCTGCGGCGTAGAGGCCCGGCCCATACTGCAGGTCGCAGCCGTCGATGTCCACGCCAAGCGCGGGCAACCCGTCATCAATGAGTCGCCGATGCAAACTGAGGGTCACGCCGTCCCAGCGCAACAAATCCGAGTCGATCGCGTGCACCGAGCCGACGCTCACCGGGTGGTCGACGCTGAGCACCAGAGAGCCGTCATCGAACACCGCAAGACCATCGACCGACACCGAGCCGGCGGCGACGCCGAAAATGGCGCTCGCCGACCACCCAACGGTCAAGCCGGACGCCTGACTCCAGTGCAGGATGTCACCGGGGTCGATGGTCACACCGCCGACCTCAGCGGCCACGTCAAGCGACAAGTAGAGCTCCGGCGGGCTGCTGTGTGACAGCGCGGAAACGGCGTCAATGTCGACCGCGCCGGGCAACCCGATCGCCGACCCATCGAAGAGCACCGAGAAAGTGTCGCTCGATGTGTCCCACAGCAACAGATCCTCATCGCTCGCGGTGGCGCCACCGACCGTCACTGAGGTGTCCGGCGAGAAGACCACCGAGCCGTCCGAGAAGACCGTGATGGCGTTGACTCCGACACCGGCCGGCAGGTGCGCGCGCAGCTCATGGAGCAGCCCGAAGCCGGGCGGGGAAAGCATGAAGGTGAGGATGTCCTGATCACCGACCACCGGACCGGAAACCGATGCGGCGGTGTCCAGGGAAAGGTCGTAGGCTGCGGGCGGGGCCTGAGCGACGGCCGGAGCCGTTGCTGCCGCAGCCAGGACCGCCGAGGCCACTGACATGGCGAACCAACCACAAGGTCTGAGCGCCTCCATGGTGCGCGCCCTATGGCCCCAGGCACATGATGCCGCCGTCACAGGCGTTGGTGCTGAGTTCCACGACCGCACCCGGACCGGTTACGTAGACCGGCCCCAAGAGGTTGCCGTCGATGGTGTTGCCGCCGAACGCTCCGCCGGCTGCGGAGAAGGTGATTCCGTACTCGTCGCATATCGAGACCATGTTGTCGATCGCCGACCCCATGCCCCCGAAGACGATCCCACTGTTCTGCGCGTTGTAAACGACGTTGCCACGGACCAGCCCGTTTGCGCCGACGACGATGCCGTGCCCCCCGCTGCGATGGACCGTGTTGCCGACGACAGTCGCCGAACCGGCGACATAAATGCCCTCGCCGCCGGCAAAGAAACCGGTCCTCATAATGGTATTGCCGGTGATGGTCGCGCCCTCGAGTTCGACGTAGACACCCACCTTGTCGATGATGCTTACTTGGCAGTCGCGCACAACCGCATTGCTGCCAAAGAGGTAGACAGCCGAGCCCTTGACCTCGGTTACCGTACACGATACGACATGGCTGTCCGAGCCCACGATGATCGCCTCAGAGCCTGCATCGCGGACCTGGATATTCTCGACGGTGGTCCTATCCTGCAACGCGATCGCCGAGTCTCCGGTTCCCCGAATCGTTCCGTTGCGCACGGTAATGTTGTCGCCGATCGAACTCAGAATACCGACTCCCCCACCCACGGCGGTGCACTCGATGACGGTGTCGTTGAGCGTGCAGTCGTTGGGGCCGATGATCGAGAAGCCGTTAAGATCGATTGTGACGTTATCGGAGCGCACCACGATGACGTCGGTGTTCTGATCAGGCGCTACCAGGTCACCGGTCAGCACGTAACTCCCTGACGAGTTAATGTCACACGGAAAACCGGCGCCCAGGTAGGAGCACGGGGGTAGCCCCTGCTCGACCACCGTCTGGTTGATCTCCATCACGCCTTCGCCGGCGCTAACCACCGCAGTCGCTCCGAGCACCACCATCACGACTACGGCGATCGACATACCGCGAAACACTGCTGATCTCATGTGTCCTCCCCCTGTTCTATGCTCCGCGCCAACCGACATCACAGCGAGTGAGAACCCCACAGCATCACGCCGGACCGACGAGTTGCAGCCTGTCGTCAAATATCCGTTTCTTGGTATCAGGCTACCACAGTTCAGTGAGGAATCTAACTTCAGCGACGACTTCAATGAACGATGCCTTTGACAGCATATTCAACCGCAGCGCCGGGACCACCGACCTTCAGTTTGATCGATGAAAACAGTGCCTGGTCTAACCTTCCCAACATTAAGGTTCACCCATCCTTGTTTTCCCTATTTCCCGAGAAAAACCCGGCAAGGTCAGTACCCCCCCACCTCGGAAAGATCTATTGAGAAAATGCAAGGATAAATCAGTGTCCCCGTTATTGGCGCCGGCACCGTGCGGCGGAGACGGTCGGGTTACGCTCACAATGGTATCGCCAGCGCCTTTCGTCGATCGGAACAGATCGTCAGATAGGCTTCCTGGGCTTCCCGGCTGAGAAACGAACTTCGTACCAGAGCCATCACCTGATTCAGGCGATCACTCTGGGCAAAGGCAGCCAAAATCCGGTCGCGACGTGCAGGGATCAGGTCGAACCGGTCCGCCAAGATAATGAAATCACTCGCGGTGTAGAATCCGTTGACGCCGAAAGCTTCCGTCTCGAAATCGTCGGCGAACATTTCCAGTGCCGTCCGTGTCTCATCGGGTAGGTGACATGCACCCCTTTGCCGACTTGAGGCAAAAAGCTCTCGCAAACGCAAGATCATTGACGACGGATACGCAAAGGGGTGTTGGGCACGTTTGCTATCCCCTTGTCGAGTCGGGAGATGTCTCTGCGCGTTAGGAAACGGCGACCATCGTTGACACGACCACAATTATGGTCTAAATTATAGTCTGGAGAGACCATGAGCACCGTGACGTTATCCGACGCAAAAACCCACCTTCCCAGACTTCTCGCCGAGGTCTCGGAAATCGGTGAACGGATCATCATCACGCGTTCGGGACGCCCAGCCGGCGTGCTCCTTTCAATCGAAGAGTACGACGGTCTCGTCGAGACGCTGGAGATCCTCGCGGATCCTGACCTGTCCCAAGCGGTCCGCCAGGGACTCGCAGAGGCTTCGGATCACAATCTGGTGTCCCATGAGGAGCTTTGGGGTGAGCTGGATAGTTAACTACACTCCGACTGCGGCCAAAGCCATCCGAAAACTCGACCCCGGAACGCGAGCACAGGTACGGGCGGCAATCGAGCGCCTCGTCGAGGACCCGACCCGAGGAAAACCCCTGCAACTCACGCTCAAGGGCCTGAGGTCATGGCGCACCAGTGACTGGAGAATCGTCTACCGCGTAACCGAGGCCCAGCTCGAAATTCTGATTGTGGCTGTCGGCCATCGGAGAGACGTCTACGACCGCATCCAAGAGCGCCTGAAGTAGAGGATTCCGAACTCATTTTGAGATGGAATAGAAAGCCGTGCCAGGTTTGCGGACCTAACCTTCCCAATATTAAGGTTCAGTCATCCTTGCTTTCCTTATCACCCGGGTAAACCGGGCAAGGTCGGCACCTCCCCTCTTTGGAAAAATTTATTGAAGAAGTGGTTGACGCCGCCTTCCATGAATCGCCTTCGCATCCGAGGCATAACCAACTCCTCGTCATGGACAATTTGTTCCTAAAGTTGGGAAGGCTAAGCACTGAAAGGCACTGAAATGAATGCCTTCCCGTGAATTGCCCGTTCGACCCTCGGCAGATCGCCCCAAACCGCCTCTCGCTGCCGGCGAGGCGAGGTCTTTCTATCTCAGAATATCTCGAGCTAGATCCTGCGCAGTTTGACTCATCTTTAGAATCTCGTCTGGATCCGCCATTGCCGACTCTCTGTAGATCAAAATGAGATCGCTCCGATCGGCTTCACTCTGACGATCGCGGCGACTGGCAAATACAAACAGCAGTGCGATAACGGCGAAGAATGTTATCCCGGTGATGGTTTCTATCATGGCATTAGCGATCCTACCAAGTTACCTGTGATCTCTCAAGATGCTGTCCCTGGCCCCGGAGGCGATGTACATCAACCCCCCTTTGGAGGCGATTGCTTTGTAAATTCGAGGACCCGCGTCCCCGATCACCGGATTGGTGG
>JAIOSJ010000147.1 GCA_021107705.1 Thermoanaerobaculales bacterium | reverse complement strand
ATCCCTATTTGGAGTTACGGATCGAGGATTTTCTGAACTTGAAATGCGAAGGCGATCTGGAGGATCGGTGAAAATTTTTGACGACTATCAGGAGCACGATGGCATTGGATTGGCCGAATAGGCGCCGGCGCATTGAGTGCCGGCGAGCGTCTGCAACTGAGGGTTCTGCGATCCATTCCGGTGAAGGCCCTGCTTGGGAAAGCGTTGGACGAGTTGGCGTCATCTGCGCTCGAGGCGACCGCGAACACATAGGCGAACGCCCGGGCCGAAGCCCGGGCGCCACCGGTGAAAAGGGGGGAGATTCGGAAACAATTCCCGAATCAGGAGGAGACTGGTCTATGAAGCGCTTTTCGCTATCGCAGGAGCGCTTTTCTTTATCGGAGACGTATCGGTGGTGGAGGCCAACAGGGCTCCGGCCGCCTTCTCGGCTTCCTCGGCCGCAGCTCCGGACGACTTGGCGCAACTACTCGTGGCGTAGGTGGCGTCGTAGGCGGCCTGTCGTGCGGCAGCAGTGGCAGCGGAAACTGCCGTCTTGGAACAACCGGTCTCTTTGTTCACAGCATCGTATGCGGCCTTGGTGGCAGTCTTGGAACAACCGGTCTCGGCGAAAGTATTCTTGTAGGTGGCTGAGGCCATCGCTGTCTGTGCAGCGCCCTTCGCCGTCTTGGCGCAACCGCTTTCGGTGTAGGCCTTGTCATAGGCGGCCTTGGCAGCGGCCTCTGGGCAGCAGGCACTGCTCCCATCGACGCTTTTCGCCGCATTTGCCTTTTCGCCACAGGCGAATACACCAGTCGCGGCACCCAGCACGATCATCGCAGCAGCGCAGATCAAGAAAGTCTTTTTCATTCTCATGTTCTCCTTTTCTATTCCTAAACAATAGTGAAACACGATCTCCGACATATTGCAACAATTGCTCATACGTAAGAAATTCCACATGGTTTCCCTTACTTCAGAAAATTTGCAGGAATTCAGGATTCTTACATCGAAAACAGAAGTTTCTTTACCAATCCAGCCGGAGTCCACCGAGGACACGACGGCCGGGAGCAGGGTAGCCCAGGACTTCTTCGTACTCCTGATCGAGGAGATTGGTTGCGCGCAAGGTGACTTCGGCGTTGTCCCAGACCTTGAGTGCAAGGGACATTGAGGCCGTGAAGAAACTGTCCGCCGTTGAGGTGCCGTAGGTGATCGGATCGACGTCATCGCGATCGCCGACGTAAATCAGGGCGATATCACCACGAAGCCATGGGAGAAGGGCGCCGTGGAGACTGTAGGAACCGCTCCACTCTGGACGTCTCAACAAGGCATTGCCGAATCCGTCCTGGGTATCCAACCAGGTGATCTGAAATGCTGACTTCAGGTCCTGAGTGATCGGAATATTGACCACTCCTTCGACTCCCTTGATTTCGGCCTCGCCGATATTCGCATTGGAAAAGGTCAGGAAATCGAAGAGGATCAGGTCGTTGATGTCGGTCTTAAAAGCGTTGAGCTCAAGAGTGACGCCGTTTCCGGGCCCACTGAGGTTGAAGCCGACCTCGAATGACTTGGAGGTTTCCGGTACGAGATCCGGATTGCCGAACCCCGGAAAATAGAGCTCGCCGATTGAGGGTTGGCGGTAGGCCTCACCGTAAGCGACTCGAAATTCCAGAGTGTCCGAAAAGACCCACGCGAAGGCGAGGCGGGGAGAAAACTCCGAACCCCACTCGTCGGTGTCGTCCCATCTGGCGCCGATGATCAGACTCAGATCTTTGTCGATTTTCCACACGTCCTGGGCAAAGAGACTCGTCACGGTCGAGTCCATCCCATCGAGGGCCGTACCGTAACTGCTCGTGGAAGAGACCTCGTCCTCGCGCCACTCTCCACCCCAAGAGAGCTGGTGGCTTCCGAGTGTGTGATGGGAGGCGAGTCGGGCTTGGGTACTTTCTGCATCGGTGTGCGATTCGGTGTAACCCCACGGGTCGTTCGGATCGGAAAAATCGAATTCACGTTCAACCGTTGAAGCCGTGACCTCAATCCTCCAGTCATTTGCAAGACGCCACTTCAGCGGCACGGCCAGTGTGCGCTGGTGGCTCTTCTGCCGACGGTCCGGAGTGAGGCTGCCCGGCGCGGTGAAGGGAATTCCGAGGTCCGACTCGACGTCGTGGTACAAGACGGCGATACGACTTCCCGTTCCCCAGTGCCAACCGACGTCGACCAACCCCTGCTGGAGGTCGAAGTCCGAGTTCTCGAGGTCGTCTTCTCCCTCCCTCTTGAAGCCCGAAAGATAGAGGTCATAGGTCTCTGTGCCGTAGCCGACGAAAGCCTCGTACCTTTTCCACGATCCTTCACCACCCTCACCGATCAGGCTGCCTGAGACATCGCCGCGCCCGCGTGCCGGAATGAAATTGATGGCGCCTCCTATCGCGTCGGCGCCCCAGAGGGCGGAATACGGACCACGCGCCACCTCGATTCTGTCGAGGCCGGCCGTCGACATCTGACTGAAGTCATAGCCCCCGAATTCCGGTGAATTGAGTCTGATACCGTCAAAGAGCACGAGGGTATGGTCGCTTTCGGTGCCGCGGGTGAAGACGGAGGTCAGTGATCCACTTCCTCCGCTCTGCATGACGGTCACGCCGGGTACTCGGCGCAGCATCTCGGTGACCGTCTCCGCCTGGGCGTCATCCAGCTCTTCACGGGTGATCACGGTTACCGGGAGCGGAACGTCTTCGACAGATTCTTCTTCACCGGTGGCGGTCACGGTGATCTCGTTGGCAAATACCTGATCATCGGCCGGCGCCGAGGCGACGCCGGCGGTCATTACGGCCAGGGCAAGCATAATTCTACTGAGCACAGTGAGACGAATGGACATGAGAAACCTCCCGTTTCGGTCTGTGGGGTGGTAGGTCTCCTGGCTCCCGGATCCACCCTCTCACAGCAGAGCTGCGGAGAGCTTCCGAACCATCTCACCTTCCCAGTCGAGAGCAATCTCAACCAGTGGTCGGCCGAAAATTCATTTGAAAAATCGAACCGCGAGTGATCCGTCCCCGGTCACAGTGGCGGGGGCCGCACCGGTTTTTCACCGGCTTCCCTGGCCCGGGTTCACCCTGCCGAGAGCGCACAATTGCACACCGGCATGGGAACTCGGGCTCAACCAACCCGTTTGTCGGCACCAGAATAACCCGATTGGTCCTCAAGGGCAAACACTCACCCGACCGGAACGTATATGATCTCCGCAGGGTGTGGCAGGAGGCTTGGCCGACGAATGAAAAACATTGTGAAATTGATCCTTGTCCTCGTTGTTGTGGTTGCTGTGCCCGTCGGTGCTTTTGACCTGCAGCTGGTCGGCATCGACGGCGCTGTGTTGGCGGGCGCTCACGTGATCGTTGTCGGCGAGGTCGGAAACT
>JAIOSJ010000328.1 GCA_021107705.1 Thermoanaerobaculales bacterium | reverse complement strand
TCCTCCTCGCCGAAGGCACGAGCACCGACGACGGCGGTCGCTGGGCGGCGGTCAGAGTGGATCATAACGTCGGCGATGCCAATACCGACCTCGACGCCGCCCAGGACCGGATCTGTGGCGGATGTTCTTCGATTGTTGCACCCTTGATCGGAAATGGGCAGAGTCTTGGGGTCAGTGTGGTCGATCAGACGGGGAATGTGATCAAGTTCCATCTCTCATGGGCGCCTCCACCAGCAGGCGCCGAGGCGCTGAGCGAGGCCGGGTCGAGCATGGTTGTGGCCTATTCCCTCTGGTATCGCCGAATGCCTGAGGGCAGCCTTCCGACGATGGACGGCGGCCAGGGCGGATGGACCCGGACGCCGGATCTCGATTCCGGGCAGACCGGCGGCTACTCGACCGATACGACGGCACAGATCGACCTTGACCTGGGGACCGGTAGCGACGAGGTCTGGCTGGCGATCGGGCTGGTTTTCGACGGAAGCGGCGATCCGGACTCGGATGCGAACAGCATCGCGTCCTCGGTAAGTTCAAGGCCGTTTCGGGCCTACTCTCCGACATGGATTTTCGCGGACAACTTCGAGACCGGCGACACCACCCGGTGGTCCGACGAGATGCCGTTGTGATCGATTCGGAGAAAGAAGCTGGATGCATGTACCCGGCGCCGTTTCATTTGTCGCGATCGTGCAGGATTCTGTCGCTCCAGGATATGGACAACCCCAACTAAACGGCGCACATTGGGAAATGGGGAGACATCATGTTCAGGAAGAACCTCACTGTATTCGCCATCATCCTTGGGCTCTGCTGTGCGGTTTCGGCCGAATGGCCGTCGGATCCGTCGGTCAACGTACCGATCTGTACCGACCCGGCGCCCCAGGCAACATATCCGGTCGCTATCACCACCGACGGCGCGGGAGGCGCCATCGTCGTCTGGGATGATTCACGAGGATCATCGACCGATATCTACGCGCAGTGGGTTGATCTCGAAGGTGTTGTGCGCTGGACCCTCGACGGCGTCGTTGTCTGCGACGAAGGTAGCTCCCAGAGTCATGCGGTCGCTGTCAGCGACGGCGCCGGTGGCGCCATCGTCGTCTGGCGTGACCGCCGCGCCGGCGACAATTACGATATCTACGCTCAGCGCATCGATTCCGCCGGCGCCCTTGGGTGGCCAGTGGGCGCCCCTTCGAGCGATGGCATTGCGATCTGTGACCTCACCGGCGACCAGGAATTGCCGATTGCCGTCAGCGACGGCGCCGGTGGCGCGATCATCACCTGGGAAGACGAACGTGATCCCGGTTGGGTAATTTTCGCCCAGCGTGTCAATTCCGATGGTGAACTGCAGTGGCCCACAGGCGCGCCTTCGACCGCCGGCGCAGAGGTCTGCACCGCCTCCGGGATCCAGTGGGATATTTCGATGGTTGGCGACGGAGCGGGCGGCGCCCTGCTCGCCTGGGAGGACGGCCGCAACAACGCCGAGACTAATTTTGACATCTACGCTCAGCGCATCGACCCCGACGGTGCGTCACTCTGGGCGGTGGGCGGCATTGCGGCGAGTCGCGCCGATCTCGGTGAAACCGATCCCGTCATCGCCGGCGACGGCGCGGGCGGCGCCATCGTTGCCTGGGTCGACCGCCGTGATCTGGGCACGACGAAGTTCGACATCCGGGCTCGTCTGATCAATTCCGTGGGTGGTCCGGATTGGCCGGCCAACGAGGTCGTCGTCTGCAACCACGAATACGACCAGGATATGCCCGAGATCGTCAGTGACGGCGAGGCCGGCGCGATCATCGCCTGGCGCGACATTCGCGGCCAGACATCGACTCTCTACGACGTCTACGCTCAACGTGTCGATGCGGCAGCGGCAGCTCTCTGGATACCGAATGGGGTAGCCGTCGTCGCTGCGGAAGACCAGCAACAGAGTCACAAAATGCTCAGCGATGGAGCGCATGGGGCGATCATCACCTGGAGTGATCAGCGTAACGACTCCGCGGATGTCTATGCCCAGCTGGTCACGGCGGCAGGCGAAGTGGGCGCACCCGATGGTGTCGCCGTGTCAAATGCGGTCAGCATCCAGAGCATATCGGCCCTGACGTCGGACGGTCTGGGCGGCGCAATTATCGCTTGGAGGGACTGGCGGACCTCCGCCACCAGTTCGACCGATGTCTACGCGCAACGCGTGGTCAACAATACTCCGATCTTCTCCGATGGCTTCGAATCCTCGGATACTGGCGCCTGGAGTGGGGCTGTCCCGTAGGTAGTGCCGCCGGGCGGAGTAAAACCCCCTTCATCCTTCATCATTCCAAGCCCACGCTACGCCTCCCCCCGAAGGCAGTACATGATCCGGGCCAAGGACTCGGTGTATATTTTGGGAGATGTGAACGAAAAATCGATGTGGCGCCACCCCAATCTTGGAACACGACTTGGTCATCTCGCACACCGGTTACGATCCAAGGCTTCAATTCGGGCCGCCGTTTCCAGATCCTCGGAGCGGCGGCGCACACCGCGCATGGCCGCTTCTCTTATCTATAGCGACCAGGTGTCAGGTGAATACCAGCACAGAACAGACCGAGGATCAGAAAACCTTGGCGCCGCCCATGGTCCGCTGGTCGACCACCTCTACTGCCGCACCGAGCATCTCGAGAGACTCCTTGAATGCCTCCAGGGACGCCATGCTGTCAGCTCGCATGACCACGGTGGCGCCTCCGCCGTCGAGGCTTGCCTTCCACCGGGCGAAAGGCTTGGCCGGAAAAAGGCGGGCCAGCTTCTTGGCAGTGATGTAGCGGGTTTTCTTGTCATCCATGTGGCGGATGATGAGAACGTACTGACCGTCATGGCTCATCATTCTGCTCCCTCGCTGGAATAAAGGTCGAGGCCTAATGAACGACTACACTTTAACAGAGATTGTCCCCACGACGACGGACATAGGAAGAAGCAATGAGCCGTTTCAGGAAGCTATCACACACGATCTGGCACCGCAAAAAGGGTTGACGCCAGGGAGAGCTGGTAGTGTTGTCGGCTCGCCACCGTGCTCGTGAGCAGCGGCTAGTTGAGGCGATCAAGACTGATATCGTCTGCCCGGTTGTTTTTGTCGGCGGAAACCACGAGGACTACGATTACCTCCTGAGGAGGCAAGCGGCTGAGGAAGAGGAACTGCTCCGGTGGACTATTTCTTGCCAACGTGCGTAAGTGAAAGCTAGACTCCGGTATCCGAAGGAGGGTGGGATGATCAGCAGAAATCCGGCACAGGTTGTTGTTGTCGCTGGCGATGTCACGATCGACTGGAACATTGCTTCGATCAGCGATAGTGGCACAGACCGAAAGTGGAGTTCGGAAGGTCTGACTCGAACTTGCTTCCAACGTGGGGGCGCCGCGATGCTCGGCGATCTGATAACAGCAGTCCTTGATAAGGACGACCAGTCAGACGTTGAACTCTTCATGCCGACTGGACCGGAAGAGCTTGCGCGGCCGGAAGATAAGTCATATCACCACTCTTATGCTCAATGGTCACGGTTTCCCGGAGCAAAGGGTGGTTCGGAATTGTGGCGAGTTGAGCGATTTCTCGGTTTCGACCGAAGACATTCTGGTTCTGGCGTTAATCCCGAGTTGAGCGGTAATCCCGCCCAAGCTGATTTGGTAATCCTCGACGATGCCGACCTCGGTTTCCGCGACACCGATAAAGCGTGGCCGGCAGCCCTGGGTTCTGCCGATTGCGGTTGGGTTCTCGTCAAGATCTCCGGCCCGGCGGCCAATGGCCCTCTCTGGGAGTACCTGATCGAGCACCACGCTGAGCGCTTGGTCACGATTATTTCAGCCGATGATCTGCGGCGGAGCCAGGTCCACATCAGTCGGCAGGTTTCGTGGGAACGCACCGCGCAGGATCTGCTGTGGGAGCTCCTCTACAATCCACGTATCAATGCGCTGACTCAGGGCGCAGCTCTGATCGTCTCCTTCCAGACCGCCGGCGCGGTGCTGGTTACTCGCCGGTCTGATGGCGCACTCGAAGCAAAATTGCTCTTTGACCCCGACTGTATGGAGGGGACTTGGGCAGCCAATGAACCTGGGCAGATGATTGGTTATACCTCGTGCCTTGCAGCGAGCTTGGCCCTGCAACTCTTGCAGAATCCACAGAACCCGGATTTTTCCCGCGGCATTCAAAGTGGCGTAGCCGGCATGCGCCTTCTTTTTACCGGCGGCTACAAGCAAGAGGATCTTGAGGAATACTGGAAGTTGCGGTTCCCAGTCGCTGCATTGGCAGCCGAAATCATCGCAAAGGCAGATCCTCTGGAGACGGTTTCAATTCCTGATCCTGCGGCGTGGTCAACAGATAGCAGTGCTATACAATGGACGATTCTCGATGCTCACCGGGGTGAATGGCTTGACAGGATCGCCAAACAAATTGTGCTCGAGGGCCTGCATGTGGCCCTGTCGAGAGTGCCGGTTGGCCGTTACGGCAATCTCCTTACAGTCGACCGCAGTGAGATCGAGGCTCTGCAAAGTATCCGAAGCTTGATCCGCGAATATAACGAACGGCCTCAGGAACGACCGCTCTCGATTGCTGTCTTCGGTCCTCCTGGAGCAGGCAAATCCTTTGCCGTCAAACAGGTCGCCAGATGTGTCGGAGCTGCCTCTCTGACTTCGATGACATTCAACCTGTCCCAGATGGAAGGCCCCGAGGAACTCATCGACGCTCTCCATCAGGTTCGCGACGAGGGCCTGAGAGGCCGGCTCCCACTTGTCTTTTGGGACGAATTCGACACACCGCTCGCACAGCAGGCGCTCGGCTGGTTGCGGTACTTCCTCGCCCCGATGCAGGACGGCGAGTTCCAGCAGGGACAGCTCAATCATCCCATCGGCCGCTGCATCTTCATCTTCGCCGGTGGGACCTGCGAATCAATGGATCACTTTTTGTCCACCCTTGATGAGAGTGCTCGTAAAGCAGCCAAACTTCCCGACTTTGTGAGCCGCCTGCGGGGCTACCTCAATATCCTCGGCCCGAACCCACAGGAGCTCAGCGGTGGAGATCCTTTCTATATCATTCGCAGGGCGATTCTGGCGCGTTCCATGCTCGAACGCGGCGCTCCTCAGATCATGACCCATGTCCGAGGTAGAAAGCTCGCCCGCATCGACTCCGGGGTGCTCCATGCCCTGCTCAGTGTCGACCGCTATAAACACGGTGCGCGTTCCTTGGAGGCGGTGATCGGAATGAGTCACCTCGCAGGAAAGACGAGCTTCGAACGTTCTGCTCTCCCGACTGAAAAGCAACTTGATCTCCACGTCGATGGGCGCGAGTTCTTTACGCAACTGCATCAGCTCGAGCTCGACGAAGAGCTCCTCGACAGATGCGCGAAAGCAGCCCATGAGGTCTTCTGCGATGGCCTGCGAGATTTGGGTTACTCGAAGGGCGAGAGCACGAGCGAAGAACTCAAGACCCACGCTCATCTGGTTTCCTATGATGAACTCGCCGAAGAGCCTCGAGCGGAAAATCGCGCCAACGTCGCTGACATTCCCAACAAACTGGTTCTTGCCGGCTATGTGATGACCCCGGCTCGCGGCGAGCATAGTCCCCCAACCTTCCCAGATGAGATTCTCGAGCGTCTCGCCGAAATTGAACATGAACGCTGGGTAAAGCATAAGCTCGACCGTGAGTGGCAGTTTGCCGATACGACCGATCCCTCGCGCAAGCTCCATAGTGGCCTCGTGCCATGGCAAGAACTTAGCGAGAGTGAGCGTGAGAAGGATCGCGAGATGGTCAGAAGCATCCCCAGAATTCTCGCTCGTGCAGGTTTTACGATTATGCAAGCCGTACCAGAGTCTCGTTCTTGATGCTCTTATCACAAACTCAACCAAGAGGACTTAACTCCTGCGGCCGGGATAGCTGGTGGAACTCATCATTGCCGGGTGTTTTCTCCCATTATCAATCTACAGAGTCCTCCGCGCACTGGCTTTGACGACTGGAGAAATCCGGCAATGACCCGCAAGCGTCGATCCAGCGAGACCCGTTTGAATGAAGACGGATTGAAGCAGCGACTCGGCAGATGTTTGCGCCTGATAGCAAACGACGAAGCCCAGACGCGACTCAACGGCGTTGATCTACTGTGCAAGCTCGACGGAGAAGAGGCTAGGCTGTGGCTTCGTAGAACAATAGTGCATCGCGATCCAGCCGTTCGGGTAGCTGCTGCCGAAGCTCTCCCGGACGAAGCGTGGCAAGAACATATCCGAGGTGATTCGGGCGACATTGGTCGCCTCGGTGTGTCCCGGCGCAGCGACGCTGTTGATCCTTTATTGTATCTTTTCGAAAACTCGTCGAAACGTCGTCTGGCTGCCCTCAAAGCCTTGGCTGCTCTCGGCGAGCGGAGCGCTGTGCCGGCGATTTTGGCACGGGTTCCCTATGCTGATTCTGAAGAACGATTATTCATCGGCGAGGTGCTGGCCAAGCTCGACCATCCCGGGTGGTTCGATGATCTTCTGGGCGATGAGATGGACCTCGCACGTATGGTCTTGAGGCGGGACCCTCGAACTGTGAAGGTCGTTATCGATGCGGTCAGAAACCCACATGCTCAGACCAGGATGCTTGCGGCAGAGGCTCTCGGGTTTCTTCACGATGAGGTGGCCATCGATCCCCTGATACTGGCCCTGTGGGACGAGGACTGGAAGGTGCGTTACGCAGCGACTCTGTCTCTGCGAAGAAACGGCGCGTTCGATGCTGTGCTGTTAAAACTTTCACCATTGCTCTTTGATGCTGAAGCGCCGGCTCAGACGCGAGCTGCAGCAGCCGAGACTCTTGGAGGCTTCGGGATCGGCGGGTGTGCGGATTTCCTGATCCAAAGCCTCGGTGACGAGGCTGGCGATGTACGCCTCGCCGCAGCCAGTGCTCTCGCAAGGATTGGCGATGAGCGATGGAGCGCTCTGGTGAGCGGAACCGACAGCGACGAGCTGCGAAGTCTCGAGAAGAGTGGATCTCCCAAAGCTCTCAGCGCCTTGATCTATGCTTCCGGAAGCCGCGATCCGACGCATGCCGGCGCCGCGAAAGGTGCATTGTGGAGCTGGGAATTCAGCGATCCGCATGACGAGCTGGTCAGAGCTTTGTCGTGCAACGATTCCATCGAGAAGAGGGAGGCCATAGCCGAGGTGCTTGGCCTACGCGGCGATACGCGCGCGTATGAAGCCCTTGCAGAGGCATCTGACGACCCTGAGATTGCAGAAGCAGCGATCGAAGCCTTGTGTGTGCTCGGCGACTCCCGTGCGAAAAACATACTGTTTGAGGCCATCGCCAGCGGATACGGAGATCCCGAGTGCATCGGACTTGCTCTTGGACGCTTTGGCGATGCAGACATGCTGTCTCGCTTGCTCGCTTTGAATAGAGGCAATAACCGCGAGCGCATTGTCTCCATCCGCGCGCTTGGGGTTCTCGGCAAGGCTGAAGGTTTGCCGGCCGTCGAGTCAGCACTGAACGACCCCCACCACGATCTCCGGCGAGTAGCCTCTCGGGCGCGCGACTTACTGCTGAAAGCGATAAAAAGGTCTTCATGATCTTCAAAGGTTGTATTTACCTGGCAGATTCGGGGCATACCGCAGGTGGTAGCCAAACGGAGCGATGATGATCCAACGCTGGCAGACAGTTCAGGTGTTCCTTTCGTCGACCTTTCGCGACATGCACGCAGAGCGCGATCATCTTGTGAAAGTGGTCTTCCCAGCCCTTCGTGAGCGACTGGAACGCTATCGCATCGAGTTGATCGACATTGACCTCCGTTGGGGTGTGACAGCCGAGGACGCAGATAACGACCGTGTGCTCGAGATCTGCCTTGATCAGATCGAAGCCTGTAGGCCATTTTTCATCGGCATTCTCGGCGAAAGATACGGTTGGGTGCCGACCATCCTGCCGGAAGCTGCAAAGCTGAACTACGGTTGGATCCCAAAAATGACCGGCCGCTCAGTGACAGAACTCGAGATTCTCCACGGTGTGCTGAACCAGCCCGAGATGGCAGACCATGCATTTTTCTACTTTCGAGACTCGAGCTTTCATTCACAGCTCGATGAGATCAACCGCAGCATCTTTCTCGAGAGTCCAAGCGACCAGGAAATAGCAGACCTCGGTTACGAACGCGCTCAGGAAGCGGCCATAGCGAGGAAGCACAAACTCGAAGAACTCAAGGACAGAATTCGCACCAGTATTTTCCCTGTCTTCGACCCTTATCCTGTGCAGTGGGAACCTCATCGTCCTTCGCCGGAACTCGGAACCAGTGGTCGGGTTGTAGATCTCAAGGAGTTCGGCGAAGCCGTCGAGCGAGACCTTCTCAATGCTATTGCAGTTGAACACCCGCAGGTACTTGCTCCAGTTCCCAAGCCTGCTCCCATTGGTAGCCCTGAGTGGTTCGAAGAGGAGGCCGACAGCCATCTGCGGTTGGTAGAGCAGAAGCTGCGAGTCCACGTGGGACGAGATCTCGTGCACCGCCAGCTGCTTACCTACATTGGAAGCAAGGATCAGCGAGCGCTGCTCCTCACTGGAGGGCCCGGTTCCGGAAAGAGCGCCGTGCTTGCGAGGCTCTGCCACCACATTGAGGAGAGCGTAGAAGCGACGACCGTGATCCCGCATTTCGTCGGTGCGAGCCCGGCATCGACCGACCTCCGCCTCAGCCTGAAACGACTTGCAGGAACACTTAACTCGGTCTGCGGTTTCGATCTTGAATTGCCAGAAGAGGTTCCCGAGCTTTTACGTACCCTTCGTGCCGGTCTGAGCCAAGTTCCAGTCGAGAGCAAGATTGTCATTGTCGTCGATGGTCTCGATCAGCTCGAAGAACATGATCCTGAACAGGCACTCATGTGGCTTCCCGAGAGCCTTCCACAGCAGGTCCGGATTGTTATTGGTCGGGCCAGTGCGCAGCACAGCGGGCTACTTGCCGGTTGCCGCCGGTTAGCGCTGACTCGACTGAGTCTTGACGAACGTATCGAGATTGTCACCACAATTCCGTCACTTTCGGCCAAGAGCCTCGACAACGAGCAGGTCATGCTTCTGCTCGACAACCCGGCCACTGCCAATCCCCTATTTCTGATCGTCGCTCTCGAAGAACTCCGCGGCTTTGGTTCTTTCGAGGGCCTCAACAGTCGGATTTGCGAACTTCCTCGATCACCAGACGAAAAAGGCATTGTCGAGCTATTTACACAGTTCCTGCAACGCCTCGAAACAGATCTTCCGTCGGACATGGTGCGAGAAACAATGAGCGCGCTGTCAGCGACCCGTAGTGGCATGAGTGAAGCCGAACTCATGGAGTTCCTCGACACAGTTGACGTTGAAGAACGTGGCGAACTCCTGGTCCTGCTCCGGCAGCTCAGAGGCCATCTGATGCGACGAGGACCACTTCTCTGCTTTGCTCATCGCAGCCTGTTCGAAGCTGTGAAATGCTGCTACTTTGATGATCCGGCAAAAGGCACATCCGTTCATCTCAGGTTGGCAGAGTACTTTTCGCATGCACCATTTGAACGCCGGATCGCCGAACAACCGTGGCAGCTTGCCAGTGCCGGCGCCTGGCCAGGGCTCTATTCCCTGTTGTCTGATCTCGATTTCCTGGCAGACCTCACTACAGCTGATGCGATGGCAGTGAATAGGCTGTGGTCCCTCCTCGAGTCGCGCTCAGAGCTGCGCATGATCGATGCCTATACCGATCTCGTGAGTTCCCCGGATGAATACAGCGTCGCCGAGCTGGACTGCGTTTGCCGTTTGCTCGACGACGCAGGTTACCTCGACCAGGCCCTCGATCTCTGGCATCACCTGATCGGGCGCTTGAAGGACGAGGGTGATCGCACTCAGCTTGCATGGGCGGTCCGTGGTTTTTCGATGGCGCTGTATCGGCGTGGTGTCTACGAAGGCGCTGCCACGAACCATGCTTGGGAGGAGAGAATCTGCAACGAACTTGGCGATTCTCTCGGTGCGATGCGCGCTCTTCAAGGCCAGGGCCGATCCCTCCAGGCTTTGGGTGATATCGAGGGCGCCATGGCCTGCTTCGGGAGGTACCGCGAGGCCGCCGAAGAGAACGGCGCCCAAGAAGACGTCGCTTTCGCGGTTGGAAACCAGGGTTTGCTCCTGGTGGCGCATGGCGAGTACGACGAGGCACTTCGTTTGCTCAAGACCGAGGAAACCTTGTTCCGAGAGCTCGGGCGTCTCGACGGAGTGCAGAGAGCACTGGGTAACCAGGCAGTGGTGTTTCTCGAGCAGCAGGAGCCCGAAAAGGCCGAGCCGCTGCTCAAAGAGAAAGCGCGGATCTGCCGCGAGATCGGCGATCGAGAGGAGCTTGCGGCCGCCCTCGGTAACCTCGGAATCGTGGCTATGCTCCGCCAGGATCTCGAAACAGCGAGTATCCACAGTAAGGAGCAGGAGGAGCTGGCGAGGGCTCTTGGCAATAAAGCCCAGCTCGCCGACGCCATCGGCAAGCAGGCGTTGATCCTCAAAACGAGGGGACAATCACAAGCCGCGTTCGAACTCTTACGCGAGCAGGAAGGTCTTGAACGCGCTCTCGACCGGCCCGCCTCTCTTGCCAAAGCTCTGTTAAACCAAGCGTTGATTCTGGCAGTTGATCTGCAGGATTACGCACAAGCCCTGGCCCGGGCCGATGAGGTGTTGCCCCTGCTCGAACAAGCCGAGCCGAGATTGCTGGAGCACGCGCGGCGCGTCCGTGCCGAGATTAACCAACTTTATGAACAGAATCTGCACCAAGAATAGGAGAATGACGTGATCACCATTTTGATTGCCGTCGCGGTCGTTGTAGTTGTTTTGGCGATATTGATCCTTTTGCTCAGGCGTCGTTCGGTCGATGACCTCTTGGTAGCGGCTCTCAACGGCCTTCTCGAAGACGTTGACAGGCTCCTGGATGATGGTGCCGATGTCAATGAGCAAACTGAAGAGGGTTCGACGTCATTGATGTTCGCCAGCCGGCAGGGACACATTGAGGTATGTCGTTTGCTCATTCGCAGTGGTGCTGATGTCAACCTGGCGGATGCCGAAGGTGGAACAGCCCTGATGACAGTGCCATCAAAGGAGATAGCCGAGCTGCTGATTGAGAATGGCGCCGACGTCGATGCCTCATACAACGATCAAAGAACAACGTTGATGATGGCCTCCGAACGTGGCCACCTCGAAATCGTACGCGTCTTGCTCGAGGCCGGCGCCGAGGTCAACGCCAAAGACTCCCAGGGACATACTGCTCTCTTCGGTGTAGCAGCGCGCGATCACATTCAAGTTGCCGATCTCTTGTTGCAGGCCGGCGCCGAGGCAGACTCACCTCAAGAAAAGGATAGGACCCCATTGATGGCTGCAGCTATCAACGGGAATCCGGAGTTGATCAAGTTGTTGTTGGAGTATGGCGCTGGGGTCGACGCACGTGATGGCGATGATCGTACCGCGCTCTTGGTGGCTCCATTGACAGGTTGTTTCGAGTGTGTCGAGTTGTTGCTTGACGCGGGCGCTGAGGTTCAGGCTATGGACAAGGGTGGAGTCTTCGCACTTCAAACAGCCGCATCGAAGGGACACACGAAAATCGTGGAAATGTTGTTGAGTCGAGGAGCGGAAGACGTCGAAAACCGAGCTGCCGGCATTGCCGCTATGAATGGTCACCTTGACGTCGTGCAGCTGATCAACCCATCCGTGCTAGAAGGTCGCTAGGTCTTTCAGTGGCGCGGCGTATAGTTGTTGGTGACATCCACGGCTGCGCTGATGAACTCTCAGATCTGATGGATCGTGTTGGCCTCGAATCCAAAGACATGGTCATTGCGGTAGGAGATGCTTTTGACCGAGGTCCGAAACCCGTGCCAGATGGGATGGCCTTCCCGGTGTTATGGCATCCGGTCGTTTGCTGAGTTGGTCGCCGTCCCGGGTTTCATTTCCAGACCCTGAGCATTCTTATGGGGAGATGCGGTTCATTACGATAGGCTTTGGCGGGATCAAACCTGGTGCTCCTCGATCCTGATGTCGCAAAAGTATTCCCATCCCAAGAAGCTGTGAATCGTGCCCTCCGCATGCTCGCTGAAATCGCAGAAAAAGCATCACCCAACCACTGAGTTCGATTTCAGCGCCAAGAACAGTTCCAAGTTTGCGGACCTTGCGGAGGTTTACATTCTCGCTCCACCCCGCCTTGATGTCGGGCATAGGTTGAGGTAAGTGGAATCTGAGTTCAGGCATATCATGTCCAGTCGCTTGGGAAGACAAGGAATAGCGGCACCTATCGAGCGATATCGTAAATGGGTTAGACTGACCTTTACGAGAATTGTTCGTTGCTCTGGACGACATGGAATCTACCCAACTCCCTGGAGGTTGTGATGAACCGCCCACCAATCCAACGATCCCCGCTCCACCCCACGGCTTTTGCCGTCCGCCGACGCCTCTTGGTCGTGGTCTGCCTGTTGATTGCAGTCGCCTGCACAGGGGAGCTTTTCGCGACCTCGGTTCCCGGAGAGTCCCATGTGTGGCTGTCGCCAATGCCCGACCGTCTGCCGCTCGTGATCGGAACGGAGGTCGGGTTTGTGCCGGCCGCCACCCTGCCGTCCGCGGTAGAGGCGGAAGCGAAACAGGTGGACGCTCTTTTCGAGCATAATCGACTCGGCAAGCTGCCGATTCAAAACGGTTTCGCCCGGACCTTCGACGCCGTGACCGTGACTCTCGATGACCAAACCCAAACGACCGAAAGCCTGGCGCCGTTCGCGGGCGGTATGCTCGTCTCACGGGGTGGTCAGCTGGTGTGGAGTACGGCGATCGAGGTTGCAGACGCATACGCGGTGCGGCTCCACCTCGAGGAAGTCAAGCTTCCGGCTGATGCTGCAATCTTTGTCGGCGACGCCTCCGGCCGCACCTTCGGGCCGTTCGGCGCAGAGCTTCAAGGCCCAGACGGCGATATCTGGTTGCCGCCGGTTTGGGGCTCAACGGCGGTGGTCGAAATCCAGGTCGGAGAGGCATCGGTCCGTGCCGGCGAGAGCCTGGTTTTCAGTCTTAAAGAGATTGTTGAGATCTTTGAAATCGGTGTTAATACGAAGGCATGGACCGACTGCGACATTGACGCCACCTGCACCGACAGCGGTACCTTGAGCATGATTTCGGATTACTACAACGCGGTCGCCCACCTGTGGTTCATAGATGGCTCCTACGCCTACATCTGTACCGGTGGGCTGGTCAACGACACCGTGGGCGCCAGCTGGATTCCCTACCTTTTGACCGCCCACCACTGTTTTTCGACCCAGGCCCCGGCGTCGTCGTTGACCGCCTACTTCGACTTCAAGACCTCCACCTGTGATGGGACGCCTCCAT
>JAIOSJ010000358.1 GCA_021107705.1 Thermoanaerobaculales bacterium | reverse complement strand
GGGTCGGTGGTTCGTACGATGCTTTGGAAGCGGAAGCCGGTTACGTCGGTTCGAGTCTTGCCGTGACCTTTGAAGAACTGTATCACCGTTTCCGGCGGCCGGTGTGGTCACTGGCGCGTCGAATGACTCGGACGGATGACGAGGCGCTCGACGCCAGTCAGGAGATTTTCCTCCGAGTTTGGCGGGGCCTGGACGGTTTCAGGCATGAGGCAAAGCTCAGTACATGGGTGTACCAGATAGCCTGGAACTACCTGCGTTCTTATCGGCGTCGATTGGGCCGACAGCCAGTGGCGACTCACAGCCTGAGCGAGGAGGGTGCCGTCAGAACCGGAGCCATTCACGACCGGGCGCCGGATCCGGAACGCCGCGCCATCGCGTCGGAGGGACTTGAAAGGGTCGAAGAGGCGCTGGAGAGGCTGGCGGAGCACCACCGGGTCGTGCTTTGGCTGAGGGACGGTGAGGATCTCAGCTATGAGGAAATCGCAACCATTCTCGACGTGCCGATCGGGACCGTGAGGTCACGCCTGGCCCGGGCTCGACGGGCCCTGAGAGACGAGGTGAGGCCATGATCGACGATAAATCGGACGAGATGCTCAGTCGCTACCTCGACGGCGACTTGAAGCCGGAGGAGAGTCGTGAGTTCGAGCATCGAATGGAACAGGAGGCCGGGCTCCGAGAGGCCCTTGAAAAGGCGCGGGAGCTGAGACGCGGCCTGCGGCGGCTGGCGCTGGCCGAGCAGCCGCCGGAGAGACTCGACCAGAATCTCAGGCTCCTCAGGCGGGCGGGCCGGCCCCTGCGTCAACGCTGGGCAGGCGTCGCATTCGTCGCGGCGGCGGCGGTGATTGTCATCGGGTCCATCGTCGTGCTCGAAACCGGTCGTACCGGATGGCGGTCATGGCTCGAAAGACCGGATGACGATCGACGCCCGGTCTTCGCGCTTTCCAATCCCCCGGCCCGGGATTCGAACGCTCCGTTGGGGGCGATCGAGAGTCTGATGGCAGAGTCCTACCCCGATCCGGATCTGAGAGAGCCCGAGCCGCTCGAGATCGTGGGTCCTCTCGATCGGTCGCCGGAAGAAGGGACCGGCCTGGTTGTGCTCATCGGCGACCTTGTGTTGCCTCTGCCCGAAAATGCGGCGTACAAGGGGATGGTTGTGCGACTCGAGGTTTCTCAAGGGCGCGTCGTTTCGTGTCGCGCACCGGATCAGAGCGAGCACGAAGGAGAGACCGGAGACCTGTGTCGCCTGTTGGAATCGATGGGGGATATCGGGGTAGGGGACGGTTCTTTCGAGGCGACGGTGAAAGGGTGGGATGGATAAGAGACGGCGGGTCACCAGTTGGTTTGAGCGCCTTCCTGGGAGTGGCCTGAGTCGTGGCCCCGGCCTTCTGGTGTGGCTTTCGCCACCCCAGCGTCGCATTGTCTGCGGGGCCGGGATGGCAGGGTGATACAAGGGGAAAACCGACCCCGCAGACAAAGCGACGCTGGGCCGCAAGGCGGACCAGAAGGCTGGTGCTGCAACCCAGGCCGCAGACGAGGGCGCATCAAGGAAAGGACACCGACGCTCAAGGGTGGTGACAATCGAACGCATGCCTCTTGTGTCGGGTATTCTTTGTTATTGGAGGGTATTTGATGCGAAGAATTTTCGCTCCCGTCGTCGGGTGGGCCTGTGGGGTCGTCACCTTTCCAATCCTGGCCCTCGTGGTCTACGACAAGGTTCTTTTGCTTCGGGACGTCGGATTCGTTGCTGGTTTTGCGGCCGTCGGGTTGATTGCAACGATCTTGATTCTTTTGTTGCCACTTCTGTTGATGAGGAAGGTTTTTCCGGGTATTTTTAGCTCACGTGCAGAACTCGCATGTTTGGGTGCGAGCACCTTTATCATTCCAACCACAGTCGTTGGCTTTTTCGCCGAAGGTTTTCGATTCGGCATATACGATGCTTTGGTTTCTCCGGAGGTTGTCCCCTGGCATGTGATGTTTGCGGTTGCCGGCGCAATTTCTGCCGACGCGTTGTATCAGCCAAGAGCAGGCATGAACTCCTGAAGGGAAACGCGTTGGATCCGCCGTTACAACCCCAACCGTTGCCGCGTCAGAGCCTCCAAGCCTCCAGCGAGCAGGAGTTCCTGCGCGGCAGGGCCTACCGGGGAGAGAGAGAATGTGCGATCGCGCCAGATGGCGGTCGCGGTGCTGAAATCGATGTGGACCGAATCCGAGGGGATGGTTTGAACACCGGATTTGATCTCCGCTTGGTGGTGTTCGTGCAGGGCAGCCGACAGCTCCGGGCTCTCAATACAGATGAAGGCGTTATTGAAAGCATTCCGCAGGTAGGTCTGGGAGAAGGAGGCGGCGATTACCATGCGAATTCCCCTGTATTTGAGGGCCGTCGCGGCCTGTTCTCGCGATGATCCGGTTCCGAAATTCCGCCCGGCGACGATGATGTCGTTCTCGGCCGCGATGCGCTGGAAGTTTCGGTCGTAGTTGAGCATGGCGTATTGGGCCATTTCGTCTGGTGTGAGATCGTCTCGATAGGTGACGTCCTTGCCGTAGATGCCGTCTGTGTTGAGGTTGTCGGTCGGCAGGAGGAGTACACGCCCTTCAAGTTCTTGGGGAAAACCATCGCGGATCTCTACGGTTCTGGCTGGAGGTTTCCATCCGAGATCGATGAATCGTCGTTTGGGAACTGATCCGGAATTCTTGTCGGGTCCCGAAATATACCCGTTGACGGCGGAGGCCGCCACGACGGCTGGGCTGGCGAGATAGGCCTCAGCGTCGGCTGAGCCCATACGGCCCTTGAAATTTCGATTGGTTGCTGAGATACCGACCTCTCCGGCACCGAGAAGACCGGCGCCGAGGCCGATACAGGCGCCGCATCCAGGAGGCAGAGCAATGGCCCCGGCTTCCATGAGCTCTTCCCAAATTCCCTGTGCCTCTGCCTCTTCTTGGATCTCGGCCGAGGCCGCCGCAACGTAGAGCTCAACGCCTTCGGCCACCCTTTCGCCTTCCAGAACCTCTGCGGCGGCAGCCAGATCATCCAAACGGGCGTTGGTGCACGATAGCAAGTAGGCCTTGTGAATCTGAATCCGATCCTTCTGGATCTCGGCAACCGATCGCATGGTTCCAACGCTGTGGGGGCACGAGACGTGCGGGGTTACAGCGCCGAGATCGAGGTGGATCTCTGCCGCATACTCGGCGTCCTCGTCAGGATGGGGTGCTTCATTCTCCCACTTGGCGACCATTTCCAGGGTCAGACGGTCCGGAATGCCTCGAGCCAGAAGGACTTCAGATCGTTTCCGGAGGTAGGCCGCTGTCGCAGCGTCGAACGGGAACCAACCGACCAGAGCGCCCCATTCGGTCGTCATATTTGCGATGGTCAGGCGCTCCGAGATGGAAAGATAGTGAATGCCCTCACCGTGGAATTCGACGGCCGCGTTCAGAACCTCTCCCGAGTTGTAGAGACCGCAGAGAGTGATGATGACGTCTTTGCCGGTGACTCCCGGTTCGAGTTCGCCTTCCAAAATGACCTTGATGCTCCGCGGCACCTGCCACCAGGTCGTGCCGGTGGCCCACAGAGCAGCAGCGTCGGTACGGACGACCGGTGTTCCCAGGGCCGACAGTCCGCCATACATGTTTGAGTGAGAATCCGACGCGACGACGAGGCTTCCCGGGTGAACAAAACCATTTTCAATCATCAACTGATGACCGATTCCGGCGCCCGCCGGATGAAATACGATGCCGTGCTTCTCAGCAAAGGCCTGAATTTTCGCGTATTTCTCGAGATTTCCGTCCGAGGTGTCCTGCACATTGTGATCGAGTGTGAAGACGGGTTGATTGGGATCGGCGACTGTCGCCGCACCGATCGCCTCGAACTTTGGAATGACGGCCCCGGTGTTGTCGTGGGTCATGACGTGAAACGGTCGGACGGAGACCATGTCTCCGGCTCGGACCTCGTACCCTTCGCCTAGGTCGACGGCGTGTTTCTGGATGATCTTCTCGGTGATGGTCTGCGGCATGGGGGCCTCCGGCGTGGACGAAGGAGATTATAGACGGAAGACCACGAATAATCAGCCCAGCCGTTTGGCAACCTCATTCAGGAGGCTTGGGAGGAAATCATTTTTCTGAATTTCATTCCAATTGAAGTAGCGCCCAAGTTCAGGAAGGAGAACATCGCATCCAGGGTCTGTTACGGCGCTTCCCCCGATGGTGATTCGGCCGGCAACCGAAGCTTCGCAATACATGCCGCGGAGGGTGTTGATTCGTTCGACGAGGGGCCTTTCGTCCATCTCGGAGTGTCCTGAGTCGAGGTCTGTGAACAGGAGAAAGAGATGGCTGTCTTGAATCAACGGTGCACAGAAATCCGGGTCAAACATGTCCGACCGGAAAGCCAAAACCTCAATCTCGTATTGGTGTCCGAGTTCCAATTCTTCGGAGATGACCTGGTACTTCGGCATCTGCTCGATATTTTCGGGAGGAGTTCGCGCTCGACCGAGGAGAGTGTCTACCGCGCGAAAGGAGGTTGCGGAGTCCCACGAAAGAATGGTGATTTTCAACGTGTGGCTCTCTGCCGTATCAAGGGCACTAAGAACCTGCACCACCGCCTGCTCGAGTTCGGTCTTGAGGTTCGAACCGTCTTCCTCCGAGAGAGTCAGACGAAGGTATTTGTTACGGCTGAGATCGACCGCCGCACGCAGAAGGATGTGTTCGTCGATGAAGGCCCGGTGGGCGATCTCCGCCAGCGAGAAGCTCCCGGTTTCTGCCGCACTGAGGATGGCGGCCTCGACGACATTCGTCGGGGGCTCAGATGGGTTGCCATTCTTGACGATGACCCGATCCCAGGTATCCGGCAGTTGAAAAGTGTATCTTTCCCAAACCTGAAGACGATCCTCCGCTGCACGAATGATGCCCCTGATGTCTCCCAGGGCCTCACGATGAGAATCTACCACCGACCCAGGAGGGCCCTCGACAATGTCAAATCGGCCTGAATTCCAGCAAAGGGCCTCGAGGAGCACCTGCCGTGAGCGATAGCCGTCCTCGTCGGGAGGAAGATCCCGTGGAATCCCGGAACCAACGGTCAGCACCGGCTCTCCTTCTTCGAGGTGAAGGGTGACAACCCGATGAGGAGGCTCGGCGTTCACAAGGCTCAAGCGCCCGGTGAACTTCAATTCGGCCAGTCGTTCGAGCAATTCCAGGGGAGAAAATGAGGCAAGGCTCCCTTGTGCCCATGGGGAAGACGGTGCTTTTTCGTTCACACGTCAGATTGTTTCTATTCTGATCGGAAATTGCAAGATGTAATTTCCGAGATTGCCTCAATTCGGTGGAAAATTTTTCAGCCGCCGAAGAGAAATTTCTCGTCCAGATGCTTCTGGATGTTGCGTTCGAGCAAAGTGTCGTGATTGAAACCATGCATGCCGAGGTAGTACTCGGCCGCCTCAATCAGAATCCTCTCCGGAATGAGGCCCGTAATCTCGGTCCGGCGAATCTCAACCCCGAATCTTCTGGCCTCGAGGCGGACATTCTCGATCACCCTGTAGAGGGGTGTGGTCTTGTAGTTGACGATCGACATCGACAGGTATACGTGGCCGTCACCGTGATCTTGGGCCGCAACGGCACGAATGTGACCCCCGGAAGCATCCGCCACGCAATGACCTACAGCTTCGGCGATCTCGAGGTTGCGGGTGCCCAACGAGACTTTGAATGAGATCAGTGGGTGTCGGGCCCCGATGATTGTCACACCCTTGTCCTCCGGGAAGCAATCGGGCCCAAGGTCCGGCTTCCAGCGAAGATCCTTCATCTTCTCGGCGAAAGCCTCATATTCGCCGTGCCGAATATTCTGTACATCTCGGCGGTAGCGGTAGCGGGCCGAGGCGGCAAAGAGGTAGACGGGAAGGGAAAAGCGCTCGGCAACCTGCTCGGCGAATTCCTCCGCCCATTCTTTCGCATCGTTGATGTCGGCGCCTTTCAGAGGCACGAAAGGGAAGACGTCGACGGCGCCTACTCGCGGGTAGTCTCCCTGATGTTGGCGCATGTCGATCTGTTTCAGCGAGAGGTCGTACAGCAGGAATCCACCCTCGAAGATGGCCTCCTTTGAACCGGTGAAGGAGAGCACGGTTCGATTCTGATCATGATCGACTGCGACGTCGAGGATCATCAGACCGTCGATGGCTCTGAGACGGGCCTCCAGATCGTCGATGAAACGCTGGTCCTTGCCTTCGGAGATGTTTGGAACGCAGGCGATGATCTTTGTCATGGTTTTCTCCTTGCGGCCTTGATATGAGGTCAAAAGATTCCGAGGAACACGCCGGCGGCGATCGCAGAACCGATGACGCCGGCAACATTGGGTCCCATTGCGTGCTGGAGCAAATAGTTGGTGGGGTCTTCCAACTGGCCCACGTGGTGAACGACCCGTGCCGAATCCGGTACGGCGGAAACTCCCGCTGCGCCGATGAGGGGATTAATCTTGGTCTTGCTGAATACATTCATGAGCTTGGCGAAGAGGACTCCGCCCGCTGTTGCCATAGCAAAGGCCAGACAGCCAAGGACGAAGATCATGATCGATCTCTTCGTGAGAAAGACCTGAGCCGAGGTCGAGGCGCCGACCGCGATGCCGAGGAGAATGGTGCAGACGTCGAGCATCGAGCTGGAAGCCGTCTTGGAAAGTCGTCCGGTGACTCCGGATTCCTTCAGGAGATTGCCGAAGAAGAGCATGCCGAGGAGAGGTAGGCCGCCCGGCGCCACCAGGGCCGTGAGGACCATGCCGGCGATAGGGAAGAGGATCTTCTCTTTCTGCGCAACCTTGCGACCCGGCTTCATGCGAATCAATCGTTCTTCGCGGGTTGTGAGAAGCTTCATGATGGGTGGCTGGATGATTGGAACCATGGCCATGTAGGAGTACGCCGCGATTGCAATGGGGCCGATGAGAGATGGCGCCAGTCGTGACGAAAGAAAGATCGCGGTGGGACCGTCGGCTCCGCCGATGATGGCGATTGCCGCGGCGTTTGCCGGGTTGAAGCCGAGAGCCAAGGCGCCCAGGAAGGTGATGAAAATACCGACCTGGGCCGCGGCGCCGAGCAAGACCGCCTTGGGATTGGACAGCAGGGCGCTGAAATCGGTGAGGGCGCCGATTCCGAGAAAAATCAGCGGTGGCAGCAATCCTGACCTAACTCCGAAATAGATCAGGCCCATGACCGAGTTTCCGGTCGTGTTAAAGGCGTATTCGTGGGTTACCGGATCGACCATGTAGACCGAAATCGCGTCGAAAATCTGCAATGGCAGGGGAATATTTCCAATGAGGATTCCAAAACCGATAGGCACCAGAAGCAGGGGTTCGAATTCCTTCGCGATTCCGAGATAGATAAAGAGGCAGCCGATGACGAGCATGACCAGGTTTCCCCAATGAAGGTTGGAGAAACCGGTGCTGGTCAGAACCTGATCGACGTAGGACCGGAACTCGATGGTTTTCAGGTCATGGTTGAAGAAGCCCTGGGCGTAATTGTCCACTCGTCCGATGCTCTCGGTCTGACCGACCGAGACGAGGGTAAAAAGCCCGCCTGTTGCCCCGTCTGCCGTGTACAAAACACCTTTTGCGCCGTGGGCGAACTCATCACCGAATTCACTTTCCCAACCCTTGTCGATGACAAAGTACCGGCTGTCGTCGAGAAGGGAAAATGTTAGGAATCCCATGTCCAGACCGGGAATCGCGGCGTGGTCGGCTTCGTCCAGGCTGCGTCCGGTCTGGATCTGGTCGATATGAGCGGTAGCGTCGAACTCGTCGGCGTAGATCACCGTAAATCGCCCAATCAGACTATTCGAGCGGTCTCGTAGTTCTCCAGTCGTTGGGGAAGTTATGCCGCCCTCGCCGTCGGGATGAGATTGATCGAGCCCATTTCGGGCGCCGACAGAGAGGCCGAGATAGTCCCTGTTCTCAAAGCGAACGGGCACTTCTTCGCCGGCGAGTGCGGGGACGGTCAGGCAGCAGAAGAGCAGAGTGAGGACTACAAGGGATTTCATCGAGTAGTCGCCAAGATTTTGTATCGTGTGGGTCGAGTCGGGCGCAAGTCGTGGAGAACTTCTCATCAGGCCTCCAGCGCTCACAGGGTTGTCATTTCGGGTCGGCTGATCTCTACAAGAGGATCCCCCTCCCCGACGTTGTCCCCTTCGCCAGCGAAGATCTTTTTGACCGTGCCGGTGTGGGGAGCGGTGATCTGGTTTTCCATCTTCATGGCTTCCATGGTCAATACGATCTGACCTGCGCTGACGGTGTCACCCTCTTTGACCTTGAGTTGCAGAACCATGCCCGGAAGGGGCGCGGAAACCGTGCCGTCCGTCATTGCACGTGGAGTCGTCGACTGAGGTCGCGGCGCTGTAGCCGGCGCACCGGCGGGAGCTTCCTTCGCTTGAACCTTGGGTGCGATCGGTCGGCGGCCGAATTCCACCAGGTCGACCGTGTAGTCCGTGCCGTCGATCTCGATCAAAGCCCGCTCGGCGGTGATCTCCTTCACTTCCGCGCTGTAGTCTTGATCGTTGATCTTCAGTGTGTATCGGCTCATCCCTGAGCCTCCTCTCTGCGCCGGGCAATCGTGAGTCGCCCCCCGGGATCCGAATAATAGAGACGCCGTTCCACCTCCAGAACGGCGGTGATGACGGCTAAGATTTCTGGGGGAATCATGACCTGAGCTTCGGTAGTGATTTGGGGTTTATTGCTTTCACTTTGGGTTCCTCGCAGCTTCTGAATCATCTGAGGTACCAGGGAGAAGCTCTGGATGAGAAGGGCTGTCAACAACAAGCCGCTGAAGACAACGCCCATGCCGAGCGCCGTGATGGTAAGAGCGTCAGTCATTTCCATGATGAGACAACCTAAAGTGGGATATTCGAGTGTTTGATCGGTGGATTCGTTTCTCGCTTGCCGGCCAACATTTCGAGAGCCTTGACGATGCGGAAGCGCGTGCTTGCAGGTTCTATCACGTCGTCGATATAGCCTTTGGCGGCGGCGTTGTAGGGATTTGCAAACAACTCCCGATATTCATCCATGAGCGTTTCCGCCAGGCTCGCCCGGTCCTCGGCATCCTTCAGTTTGCCGCGGTGGATGATCTCAACGGCGCCTTCGGGGCCCATGACCGCGATCTCGGCTGAGGGCCAGGCCAAGTTGACGTCGGATCGAATGTGTTTCGAGTTCATTACGCAGTAGGCGCCGCCATAGGCCTTGCGGGTGACGATGGTGATTTTCGGCACGGTCGCTTCGGCGAAGGCGAAGAGCAATTTGGCCCCGTTGCGAATGATGCCGCCGTATTCCTGGGAGGTTCCTGGCATGAATCCGGGCACATCTTCGAAGACGACCAGGGGAATGTTGAATGCATCACAGAATCGAACAAAACGGGCGCCCTTAATCGACGAATCATTGTCGAGGACTCCCGCCATCACCTGGGGCTGGTTCGCGACGATGCCGACCGGTCTGCCGTTGAAGCGAGCAAAACCGACGATCAGGTTCTTTGCCCAGTCGGGATGGATCTCAAAGAAATCTTGGTCATCCACGACCGTGGAGATGATCTCTTTCATGTCGTATGGTGTGTTGGTGCTGTCCGGAAGGATGAAGTTCAAGCTGGGATCGGTTCGGTCGGCCGAATCGCTGCAATCGGCCAAGGGTGGTTGCTCACGATGACTCTGAGGCAGGAAGGAAAACAACTTCCGAAGCATTGCAAAGGCTTCATCTTCATTGTCTGCAACCAGATGGGTCACACCACTTCGACCGGCATGAATGTCGGCGCCACCCAGCTGTTCGGTCGTGACCTCTTCGTGGGTGACCTGTTTTACGACTTTGGGGCCGGTGAGAAACATGTAGGACGACCCCCGGGTCATCATGACAAAATCCGTGATCGCCGGCGAATAGACTGCGCCACCGGCACATGGGCCGAGAATCAAAGAGAGCTGCGGCACCCTGCCGGAGGCGAGCACATTCTTCAGGAAAATGTCGGCATATCCGGCCAAAGCGTCAACGCCTTCCTGGATGCGAGCGCCACCTGAGTCGTTGAGACCAATGATCGGAGCCCCTGCCTTTACGGCGAGATCCATAACCTTGCAGATCTTCTCGGCGTAGGCCTTTGAAAGAGAACCGCCGAAGACGGTGAAATCTTGAGAAAACACGAAAACAAGGCGCCCGTCGATCGTGCCGTGCCCGGTGATGACACCATCGCCGAGTGGACGATTTTTCTCCATGCCGAAGTCGGTGCACCGATGCGTGACAAAGGTGTCCAGTTCTTCGAAGCTGTCCTCGTCCAGAATCTTCCCGAGCCGTTCGCGAGCCGTGTACTTGCCTTGGGCGTGCTGTTTCTCGTTTCGGGCGGGGCCGCCACCCTGATGGGCGTGTTCCCTTTTGTTGGCCAATTCCAGGATCATGCGTTCGATGGTCATTGGACCTCCAGCCGGCGGGTGGTCTCGGGGCGACACCGCCGGCGGCAGGCATTGTGCGCCCAGGATCGGAACAACGCAAGTAATTTCCGTTTTGGTGATATTGGATTGATCAGGGACGGCTCCGACACGATAATATTGGGTGATGGTAAAGAAGGTTAATCAGACCCGTGATGGCAGAAAGGGCGGCGCCGGTGGCCCTAGCCCCACTGATGAGCCGCTTTTGACTCAAAGTGACCCGGAAACCGAGCAACTGATTGAGGATGCTTTCCCGTCGGTGACCGAAGAGAAGGCCACGGATCTGAGTCAAGGGAGAATTTTTGCGGTGATTCCCGAGGGCGCCATCGGAGCTGACCCCGAGTCTTTCGCGTCATTCATGGAAGCGGTCTTTGAGGCTGGTCACGATGTGGAAAGAGTCATAGAAAACCTGGCTGCCCAAGATGTTGGAGTGAGAAGGCCCTGTCGGAGAGTGGAGGTCGTTGTTCCCGTTGCCCTTCTCGAGGGGAATTCCGGTGCTACTTCGGCATTCCTTGACCGGGTTTTTGACGCCTTCGAGGAGATCGACGAGGTGTTGACGGACCTTGGCGCAGGCGAAGGTCCCATGCCGACGATGAGGATGGCCGTTCGTTCAGTGGTGATTCCGGACGACGAGGTTGGGGACCCGGTCAGACTGCTCAAGGCGGTGGACAGAATTCAGAGCCAGGCCGGTAAGCTCGAGCTGATCTTTCGGCAGGCCAAGCACAAGCTGAAGAGGCTGAATCGTTTTCGTCTGAGTCTGCGTACACCGGGCGCTTTGATAAACCAGATGCGGGCCGAGGGTGAAATGATCACGCTCCAATACCTGGTTGAGTTTCTTCACTCGATCCATGTGGCTGCAGACAGTTTTGAGAGGCTGGAGATTCCTCGGCCCCACATCCGCGAGTATCTGGAGTTCCTCTACCAGATGGAAGATTGGGATGCCATGGCTGCGCTCGTGCGGCGTCTCGAACTCGCGGTGAAAAGATATTCGGAACAGGAAAATCGTGGAGGCGGGGCGTGAGATCAACCGAGGTGAAAATAGATTTGAGGCGCGGACGCGCTGCTTGTATCGGCGTCGGCACCGAACTTCTCGGAAACAACAAACTCGACCTGAATTCTCTTGAGATCACTGAGGTGCTCGAGACTTTCGGTTTCGACGTAGTCGAGAAAAGAGTCGTGGGGGATGAGATTGAGAGGATCGCGACCGCAGTAAGGGACTTGATGATGGAATGTGAGGTCGTCGTTGTCACCGGGGGTCTCGGCCCGACAGCCGATGACGTCACCCGAAAGGCCATTGCCATTGGTCTCGGACGCGAGATCGAGTTCGATGCCGAGGTCGAGGCGCTGATCAAGAAGCGCTATCGGGTCGCGGGCCGGGTGATGCCCGAGGTCAGTAGGTCCATGGCCCAGGTCGTTGCAGGGTCCCAGGTTATTCACAACGGTTGTGGTTCGGCGCCGGGTATTCTCGTTCACGAAGGCCTGGGTCTTTTAGCGGTTTTCCCCGGGGTTCCGTGGGAGATGCGGGAAATGCTGAACGTGCATCTCGTGCCTGAATTGGAAAGGCGAGCCGAGGGTCGCATGAGGCGATCTCGTACGTTGCTCCTGGGTGGGGTTGGGGAGTCCGACGCCGAGCAGCGAATACATCATCTCTACGACGCCTTTGGGCGGCGGAACGTCAGCATTCTTGCTTCGTATGGTGTGGTTCGGCTGGTCCTCACCGCGTCCGGCGAAGAAACGAGGGTTGAAGCCAGGCTCGATCAAATGGAGAATGCCTTTCGGGAGATTTTGGGGGAAGAGGTGGCCGGGACCGATGTCCCTGGTCTCGCCCACGCCGTCGTTCCGCGATTGGTTGAGACTGGGATGACCGTTGCCACGGCCGAGTCGTGCACCGGTGGTCTGGTCGGAGCGGCCCTCACCGAGGTTTCCGGTTCATCAGCTGCCTATCTGGGCGGGGTCGTGAGTTATTCCAACCAGGCCAAAGAGAAATTTGTCGGTGTGGCGGAAGAAATCCTGATTGAACACGGGGCTGTCTCCGAGCCGGTGGCCCGGGCGATGGCGGTAGAAATCCGCGAACGATTCGGCGCCGATTGGGGTTTGGGGGTGACCGGGATTGCCGGTCCTACCGGTGGTACCGAAGACAAGCCGGTCGGGCTCGTTCACTGGGCCGTTGCCGGTCCCTCGGGGGTTGAGGCCCGCCACCGGGTTTTCAGAGGTGATCGAGAGATCGTCCGTCAATGGAGCGTGAATGCCGTTCTCGATCTTCTCCGACGGAGACTAGGGTGAAGTGAATTCGTTACGGGTCTTTCTTGCCTTCGATTTGCCACGGGATCTTAGGGCTGAGATCAGAGAGAGCCGTCAAGCCCTGGAACGCGGGCTCCCGCGTGCTCGGTGGACCGGGACTGAGGCTCAACACTTGACTTTGAAGTTCCTCGGAGTCGGAGAAGATCGAGAACGGCATTCACGCTCCATTGACGGACGATCTCTCGATCACCTCTGAAAACCCGGTGGCGG
>JAIOSJ010000348.1 GCA_021107705.1 Thermoanaerobaculales bacterium | reverse complement strand
GACCGAGTGTCACTGGAGATGTTCCAACCCCCCGGTAAAGAAAGCAAGAATGCTTCATGAATCCTTCATCAATCATGGTAACACCCCCCGCCGGAGCGGAAGTTAGAAGGGTGAAGTTAGAAGAGTGAAGGGGGAAGGGGGAAGGGAGCGGGCGGGGACGCCCGCAGCCACAATTAGGCTGTTCCAGGTTTTTTTGTCGCGTGTCCGATTTTCATACATTTAATTTTTGCGGCTTCGAGCTTGAAACACACCTTAAAGTATTGCAATACAAGGTGAAATCGGCCTGGCACACATCATGCTTCACCGAGCCGTGTGAACGTCATTACCCACCTTCCGCAACCCTACCAACCGGTACCGAGCGATCGGTCCCTCTGATTGTGTCGGAACCTTGGAGAAAGGAGCGCTGAGATCCGCCCCGTTCATTCATCAACCCCGAACCACCAACCACAACGCCGAAGTTCCGGACTCCCAGACCGCCGGCGGAGGAATCGCAGGAGCAGTTGTTTTCCTCCGGCGGAAGACCGAGACCTTCCACTGTGTGACCGATTCCGACAGCGGGTTCCTCTTCTCATGCCTCCGGCCCGGCACGTGGGTTGTCCACGTCAAGGAAGGCACGCTTCCTGATCATACCCACGTCCCGGACCAGGACCACACCGTCGAATTGGATACGGGCGACCACCAACAGCTGGAGCTGTCCGTTGTCCCCGTCATTCGAACTCTGATCATGCAGGAGAATGGGGAAACCTTGCGTTTGAAACTCAAACCCTGAAACGCGACTCCTTTTGTTCCGTTGGTCGATACAGGTGTTCAGCTTTGGGCTCAACATCAGTGTCCAAGGAAATACACTCGGCCAACTCGTCACTCAAGAAACCTCCCGGATTTTCAAAGATCGCGGGATGTCAAAGTCGCAGCCGCTCGAACGAGCGGCAAGGCAGGCGGGACGCCTGCCACCACAATTGTTCTCCGGTAAATGAATTGTGGTAGCGGGCTTCCACAAAACAGACGGCCTCATGGAGTGCCGATACCGAGTTTCTTCCAGATGTGTCCCGGTAGCGCAGCCCGGGTGGGGAGTTCCTATGAAACTCCCCCGCGTTTTGGGCCGGATTTAAGGCCGATCCCCGGTCACTAGTCAATCTTCACCACCATCACCGTGCAGTCGTCCTGCAAGCCCTCGGCCCCACACCAATGACGATGCTCCTCCATCAAGGTCTGACAGAGGGCTGAGGGATCGAGGCGCCGGCCCTTCTCGATATTCTGAGTGAATCGGGCCTGACCGACGATCTCACCGCGCTCATTCATCGCCTCGGTCAGCCCATCCGAAAACAGTACGAAGGAGTCACCGGGACCTAAAGAGACCTCGATGTCGTCCCACCAACCCCCCTCGAGCATGCCAATGGGCCGACCGGCGAGTTCGAGTTGGTCTACGGGACGTCCGGCACGAAGAACAGCCGGCCCTGGATGACCTGCACAGGAAAACCGAAGAGTATTCCGTTCGCGATCGAAGACGGCGTAGATCAGCGTGAAGTATTGAGAAAGCGTCGGCTCGTTCTGAAAGACTCCGTTTAATTCGGCGATGACCTGCGACGGGTGTATCGGTTGAAGGCGTTCGCCACTGGATTCCCCCGACCGACTCCACGACATTTCCGGAGTCAACAGCCGGCTGACCTGGGCCGAAAGCAGAGCGGCCGAAACGCCGTGCCCACTGACGTCCAAGACATAAAAACACAGATACTGATCGTCGATCTCGAAGGCATGACACACGTCACCGGCCAGCTCCGTGCAGGTCCCGAGATCCCACGCCAAGGTCACGCCCGGGAGCTGAATGTCTCGAGACGGCAACAGAGCTCGCTGAACTCGGACCGCCGATCTCAGTTCGTAGTCCATCCGTTCGCGAAAGAGCTTCAGTTCGGCATTGGTGCACAGCAACGACTCGTTTGCACGGGCCGTCTCCAACTGCAGGTTCATGATTCGGCGGGCGACTTTGAGACGGGCGAGCAGTTCCTCCCGGCGGTAGGGCTTGGTCAGAAAGTCATCCGCACCCGCTTCCATACCCTTTTCCCAAGTCAGGTCTCCTCGGCCGGTCAGAAGGATCACATAGCAATAACGCTCAGGATCCTGCTTTCGAATTTCCCGAAGGAGTTCCAGCCCGTCCATTCTCGGCATCGCCCAATCGGTGAGGACGACAGGAAATGGATCGCGGCGAAAGCACTCCAGGGCTTCAACACCATCGCCGGCGCCGGTCACGACAAAACCGGCACTCTCGACGACCGTCGAAATCGCACTCAGCAGGCTCGCATCATCCTCAACAACAAGAACCCTCATGAACTCGTTTGTAACACAGTTTGTGATCTCTCGGTGGCGAAATTCCCACCGGCAAGCCCAATGTCGAATGAACTATGTCCATATTTCGGACACGAGCTCGAGTCAAAAATTAATCTTTTTGTTTCCAATAATTTACGAAGCCATTTCAATTTATCAAGAAGATGGAATGTCGCATTCCGATCAATAAGGGGACTGAGCATTTTCGATTAATATTCTTGTTAACCCAATATTTTCAAATACTTAACGCTATATCTCTCGATTGGAACGGACATTGCGGTAGAGGGTGCTGACGGAGGTCTCCATGACTTCACAAAGAGCTGCTCGAAACATGTCGATTCCGACTGCCGCGTTGGCTCTCCTGGTCGGGCTCCTGCTCATCCATTTTCCCGTGGCTCTCCAGGCAACTGCGAATACTGCAGGCCCAGCCTGTCGGCGGGCCGATGTTTGGGTGATCGGAGACAGATCCTTTATGCAGATGAGCGGTGACGTCGTCGAGATATCGAGCGTGACCCTGGCCTGCGCCGGTTGCCATGACGGAACTGTCGCCAAATCCATCACGATCCACGATAAGTCCTCAGAAACAGCCCCACCATACAATACAGACAAGGGCGCCCCAGGTAGCAACCACCCCATTGGAATGCCCTATCCATTCTCCGAATCGGAATTTGTGGCGCTTGGTGATCTGGACCCTCGCCTTTCCCTGGCTGACGGGAAGGTAACCTGTCTTACCTGCCATATCGAAACTTCACCGTCGACGACGCTCTCCGTGCCGATAACCAGAAGCAGACTGTGCCTCTCATGTCACACGAAATAACTGCGCAAACAGGGAATCGCGCCTGGCTCTGCCCTCCGACGACCGCAACGAGTACGCGAGTCGAGGCGGGAGCATCGGGAGGCTGTCGATGAACACCGATCCGACGACCCCAAGATCATCAGTCCTGCTTGTCGAGGATGAGGAGAACCTTCTCCTGGGTCTCACGGCGATCATGAGTCGCGCAGGTTACAAGGTCCATGTCGCAAAAGACGGTAAGAGCGCCCTTCAGATCGCCCGGGACCATCACCCGGACATCATCGTCAGCGACGTCATGATGCCGCCTCCCGACGGCTTTGAACTGCACTCGATTCTGAGGAAGAACCCAGAGACCGCAGCAATCCCCTTCCTTTTCCTGACGGCCAGAACAGCGCAGCAGGACAGGATTCACGGAATCGAAGCCGGGGCCGATGATTACATCACGAAACCCTTTGACCCACGAGACCTGGTGGCCAGAGTTCACTCCGTTCTCCGGCGGCAGCAACTCGGTCGGGAGCAAGGAAAGGCAAAGGCACGACCTGAGATCGAACGACTCCACCGCAAGATTCTCGACACCGTCGGACTCGAAATGCAAAAGCCTGTGGCCGGGCTCCTGTCAATTCTTCAACGGGTTCAAGCCGAACGATTCGAGAAAAACCCGAAACGCCTCGCAGAGCTTGCGGAGGCAGCCGCGGACAACGCCCTACGAATGGACTCCATGGTCAAGGACCTCGTTACTCTCGTCACCCTCGAGAAAGAAACAACCCGCCCTTGCCTGACCTCAATCGCCCTGGACAAGGTCTTTCTCCGGGCGGTCCGAAGATGTCACAACCACTGGACACGGTGTGAGTTTCGGGACATCGACCTTTCGATCTCTACACACCCTTTGACCACGGTTCTCGTTGCCGATGAGGATCTCTTGAGCCGATCCATCTTTCATCTGGTGGACAATGCCTGCAAGTTCGGTCCGGATGGGGGCAGGGTTGACGTCAGCCTCAACTCAACGCCCGATGGCGGTTGCGCCATCACCGTTCGTGATCAAGGACCGGGTATCCCTCAAGCGCTCCGGGAAAAGGTCTTCGAGCCCTTCTTCCAGGGCTTTGAGCCACATCCCGGGATGTTCGGTGGTCTTGGCCTCGGTCTGGCGATCGCTCGAATGACCGCCAGGGCCCACGGGGGCGACACCGTCGTGATCGACAGTCCCTCCGGGACGGCCGTGCAGCTTGTCATTCCTCAGAACCTTCAGCCAACCGAACCATCATGAGGCCGGAAGATTCGAGATGAACCCATGACCGTAGCGGCAGTCCCTTCGGCAGGTTCTCAGCCCTTCCTTCAATCTCCAAAGGTCGAAAAACCTGGGCCCAAACCGAAGTTGGTGATCCCCGGTTTCGAGGATTCAAACCGTTCTTCGACCGCCGACAATGAGATGGTCGCCCTGATCTCGGAGATTACGTCGATGTTGGCCTCGTCCACCACAGAAACGACTAACGAAGCCATAAGCCGAACCCTCGAGAGGCTCGGCCGAACACTGGGCGTCAATCGTGGATATCTTTTCCGATTCTCTGACGACCATCGACTCATGAGTATGGTTCATGAGTGGCATTCCCCCAATCTTCTCCCCCTGGCCGAGACGGCACGGGGCATTCCCGAAACCACTTTCCATTGGACTCTGGAACAGCTGCAAAGCAACTCCTCTGCAACCATCAACTGTGATGACGTTCTTCCGCAGCCGGCCCACGCCATGCAGAAATTCCTCCGCGAAAGAGGGTGCTCATCTCAACTCGCCACTCCACTCGTTTGCGCGGGAAAGAAGACCGGGCTCCTGTGTTTCGCGACCTGCGGAAGGAACAGAGTTTGGAGTCCTGGGGAGAGCCAAATGACTGTGGCGATCGCAGCGACCCTCGGCGCCGTCATCGAACGACAACGCACCTCGACGGCACTCGAGAACACCGAAAAGAACCTGAATGCCCTTCTCGACAGCCAAAACGACTATGTTTTCATCCTGGATCTGGCCGGAAGAATCCTCCACTCCAATCCACCGGCACTGAAATGTCTCGGCTACGCACTTCCGGACCTGAGAGGAAGAACAATCCTTGACATCGTACCGCCTGGAGACGCGAGAGCTGTATCCACCTGGTTGGCCGAGAATGCGCGAGGAGAGGCCTCAACTTCATTTCTCCCCCTAGTCACCGCACACGGAACCCACATCCCGGTCGAAACAAAGGTCACCACCGCTTCCTGGAATAACCATCCGGTACTGCTCGTCGTGTCACGCGACATCACGGACCGGATTCAGGCTCTGGACGGGTTCAAACGCTACCAGGCCCGCACGATGGCCATTCTCGAGGCCATTCCCGACACCATCCTCAGACTCAGACATGATGCCACCGTCATCGACTCCATGACGGCCGGTGCGGCACAGCAGGGATTCTCGGAAAAATACCTTGGGTTCGATCTTCCAAAAATAACTTCGGCGTGCAGGGATGCGATCTCCCGGGCCGTTACCACCGGCGAGATGGAAATTCTGGAAATCGAAATCCCGACGGAGAATTCAAAAAGAACCTTAGAGTGCCGTCTGGTCGTTTTCGGAGAGGACGAAATCTTGGCCATCGTTCGCGACATCAGCGAGAGGGCTCATCTCGAACAAATGAAGACGGATTTCGTCAATCGCGCCTCTCACGACCTTCGAACCCCGCTGACCACGGCCCGGCTGATGGTGGATTTGATTCAAGGCGGCGGAACCGAAGAAGAGCTTCAGGAGTATTGGAAAATTTTGAGCCTCGAACTCCAGCGGCAGAACGATCTCATCTGCACTCTTCTGACCGCCGGCCGTTTGGAGCAGGGAACCCTGGACCTCAAATGCGTCCCCCTTGATCCTCTCCTGGTCCTCGAGAATTCCCTTGGAGAGGTCAGACATCTTGCGACCAAAGAAAATCTCGAACTGAGCTTTGATTTACCCGAATCTCTGCCGAGCATCAAGGGGGACTCATCCGCCCTCCAAAGGTGCTTCACCAATCTCCTGGACAATGCTATCAAGTACACACCGGCCGGCGGATGCATTCACTTCGACGCACGAGAACTTGAGGGCGGACTCTCGGTGCGAATCACAGACAATGGAATAGGGATCAACCCTGAGGATCTTCCCAACCTCTTCGACCGTTTCTTTCGCGCGGGTAATGCCGTTCGTGCGGAAATCCCAGGAACCGGGATCGGTCTCTACATCGTGAAATCCCTCATCAAGGGTCATGAAGGCAGGATCTCCGTCGAAAGCCGACCGGGAGGCGGCACGACATTTGAGGTCTGGCTCCCGGTTGCTGACGATGCAGACGACCAACAAACCCGATCATTGTAAGAACAAAAAAAACGCGGCGCCTCGGCGCCGCGTATGACTCTCCCGCTCAGAAACTCAGTCAAAATCCCGATGGACTGATCGGCGGTCCTTTAGAACCCGGAGCCGCTGATGATTCTCTCTCGGTATTCACCAAGTTCAAGTCCCATCGTGAAATGGTGCACGATGTCCCAATGTTGCTTCATCTTCTTGATCTCACCCTCGTGAGTCCGCAGGATCTGTTCGAAGTTTCCAGAGTTCAGAAGAACGTCTGGGTCAGGGACATAGAGCTGAATTCCCATTTGGTTGAAAACCTGTTCAGCCTCTCCCATGGTGATGGTCTCTTCACCATCCCACACCGTCGGAATCATTCCCCGCTCCTGAAGAGCACCCAGGGCTTCAACAGGATCCACTGTCGAGCGGACCTGGCCCATGATCGCGCCGTACACCCCAGTTACGAACTCGGTTTTGGAGATCGGTCGATCGTAATCATTGACCTGTGCCGAAGCGGGAACAACTGCCAAAATCAGACACGCCATCACCGCCACAGCGAAACACCTTATTGAAAACTCTCGTTTCATGGATTCCTCCATCTTGTCTACGATACCCTTCCGACGGCAAAAAGGTCAAGAACGACATAGAAGGAGGGTGTAGGACATTGATCAGTGACGCCTTCCGGGTGTGTCGTGAAGGCCCTTTTTCGTTGCATCCTCGGCCCGTACAGTGAGTACTGCGCCTCGAATGCTCTTTAAATGGCACTTCACGACCCTCCGAAATCCATCCGTCGTCAATGCCCTACATCCTCCTAGAAAAACCTCTTCCGGACTATGATGATGTCCCCGGATCGTATCAGCGGATCTGCAATGCGTCCCTTGCGAATATCGCCGTAATCGTGGGTCTCGATAACTTTTTCATCATCGATCTCACGATGGATTTCTACATTCTGTGAGGCAAATTTGCTCATACCTCCGGCTTGCGAAACCGCCTGCATGAGAGTGAGCCCACGCGAGATTTCATATTGGCCGGGTCCTCTCACTTCACCGGTGATGAAGAACTGTTTCTTGGCGGATACCGAAATGACATCGCCCGGCTGCAGCACAACATCGTGGCCCTGTTCTCCGGTCATGACCTTTGCGGTGTGGAACACCTCGACCACAGGCGCCTCGCCTTGGGCGCGAACCATGCGCCGAAGTTCGATCTCCGGGCCGGCGGAAGAGGCAATGCCTCCGGCTTCAGCGATGATCTCCGTCAAGACCGTCCTGCCGCGGAGATAATAGGTCCCCGAGCGGTTGACCTGCCCGAGGACGGTCACCGGCCGTGACCGATGCTCGCGAATCTCGACTCGCAGCTGCACATCGACGAAGAAATCCCGCTCAAGGAGCCGTTCGACCAGAGCCGAAATCGCGGCTACGCTCTTCCCGGAAACATGGACCTGACCGATCAGCGGATAAGAAATCGTCCCGTCCTCGGCAATCTGGAAATCACCGCTGATTTCCTGATGCTGAAAAGCCGTGATGTACAAGGTGTCGCCGACGCCGACGTGATACACCGACTCGGTTTCGTCGGCGTGCACCAGGAAAGCAACGAACGTCACCGAGAGGCACAAGAGGATACGAATGAATTTCACGCTTTATCCGCTCAGGCTCTTATCTGAACCTATCCGCCTCAGTAGCCGAAGATCAGATCCAGGAGCCACACCTTGTTGAGATAGGTGTAGGGCTCCAGTGAATCACGATCCTCATAAATATAACTACCCCTGAGAGAGAACCTGTCGTTGATTCGGAAACCCAAGCCCACACCCAGAATCATCAAATCATCGGTCCGAAGCTCGCCCAGGAGGCTGTCCGGAATCTGGTATTCGTTGGTCTGGAATCTCGCCCGGGCCTGCCCAAAGAGACGTCCCATGTCGAGATCGAAAAGCAATCGGGCCGCCGTTCCGGTGTAGTAGGAATTCAGGTCGTAATTTGAGGCGAACGGCTGCCGGACCAGGTCGAGTCGGAACTTGGAGCCGTGAGCCAGAGCCCAGATCACATTACCCTTCACCATGATCCCCGAAAAATCGTCGAAGCCCGGGACGTTCTCAGAAGCATTCGCAAAATCCGTCTGCATATAGCCGGCTCGGATCTCGGTCGACAGAGACTCGCCGAGTTGCCCCCTGAAACCAACGGTAACATCCTGCGAGCTGTATTCCCGGATCTGATCGGTGATATTGTCAGGTTCATATTCGCCGTAGCTATAGCTGACATCCATGACCAGCGTCGGATTAACCTGGTGAAGCCATCCCAATCTCAACGAACTCTGGTCATAGTCATACCAGGAAAAGCCCTCAATCACGGGATCGCCACGCCATTCGACCTTGGCTGCGGTATATCCAAATGCCAGACCATCACGTGCCGTAAACCAATAGTCGGCGTCAAGCAAGAACGAATGTTTCGAGAACCGGCGGCCGCTGAGAATGAGCTCCCCCCCAGGATCCACTTCATCAGTCGCCACATCGCCGTCAACCAGACGATAAGCGGCACCCATGGTCAGACCGTTTGAAAATTCGAAGTCACCAGAGACTTCGAGGTAATGATCCCAACTGTTGTGGAGATTTCGGTTCTTACTTTCGCGGTACTGAGGCGTGTAGGAGATCCGAATGAACGACTCGCGCACCGGGACTTCGAACAACAATCGAAGCCGGGCCACATAGATGTCATCCTTGACCGGCTCCGTCGCCGACTGCCAAAGGTTGGAGTGGTTCTCCCAACTCAATTGGAGCGCCGGGGAAAAAAGAAATGGGCCCACCACGATCGGATCATTCCCTTGCGGCGAAATCCCCTGCGAACCGGCGGACCGCCTACTTGCCGAAGGGAAGCCCTGGGCATTCACCACCACCGGCAAACAGGAGGCAATCACCAGGAAAATCAGCATTCGTTTGAGAATTCTCACCTTTCCTCCCTTGTTCAAACCAGATAATAACCGAAAAACCACCGTCTAGGCAAGTTACAGATGCTTTCTGAAGCCCTTTCGGCTACGAAACTCCCATATTTACGATTTCGCAAGGCGAGACAACCTCTCTGAAGAAAATTTGACTTGAGACCAGAAACCGCCCGCCCTTTTCCCTCTTCTCCCTTCTAACTTCTAACTTCCACTCTATCCCGGCTTCGCCGAGACAGAGAAAGGATGTTAGTCTGACCGGTGGGAGAAAATCATGGATCGCTTATCTTATTACGTTGGTCTCACGACGGTGTCGATATTGATTTTTGGATTGATCGTCCTCACGCTCGGTTGCGCCGGCCCACCCCCGGAACCTCCGCCTTTCGAAAGCATTCACAACGAAAAGCTGGACCTCGAGATCTCCCAGATCGAGGAAGACTGGGCTGTGGAGACCAATGACGGTGCGCTTCTTCAGTTTGTTCGCGCAGAACCCGCCCGTCAGGGCCGAGTGGTGTTCCAGGTCGGTCCCGAGGAGCTTGGGGTAAACCTCATCACCGCTCTCAGCACACATCGTGCAGGAATCGAACGCCGCCCGGGAGGCGTTTACTCCGGCGCCCAGGAACTTTCCGGCCCACTTGGCACCGCCTTCTATTCTCGAGGACGATTCACGGGCGAGGAGGGAATGCTGGAAGAAACCTGCATCCTCAGCCTCCACCCTCGAGCAAGTCGGCTTCTGACGCTGACCTATACCTATCCCGCTGCGGACGACTCGGCAAAGAGGGTGGAAGAATTGATCGGACTGTTTGGAGCGGTGGAGTAATTGGCCCGTACTTCTCACCGGGTTTCGTCACGAGGGCTGCGAAGGGTAGTTAGATGCTGGGTTTTCCGGAAATTGGGCGACGCAGTCGTAGTTGCACTCCGTCGAGGAGAACGATTTGCGAAAAGCACGACAGATGGCTGTCATGCGCAGTCCGCAGCAGAGAGGTGGTGAGAAGCTTCCTACGAGCCGTCCTCGGCTCGACCCATCAGAAAGAAACTCGAGGTACGGGGCTTTTCCCTGAATGAGATTTAACGTCCAACGCTCAACGTCCAACGCTCAACTTCGAAGTCCGGACCCGATCGCGTTGGCAACGGCAGACTATCCAACAGCACACACCCCTCAAATCAGCGAATCTGACTTCGACGTTGAACGTTGAGCGTTGGACGTTGAGCGTTCATTTTGTACGCAGATGTGACCGCTGAAACCCCTACGCTCAGTGTTCCGTGTCGATCAAACTGCTGATGAGTTTTTTGAGAGAGCGGGTTGGCCTGTCCTCGCGCCGACATTGGCCAGAACCCGGTCGAACCGCTCTTCGAATCCCGCTTTGAAGGGTGCGTGAAATGCGGACATACGCTGCCCCACCAATTCCGCCGAAAAGCCCGTCGGCTGTTCTTTGGTCCTGTAGGTAAGAGTCGAGGTCCCCATCCACGAAAAGCGAACGACAAGAGATCGGCCGTCCCAATGGACCGAAGCGATATCCTGAAACCCTTGAACCTGGATTTCCTGCTGTACTCGATCCACGAATTGGCCGACCGAAGTACCGGGAACAAAGAAGGTCTTCACCTGGGGATCCTACATAAAAAAGCGGCGCGACTCATGTCGCGCCGCCGGGTCGATGAAATTCAGCCTCACTTGGCCGGAGGATTCTTGAATTCGTGGATCGCCGCGGTGTTGTTGATCTCAGCCGCCAGATCGACAATCTTGGAGTGACCGTCATCTTTGTGGCATTCGCCGCACATCTCCTGCGTGGGCAGGACCAGGCCATTCGCGACAGCCTTCTCCTGGTCTTTCATGACACTCATCTTCTTGTAATCGGCGCCAGGCCCATGACATGCCTCGCACTGGACCCCTGCAAGGGCCTCATCATTGTTGGTGGCGTGGCATTTGCTGCACTCGGCGGCAGCGTAGGCCAGATCCGTCGATGCCTTGGCAACATCAGTGGCCTTGGCATGAGAGGTCTGCTCCCACGATGCAAACTGGACCTTGTGGCACATTTTGCATTTACTCGCTCCCACGAACGCATGGTCGCCGGCCTGAACCGACATACCGACAAGAACGGCAGCAGCTATCACCAGCGCACATACCACGGACATTTTCTTCATAATTGCCTCCCTTTTTCCGGCGTCGAATCATATTCGTCAGCCTAAGATCAAATGTACCACCGCTACGAGCTTGTTTCAAGATTGACAATACAGTGACAATCCTACCTCTGAAACTGAAGCCTAGTCAGGCACAAGATCTTCACCATTCGTAATAGGAGGGAAAAGCCAGACGTCAGTACCCTGCGGCGCCCCGTCCGGTTCGTGACACCTACGACAACGGGCTTCGTATACGCCCATTGCGCCGACCACAACCCTCTCGGTTGAGGGTACGAGGCGTTGGGTGTAGGCCGCCGAAGCCCCACAGCGCGAACAAACGGCCGTGACTTTCTGAACCTGCTCCGCAATGGCCAACAGCTCCGGCATAGGCTCAAAAGGAATACCCCGAAAATCCATGTCGAGGCCGGCCACGATGACCCTTTTCCCAAGATTCGCCAGGTGACCGCACACCTTCGGGAGCTCCTCGTCAAAGAACTGGGCCTCGTCGATCCCGATGACGTCCGTCCGAGGATCGAGTTGGTCCACGATGTTTTTCGCCTTCTCGACAACGGCACACGGTAATCGCTGTTGTGAATGTGAAACGACATCCTTTTCGGAATACCGGTCATCCGTAGCGGGTTTGAAGACCTGTATCCTCTGGCGGGCAATAGCGGCACGCCGCAGAAGCCGGATCAACTCTTCCGACTTGCCGGAAAACATCGGGCCGGCTACAACCTCGATCCAACCACCACCTGGAGTTCCACGCATCATCGCTAGAGCCTAACAGAACCCTCGTCTCGCTGCCCATGAAGACCTTGCAACCAACAAGGATTCAGTCCGCATTTCTCGTCTGACAAAATTGCTGACTTGAAACAATAATGGCGGCGCTCCCCGAAAGGAGCGCCGCTTTTGATCGAATTTGGTGTCAACCTTCGTTCTTCAGCATCCAGCACGACAGGGCCGGCAGCAGTACCAGCGCCCCCACCATGTTGACCAGGAACATGAAGGTCAAAAGAATGCCCATATCGGCCTGGAACTTCAAGGGAGAGAAGATCCAGGTGGCCACGCCGATACCCAAGGTGATACCCGTGAACAACACGCCGTTGCCGGTGATCGTCAGGGTGTTTCGATAGGCCTCGGCCAACGACTGCCCCTCCTTGAGGTAGCTGCGATACCTGCTGAAAATGTAAATCCCGTAGTCCACGCCGACGCCAACGCCAAGGGCGACGACCGGCAGGGTCGAAACCTTGAGCCCGATCTCCAGAAAGGTCATCAGGGCGTACGCCAGGACGGACACCAGGGCCAGCGGGATGACGATGCACAACGTCCCCCTGATCGAACGGAAGGTGATCAGGCATAGGAGAATGATCGCCGCAAACACCCACATCAACATCGGGAACTGCGCTTCGGAAACGACCTCGTTGGTCGCCCCCATGACGCCGACGTTACCGGTCGCCAGTCTGAAATTGGTCGTTTCCGAACCATGCTCCGCCTGGTACGCCTTGACCTCGTCAATAACGCGTTCGATCGTCTCGGCCTTGTGGTCGGAGGTGTAGATATAGACCGGCATGACGCTGCACTCGGAATTCAGCAGCCCGGTGCTGGTGTCGATGTAGGTCACCGCCTGCGCCATCGTCGCCGGGTTGCGCGGCAATACACGCCACTTGAGGCTGCCCTCGTTCCAGCCCGCATTGATAATCTGGGCGACCCCGGCGACGCCGAGCACCGACTGCACTCCAGGCACGTTGCGCATGTGCCACTCGAAGCGGTCGATCGTCGTCATGATCTCGTACTCGGTGCAGCCCTCCGGGACGGACTCGATGATTACCGTGATGACGTCGACGCCAATGTTGAAGCGGCTGGTGATGAAATCAGTGTCGATGTTGTAGACGGAGTCCGCTCGTAGTTCGGGAACGCCGGCATGCAAATCGCCGATCTTGATTTGGCTCGCCTTCCAGCCGCCCACGCCAAACAGAATCACCGCGACAATGATGACGATCGTTGCAGCACGGGGTTTGGCTACCCCGGCCAATGCATTCCAGGCGCCGTCCATGTGGCTATGCCGCCGCCTGAGCTTGAGGGCGTAGATCTCGTCGAAGTGCGTGTAGGACAGGAGCACCGGAACCAGGATCAGATTGGTCAAGATGATCACGGCGACGCCGAGACTGGCGGTGACCGCCATCTCCTGAATCATCCGGATCTCGATCAGCATGATCGTGATGAAACCGATGGTGTCGCTCAGCAGGGCGATGCCACCGGGGATGAGCAGACGTCGGAAGGTATTGCGGGCCGCCTCTTCGCTGTTGGCGCCCTCATAGACCTCCGCACCGTAGGCACTGACCATCTGCACGCCATGACTGACGCCGATGGCAAAGATCAGGAACGGAACCAGAATCGACATCGGATCGATGCCGTAGCCCATCATCGTCAACAAACCCAACTGCCAGACGACCGAGGTCAGAGAACAGCCGACGACGATCAGAGTCAATTTGAAGCTCTGAGAGTAGATGTAGACGAAGACCGCCGTGATGAAGAAAGCGACCAGGAAGAACAGAACCACCCGCGAAACTCCAGCGGCGATATCACCGATAACTTTGGCAAAGCCGATAATGTGATAGTCGAAATCGACTCCGATATCGTGGTTACTGTACTTGCTCCGGATCCCCTCCAATTGGCCGGCGACATCGATATAGTCCAGCCGTTCTCCGGTATTGGGGTTGATCTCGAGCAACTCGGCGACGACGATCGCCGACGAGAAGTCAGTGGCCACCAACCGGCCCATGTAGACCGACTTGAACAAATTGGACTTGACCTTGGCAAAGCCCTCGGGGGTCGGTTCGAAATCGTCCGGAATGACGTTACCACCGGAGATGCCGTCCTCGACAACCTCGGTGAAGCGGACGTTGGGTGTGAACAGCGACATCACCCGGGTTCGGTCGACGCCAGGAATGAAGAAGAGGTCATCGGTCAACTCCTGCAACACCTCGAAGAAGTGCGGTGTGAAGATGTCACCATCTTTCGCCTGGATGGCAATGACGACGCGGTTGGCCCCACCAAAATCCTCTCGATATTCCAGATAAGTCTTCATGTAGTCGTGTTTGAGCGGCAACAACTTTGCGAATCCCGCATCAATTCCAAGGTGGGAGGCCTGATAGGCCATGAACACCGTCATCAGCAGAAAGAAACCGACGACGAGCAAGCGGTTTTTGAATATGAGGTTTTCGAGCCAGGCTGTCATCGTACTACCCGTCCTTTCTGTCGTTCAGTTTGCTCAGGGGAAGTGTTCTGACACCGAATTCTCCGACGAAGACCAACATTTCATCCGTCGCGGCGGTGACCGCCGAGATTCCACGTCTGTTGCAGTGCTGATGGAATTGGAAGGTCTGACCACCGTCGGTAGATTTCAAAACAACCCCTCCCAGACCGGTGATAATGATGGTCCCGTCGGCCAACCTGAAGGAGTTGGTCAACATCGACACGGTATGAGTCTCGAGTTCGGTCCAGGTCTCTCCGGCGTCGTCCGATCGGAAGAGATGTCCTCTCAGACCGAAGGCCAGAACGCTGTCACCTTCAAGGGGCAACACTCCGAAGAATGAACCCTCATATGGGGTAGGCAGCTCAGCCCAGGTTGCTCCGCCGTCGTCCGAGCGATAGAACAGGCCGGCCTCGGCCGCGATATAGAGACGTTCACCACCTGCGGGAACAATCTGATTGAGATGGAAATCGTCTTCACTGATGTAGCGAGAACTCCAGGTCGTACCGCCGTCGGAGGTCTCGAAGAAGGAACCGTAGGCCCCGATTGCGAAGCCCTCATCGGCACTGGAGAACCAGACATCCATCAGCGGATTCTCATCTTCGGGCACCCAATAAACCCGTTCCCAGGTTGCCCCACCGTCCTGAGTTCGTACTATCACCCCATCGTGGCCGACCGCCCACCCGAAATTCCGGTCATGGAAATGCACGGCATTCAGGCCAGACCGGGTCGGAACCTCCGCCTGATGCCACGATTGCCCCTGATCCTCAGAGAGCAGGATATGCCCCCTCGACCCGACGGCAACCAGTAGGCCATCGACGGCCGTCACATCCAGCAGCAGCGCTTTGGCAGCGAGAGGCGCCTGAACCGCGTACTCCGGCGGTTCCCCATCCTGGGCGCCAAGGGGAACAACCACGATTAGGCAGATCGCCGCTACAATCGGCCAACGCCACGGGACTCTTCGAAATATCATCGGTACCATCTGTCCTCCTCCTGACTGGAACTCGAGGCCAGACCTCACCCTTGATGGGCGTTCACAGCGAAGGACCGCTTCCGGACTCGCAGCGACTCTGACGGTCAAAACGTCAAGTGGGCCAATGCTCGAAAAAAACAACGGCCGGGCCCTGAGGCCCGGCCGTCTCCAAAACAAACTAGCGTCGTCCGGAGCGTCGAAGAGCCGCCGGAGTGTAGTCGTTCATCGACCGTTTAATGTTGAAAGTATAGGCATTGTTTTCACTGTTGAGGCCAATAGCGAGGTAACGACCGGCCTGAAGATCGGTGTGGACCTCCAGGGACGTCCAGATCGTCGGCACGTTGTAGTAGTTGATCACGTGCGCCTCGGAGACACGCCACAACTGGTCGCGTTTGTCGTACTGGTCCATTGCGACGATCTGCCAGCTGTCCTCGTCGAGGTAGAAGGTCCGCCTCTTGTAGACGTGGCGCTCACCCTTTTTGAGCCTGGCGTCCACGACCCACACTCGGTGCAGCTCGTAGCGCACCAGATCCTGATTGATATGGAGCGGCGTCAGGATGTCCTTGACCTTGACCGTCGGGTCCTGCAACTTGTAGGAGTTGTAGGGAACGTAGATTTCCTTCTTGCCTACCAGTTCCCAGTCGTAGCGATCCACGGCGCCGTTGTACATGTCGAACTGGTCGGATGTCCGCATGCCGTCGGACGCCGTCCCGGGATTGTCGTAGGCAACATTCGGCGCACGGCGCACCCGCCGTTGCCCGGCGTTGTAGAGCCACGCGCTGCGGTGCTCCTTGACCTGATTCATAGACTCCTGAACAAGCAGGATGCCGCCGGCCAGACGGGCAGGGGCCATCACTTCCTGCTTGAACATCAGGACCTTGTTGTTGAGGTCGGCTTCGGTCTTGCCCGCCATGCTGTAGGTCATGTAGAACTCGTCGTGGAACTGAACCAGGGTGTACTTGCCCTTGCGGGTCGGCGCAGCCTGAGCAATGTCCCGCGAAGCACTATCCGAGCGATAGCGCAGGATGTGGTTCCAGATGCCCTCGACGCCGGTCTTTGGGATCGGGAACGGGATTCCGTTGATCGCGCCGGTAACGCCATAACCGTTGTCCACAGTTCGAGCCGTGGCGGCATTTTCCTTCGTCTTGTCATAGATCCGCTGCGGGAAGGAGGCGCTACGGTGGGTCGGGTAAACGTTCATCTTGTAGGACGGGTAGGTCTTGAGCAGGGCCACCTGACCTGGCGTCAGTTTCCCCTCGTATTTGGAGACGTTGTCCCCGGTGATGGTAAACAATACTTTGTCGTCGGCGAAGGGGTTGACATAGTGCTCCCCTTCCTTGTAGGACGTTGGAGGCGTTGTGATGCCACCGTCCCAAGCGGGAATCGTACCGTCGGCGTTACCCGCTTTCTCAGCACCCATCGGGGTCAGGTCGGCGCCGAGGCGAGCGATCTCTTCCGCCGTCAATCCAGCCCACAGCGAGCCTGTGGTCCCAACGAGAACCACCAGCGCACAGGCGAAGATGATCAGTGAATTCCTTTTCATTTTTTAGCCTCCCTAGAATGAGTACTTGACAACGCCGGCGACGAAATCGCGATCGTTGATGAGGTTGTAACGACCGGCGCCGTTGTACTTGGTGTAACTCAGGTCGAACACCCACTTGTTCTGGTAGTCCGCAGCAAGACCAACAGACAGAGCCTGCCGACCTTCGATGAAGTTGCCGCCGGGACCCGGAGTCACGCCGTCAACATCGTGCTGCCAACCGAAGCGCGGGGCCAGGTTGAGGGCGCCGATGGCATTGTTGAAGGTCAGACGCCCGACCAGGCGATAGCCCCAGGAGTTCGGATCGGCAAAGTGCCGCGCCTCTTCATAGGGTTTGCCGGCGTGGGCGCCGCCGGGCATCTCGTGAAGCGGGTTTCCGCTTGTATAGGTTCCCGGGCCTTCAAAACGCAGCACATCCTTGGAGGGCATGCCCGAGACGTGGGTGTAGGCGCTCTCGAATACGAGCACACCGGTATCCGCCCCCAGGACCTGCGAAAAGACCTTGGTCAAGGTGAATTGAGCCTGAGTTGCGTCCAGACGCCGGAAACCATCGATCACGGTTGAGAACGTGGTCCCACCCGGCACCACCTGGTTGGTGGCCGCCAAGCCGGCCGAAATTGGTGACAACGAAGCAAAGAGAAGCTCCACGTCATCGACCTGGAACGGTTTGTCCTGAGCGTAGGAGATCTCGCCCTGGAATGCGATTCCACTGGTACCGAGCTGGGCATTCCAGCTGAAGCCG
>JAIOSJ010000276.1 GCA_021107705.1 Thermoanaerobaculales bacterium | reverse complement strand
TCCCACTGGCCGCTCTCCAACAGATCGGAGTGAATGTCGGTTCCCGGCAGGGCGATTGTGATGGTGTAACTGGCCCAGTCCAGAGGCAGTTCGCACGACAGGCGGATGGTCTCCTCGATTTCTTCCCGTGTCTCACCGGGATAGCCCAGCATGAAGTAGCCGCGAGTTTCCATGCCCAGTCGGCGGGCTCGTTCGAGCGCGCGTGACCCGGCCTTGAGGTCCAGCTTCTTGTTCATCAGCGTGCGAATCCGCTCACTGCCGGCCTCGATACCGCAGTGGACACCCGCGCACCCTGCGTCCCGCAGGGCGAGCAGCACCTCGTCATCCAGCAGATCGGCCCGCGTCCGGATGTTCCAGCTGACCTTGAGATTGCGGGCCAGGATGCCCTCGCAAATGGCCAGTACCCTTTCCCGGTTGAGGGTGAAGGTCTCGTCGAAAAAGACGATCTCACGGGCATGAAAAACACTGACCGCCCTCTCGATCTCTTCCAGGACCCGGTCAACGCCGTGCTCGCGATGGGCGCCACCGACGTAGGCCTGGGAGCAGAAGCGACACCGGTAGGGACAGCCACGGCTGGTCACCATCGATACGAAGGGCCGGGGAAGAGTCAAAGACCGGTAGCGATCCAACGGCAGAAGATCAACCGCGGGCAGGGCCAGGCCGTCGAGGTCCACAATCGGAGGACGAACAGGTCCGTGTACGAGGTCGTCGCCTCGACGCACAACCGTGCCCGGCAAGCCGGCGACATCGCCGCCAACGGCAAGTATGGCGAGCAGTTCCGGCAACACCACATCACCCTCACCGATGACCGCTACGTCAAAAACTCGTTCCTCCATGCTCTCTTTGGGATAGAGCGAAAGATGGGGGCCGCCGACGATCAACGTGGCATCGGGCATCGCCGGCCTCAGACGACGGGCCACCGCCGCCACCACCGGCCAGTTGAAGGTGGTCGACGTCAGTCCGATGACGTCGGGTTCGAACTCCACGACCCTTCGGGTCAAACCCTCCAGGTCCAGATTCAAGACGTGGGCGTCGATCACCGACACGGGGAAGCCGGCGGCCCGAGCGGCCCCCGCCAGGTAGGCAATGCCCAGGGCCGGATAGACGCCCGAGACATTGGTCTCACGAAGGAATGGATGAATCCCGAGGCTCTCATTGACCCGGATCAGGACCAGCGTCGGCCCCTTAGTTTTCCCCACTTATCCTCCCCCTGCCTGGCGTCTTGCCATAGGAACGTCCGAACTATTGGCTTTCTGCATGACCCCGAAAAACAGAAACCACAGAGACACAGAGTACTCAGAGCAGGGCGCCACAGAGGCTGATTTCAACGTGCCCGCAGGTCCACGCCCGGCTTGCGGACTCCGTCCGCATACGGCAGAAAGAGAAACGATCTCCAAGAACATACTCTTGTCGGCCGCCTCTATTCTGCCTGACACGCTTTGCGTGCGGCCGGGCTCGGGTGCACAAAATCTGAGGCCCTTGAAGCGCAACGATCTGTCGGCATGGTCCACCCAAGCGGGCATAGCCCGCGTTCTGAAGGGCGGACGCCGGGAGCGCCAGAGGGCTGTCCTCTGTGTTCCTCTGTGTTCTCTGTGCCTCTGTGGTGAATTTTGCAGACGACTCAGTTGAGAGCCGAGAACCGAGAGCCGAGAGTTTCCCGCCGCTCTCATTGAATTAACCGCCTTTTGAACGAAGCGTACTCGGCGATTTTAAAGGCCGACAGCTCGCCCCGGCGCAGCATCTTGAAAGCGACCCCGGCCAGCTTGATTACGTTGGCCGCTTCCGCGGCCCACCGCACCGGCGCCGGGTGAGAGCGAAGAAAGGCACTTCGACTGACGCTCTTGATCAGGCGTCCGGGGATGAAGCCCTTCGATGTCATCGAGATCAGACCGGCGAAGAAGGTCTCTTCCGCCGGCCGGGGGTAGCTCAAGGAAAGGCGGAACTGCTCGAAACTCTTGGTCGCGCGCCCCTCGACCTCCTCAGGCGAAATCAGTCCCATTTCCAACAATTTGTCGGTGATTTCCGACTTGGGAAAGTTTGTCAGTGAGTAGATGAAGAGTGCAAAGGGCCTGGGCAGCTGGAGCAGGAGGTCGATCATCGCCTCCTTGTCCCGCCGCGTTGCCAGAGGGTTGTCCAGGATCAGATCGTAGGTAACCTCGATACCAATGTCGTGCAGCAGCCGCGCCAGGTCCAACGTTTGGGCGTTGGAACCTTCCCGGCTGAAATGAGCTTCGACCTCGTCCTCCGAACCGCTTTGAATGCCGACCTGAACATGGACCAGGCCGGCTTCCTTGAGGCGCCGAAGCGTCGTCTCGTTGGCTGCCTGGGGGTTGAGCAGAATGTCGAAGGGCAAAGCGATTCTGCGGGGATACTCGCGGGCAAAGTGATCGATCCAGGCTGGTGGAAAAACGAAGGTGTCGTCGTCGAATCTTATGCGACGCAGTTTGGGCAATCGCTTGCAGGCCGCTTCCAGTTCCTCAAGCACACTCTCCACCGTGCGAGTGCGGTGGTATCGCCCCAGGCCACTGAAGATCTGACGAAACTGACTGTTGTAGCAGAAGGAACAACCGAAGGGGCAACCCCTCGAGGCGAAGATCCGGTAGAGCGCGTTGTCCTTTGAGGGGTTGCCGTGCCGCAGCCGTCCGTCCTCGATCGAGAACATCTCTGCCTCCGCCAGGTGTTGATAGGGCAGATCATCCAAATTCTGCAGCAGGGGCCGAGGCCGGTTTCGGTGCACACCCTCGGTGGTTCGAATCCACAGATTCGAGATCTCTTCAATGGAGTTCCCGTCCCGAAAGGCCCGGGCCAGATCCAACAGCGGCCCTTCGCCCTCACCGATGCACACCGAATCAGCGATCTCGATGCAGTCCTCCGGGCCAATGGTCGGATGAACGCCTCCCCAGATGATGTGGGCGCCGCTGACGTCCCGGAGACGCTCAGTCATCTCACTGACGATCTTGAGGTAGGGCGTCCCGAATCCGATCCCAATGATGTCGGGATCGGTTTCCTTGACGAAATCCCGCATCAGCCGGAACTCGCGATCGGTCGGGGGATGAATATCGTTGTTGCGCCACGCCTTCATGAAGAGGATCGGCGCATCGAATCCACCTTCTCGCAGGGTCGCGGACAGGAGCCGGATCCCCGTGTTCTGGTAGCCGTACGGCGTGATCAGAAGGATCTTCGTCATGTCTCTGTCCGCCGCGAACTGAAGAGCATCCGCAGGCCCGCCTTGACCTTGCGCCTGAGCCCACCGCCGGTCAAGGCTTCTCGAAGGATGACGCCCGGCCTCAGATAGAACGAACGATAAACTTCGTCCTGGAGAGCATTCAGTTGGTCCCTGCTGAGATACTCGTTCCAGATCGGGGGTTCGAAAGCCGTATCAGGCTGTCGGGCAAACTGCCGCCACACATCGCCCGAAGTCATGCCCTTGTCCACCGCCTGCCGAAAAAGTTCGGTGCCGGGATAGAGCGTCAGAACGTTGAACATCGCGTAGGTCGGCGCCAAAGCTCGAGCGAAAGTCGACAGCTGCCGGACATCGGCCGCGCTTCGCTCGTGGGGCAGACCCAACATGAAGTACGCAACCGATGGCATCCCGACCTTGCGAGCGGCCGCAAACGTCCGCCGGATCTTCTCGATCGATGTCTTCTTGCCCAGTAAACCCAATCCTTCGTCGGACCATGTCTCGACCCCGACCTGCACCCGCAGGCACCCGGCCTTTTTCATCTGAGACAGAGTTTCCTCGCCTAACCCTCCTGCGGTCGTCCGACAGCTCCAGGAGGGAAGATCCGGCCTCCCGGCCAGGGTGTCGAACAGCTCCCGAGCTCTGGTCCCCGTGGTAGGGAAGGTGTCATCGAGGAAGTAGATGTGCTCGATTCCAAGGTCTGCACACCGGGACATTTCCTCGACGACCGAGGCGACGCTTCGCACTCTGTACTTGCCCCTCGGCGTTGAACAGAAGGTACACCGGTGAGGACAGCCTCGACTGGTAATTATGGTCGTGAAGACACAGTCCAGCCCTCCGATACCCCGATAGGCGTGAATCTCGGTTCCGGACCGGTCCGGCAAGGGCAAGGCATCGAGATCTTCTGGAGGCGGCGCACCCTCTCCGGAGATCAGCGGTAACCCTAATTTCGTCACCAAACCGGGGATCTGAAGTGGTTCCCGACCCGCTTCCAGTTGATCCGCCAACATCGGCAGCGTGTATTCCGCCTCACCGGGCAACACGAAATCGACACCCTCCAGCTCGGACGTTTCTTCGGCAAAGAACCTGGTGTGAGGCCCACCGATCACGACGCTTGCCGAGGGTTGAATCCGCCTGATGGTCTCCACCGTGTGGACGACGCTCGGCAGATTGGGCGTCAGCGTCAAGACACCGATCAGATTGGGGTCAAACTCCCCTATCCGGCGGCCCAGACTCTCTTCGTAGGCCTCTCCCAAAAGATTGGCGTCGAAGACCACGGCTTCATGACGCCCGACAGCCTTCAATGCGGCCTGCAGGTGGAACAACCCTAAGGGCGGGTAACAGCCGACGCCGGCTTCAACGGCGCCTCCGGCCTCGGAATCGATCGCATATGCCTGCGTCGGGTTGATCAGCAGAACTCTCACTCCGAAACCACCAAATCGACCCGGCGCCACAGAGCCGCCGCATCGACCTTTCGGCCGCCAAATCGTGCTTTCGCCTGGACTTTGACCATCTCCCGCAGCGCCCTGGCCTCCAGCATCATGAACGAGATCTCAGCCCAACATGGCCGAAAACACCCCTCACAGTTTTCGACGCGCTGCCGAACGTCCTTCAGGAAAGACGGCGACCCGATCAGCCCGGGAAGATCACGGAAGTCGATCTCCCAGACTCCTTCGAAGGCATGGCAGGGGGCGACCTTTCCCTGCGGACTGATCGAGTGAAACAGCTCTCCCGCCCTGCACCGCCAGGACGCCCTCCCGTTGACGAGGTAATCGACGCTCCGTTCGAGAAACGACGTCGAATTGACGATCGGAGCGCCCCGCCGCTTCTTCTCGACCAGGTGGGCGAAAACATCGCGCAGGTCCTTTTCACTGTGTTTTCCAAAGCGCCAGTCGGGCGCCTGGCCGAAAAAGCGATGCCCGGATTCGTCGGCAGGGGGGAGGTGGATGGGAATGAAGGAGACATAGAACCCGATGTCGGCAGCCATATCCGCAATTCCCGACAACTCGCCGACATTGTCGGGTGTGACCACGGTGTTGAGGATCGGCAGACTGTTCCTTCGAGGGAGTTTCTCGGCCAGGTAGACGAGATTTTTGAGCCTCTTGTCAAAAGTACCGGGAACACCGTCGATCCGTTCCTGTCGCTCCCGGTTCAGCGAGTCCAACGAAAACGACACCTCGCCCAGCCCTCTGGCCAGCAGACGATCGGTCAGGGACGGGGTCATCGCAACGCCATTGGTCAGGACCCGGGTCTTGAGGCCACGAGCCATCAGAATCTCGACAATCTCCGGCAGGTCCTCGCGCAGGGCCGGCTCACCACCACCGAGACTGACCTGGACACAGCCGACCTCGGCCAAAATGGCGGCTAATTCTTCGATCTGGTCCAACCCCAACTCGTCCTTCGCTTCTCTTTTCCAGATCTCACACATCCGACAGCGAAGATTGCACTTCGTTGTCACGGCCCAGTGAATGTAGACCGGCCGATCACGCCCCAGCAAAGCCCTCAAAAACCGAAAGGGGGTGGGCGTAGCTCGGACTCCTGGTTTCAAGCGTCCACTCATGCCGGAATAATCTCACATCGGAAGTAATCCATCGCCGGCACATTGTAGCGCCCGCGTCGCAGTCCCGGTACAGTGTCTTCCCGTGGAGACCAATCAAATGCCCACCAGCAAGGAAAAGACCCTGCCTCCAACCGGACAAGAGCAACTGCCGAACCTCATGGCCTGTCTCGCAACCATTCGCCGCCCTGAGCTGTACCGGAACTTCATCATCCACCTCTTCGTCATGTTTCCGGGTGTCGTCGTCATGTGCTTGATCGCAAGGTGGCTGGATCAGAGCCTCGGCCTCAGCCGGCTCCTCCCGTGGCCTGTTTCGTTATGGCCCGGCCTGCTCGCGATAGGTATCGGAGGCGCCTCAGTGTGGTACGTCTACGGCTATCTCTTCCTGGTCGGCGGTGGCTCACCAGGCACCCATGTCGATGGAGGGCCGGTCCGAATCGTTGACACCGGGCCCTACACCATCATCCGCCATCCATCGGTTCCCGGAAAGTTCCTCGCGGCGACAGGCGTCGGCCTTGCCTTCGGCTCTCCCTCCTTTCTCTTCGGTTTCTTACCGATGTTGCTCGTGTATTCGTTGTTGACCAACCGTTTTCTTCAGGAACCGACCTGTGACAAGCGCTTCGGCGCAACCTATCAACAGTACCGTGCCGCAGTGCCGATGGTACTACCCCGGCCCTCGGGCATAATGCGGTGGATTCACGGCGGGGCCGCGCTACAAGGCGCCATTCCCGACACACCGAACATACACCCGACGGCCGTCCGCCACGAGCTTTTTTGGTACCTCGTCGGACTTTGTGTCATGGTCGGGCTCTTTACCGTATTCGCGGTGTTCCTGCGTTAGCCCACACGAGGTCTTCATGCCCTGCAAAGTCTGCGCATCGCACCACCTTGAGCCGGCGCCTCTTCCCGAAGAGGTCGTTGCCAACTTCCGACTCGATTGGTGCCGAGACTGCGGTTTCGTCAGCCTGGTCGGTGCACCACCTTCCCTGCACGGTCGATCGGATGACGCAGCGGGCAATCCCCGTTCGCCGACTCGGCGGCTCCTTTCGAGAATCCGCTATCTCGGGCTTCATCGATGGCTCGAACGCCTGACCCTCGGCCACAACACCGGCCGGCGCATCCTCGATGCCGGCGCCGGGCTCGGCGATCTCAGCCTCGACCTCGGGCGCCGCGGATGGGACGTCTGGGCCTGCGACGCCGCCGAGGATGCCGCCCGGGCCTGCGGCCCCCTGCTGGGCGAGCGCTTTGTCGCCGCCCCGTTCGAGGAGGCCGATCTTCCCGATGCCTCTTTCGACGTCGTGATGTTGAATTTCTCGTTGGAACACATGGAAGAACCCCGGTGCGTCGCCCAAAAAATCTCGGGCCTGCTCCGCCCGGGAGGCGTGGTCGCCATTCGCGTTCCCAACATCGATGCCGCCCTCAGTGGCCGCAGGGGCGCAGCCTTTCAGTTGCAGCTGCCGCACCACCGTTCCTTCTATGGGCCGAAGAGCCTGCGCCGACTCCTCGAAGATGCCGGTCTCCGAATCTTGGAGATCACGACCCCGTTGACGCTGCTCGAAGGAGTATCCACCGCCTGCGACCTGGCGCCGGCCCTGGACCCCGATCGGTGGATTCACCGACCGGCAGCACCGCTCAACCTGCTCCGAGGCGCGACTCTGGCGGCCCTGGCAACCGTGGCGCTCCCCGGCGCCTGGTCCCGGTGCCGCGACGGAGAAGGCGTGATCCTGTACGCTGGCGCGAGAAAGATGGTGGAACGATGAAGTTGTTGTTGGTCTTCACCGAGATTCAAATCAAGTACGGGAGCTACGCTTTCCAGGCGGGTCTCGGCGCCATCTCGGCCTGGGTCAAGCGCGAAGGCGGGCACGAGGTCGCGCTCGCCTATATGGGACCTCGATTTGACCCCGCGCCCTTCCGTGAGAGGGTTCGCGACTTCAAGCCCGACGTCATCGGCTTCTACACCACCGAGGACCAACTGCGTTTTGCTCGAAAACTCCTGGACGAACCCGGCGTCGCCGACGCCTTCACGGTCTTCGGAGGTCCTTTTGCAACGTTGAACCCCGAATTTCTCGAGGAAGAACCCCGCCTCGACGCCGTCTGCGTCGGAGAGGGCGAGCTGCCGATCACGGAGCTGCTCAATCGCTTGGCCGACGACCGAGACCCCGGCGATATCCCGGGCCTGTGGGTTCGTCGCGGCAGCAAGATCATCCGGAATCCTTCCCCTCCGTTTCTCCCGGATCTCAACACCCTGCCGTTCGTCGATCGCTCGATCTTTGCCGAAGCGCCCGAGATCCGCCATGTGGGCATTACCCAGATCTCCCACCGCAACAGTTTTCGAGTCAGCCGAGGCTGCCCCTACGCTTGCACCTTCTGCTCCAACCAACGGCTCGGCCAGGTCCAACAAGGCCGGTTTACACGATTTCGGTCGGCGGACATGGTAATGAAGGAGATCCGGGAGGTAACCCAACGCTACCAACCCCGGGAAATCTATTTCGACGACGACACCTTCACCCTAAACCAGCTTTTTCTCGACGAGTTCGTCGAACGCTATCCTCAGACCTGCGATCTGCCGTTCGAGTTCTTTTCCCACATCGGACCGACGACCATTCCGGTCTTGGAAAAACTCCGGGGCGTCGGGGGCCGCAGAGTCAGTTTCGGCATCGAGAGCGGAAATGAGGAAATCCGAACCGGGGTCCTGAAGAAACGCTTCAGCAACGACCAGGTCATTGAGGTCTTTCGCGAAGCCAAGAAGATGGGCTACCAGGCCGAAGCCTTCGTCATGGCCGGTCTTCCCGACGAGGACCCCGAGAGCTTCAGGGACACAGCCGAGTTGCTCCGAACCATTCAGCCGGACCTCTATTCCCTCAGTATCTACTTCCCCTTTCGGGGCACCGAGCTGTACGACCATGCCTTGGAACGAGGCTACCTACCCGGACCGGTCGATCTGGACGACACCTTTGTCTCTCGCCGCCGCGCCCTGCTGAACATGCCCGCCTTCCCCCCGAATGTCGTGGCCAGCGAAGTCCGAAAATTCCCCTGGCGCGTCTACGGACGGACCTCCCTCCGCAAGGCCCTTTTGTTCAGGGCATATGAAATGCCGATCGGGGACGCCCTGCTGCAGATGCTCGCCCCCGTCAGACGCCTTCTGAGAATTTACGCCCTTGGAGGCATGAAAGGCGCACACAAGGTGGAGACCAATAAACCGCTGCAGAACTAATACCTATCCACTCTCACCAATGTTCGTCGCGAGGGCGGAGAGGCGCCGTACCCCTTGCGACGAACATTGGTGAAAAATACGGATGGAGGCCCACGGGATAATCGTCAACTCCTTATTGCTCACAGCCAATTAGGATGCTATACATCCTCAACCATGAAGGTCTTACTGCTCCACGTTCCCAAGAAGAATCAGGTTTGGGCCGGCGTTCCCAATATCTTCAACGACCGCTTCGCCTATGTTTTCCCCCCCTTGGCGGTCATGTATCTGTCGGCCTACTTGAAAAGAAGCACGGACCACGAGATCGAAGTCCTCGACTGCGTCGTCGAAGACCTGGAATACCCGGAACTCAGACGGCGGTTGGCCCATATCAGACCGGACGTGGTCGGCGTGTCGGCGACCTCGGCCCACGGCCTGGTCGATGTCAGAAAAAGCATCGAGGCCATTCGCGACACCTGCCCCGACGCCTTTGTGGTCATGGGAGGCGCCCACGTCAACGCATTCCCCCATCTGGCAGTTCAATTCCCGGGGATCGACGCCGCCATTCACGGGGATGCGGAGGAACCCCTCCGACAGCTTCTCTCTGCCCTCGACGAGGGTAAACACCTCGAGCAGATCCCCGGCATCCTCCTGCCACGTACGGACGACGAGCCGTTGCTTTCGGCCCCCGCACCGCCAGTTGGGGACCTGGACTCCCTCCCCTTTCCCGATCGTGAGGCCTGCCCGGCGGTCAAGTACTTCACGCCGGGCATGAAGGGGCATCGGACGACAACGATGATGTCCAGCAGAGGCTGTCCTCACCGATGCGTCTTCTGCAACGTTCCGCCCAACTACAGGGCTCGCAGTCCGGAAAACGTCGTCGACGAAATCCAGGAGTGTGTCGAAAAACACGGCATCCAGGACATCCACTTCGTCGATGACCTGTTCAACGTCAGCCCGGAGCGCGTGATGGCAATCAGTGAGGAGATCCTCCGGCGGAACGTCAAGGTGTGGTGGGGCTACAAGGCCAGCATCCGCCAGACGACCCGCGAGATGATCCGCGTAGCCAAACGGGCCGGGTGTTACCGCATGCACTACGGCGTCGAAACCTTCACCGAAGAGGGTTTGAAGGCCCTCAACAAGAACGCTACGATCGACGAGATCTTCGAGGTCTTCAAGATGACCCAGGACGAAGGTGTCAAAGCGATCGCTTACATGATCATCGGCTGCCCACATGAGATAACCGCTCGGCAGATCCTGGGGGTCGGCCCCTTCATGCACAAGCTGGCGCCCAACTACGTGGTCTATTCCCTCTTCACTCCTTACGCCGACGCACCGATCTTCCCCGAAGGCGCTCAGAAGGGTCTGTGGGAGACTGATTGTTGGGAGCGATTCATGCTCAATCCAACCGAGGATTACGACCTCCCAACAGCCTGGGAAGAACATATGGACAAGGACGAGTTGTTGCGGGTCTTCAAGATTGTCAACAACCGCTTTTACTTCCATCCCCGCACGCTGGCAAGGACCTTTCTCTCGCTACGAACCCCCGCGGAGCTGAAACACGTTCTCCTCGGAGGGTATCAACTGCTGCGCATGTGGTCTCTTCGCGCCAACCAGCGAAAGATCTAACCCGCACTTCTCACCGATTTTCGTAGCGAGACACCCGAGACCACAGGTCCTGACATCCATTTGTAACTGGTTGAATTGGAGCAAGTTACCTTTGCATTGCGTTGTGGTTGATATGGCCCATAATTGGCGGATATCGGGAGGCTTCAGGCCCAAAGATCCGGCCGCTGTTCGGGCACGGCTTTTGCCTGTCCGGTTGCTATGTAACATTGGCCATTCGGCCATGTCAGGACCTGTGGAGACGCCGTGCCATGCTGGGTTTTTCGGGCCTCGGCCGACGCAGGCGTACTTGACCGTACGTTCCAGGAGGACGAGTTGCGAAAGGCACGGCAGGGTGCGGTGTATCGGGCGTCGCAGTAGATCATCGGTGAGAAGTACGGGTTAAGGGCACTCGGTAGAGCAACACGTCTGATCCAACCGCCGACCACGGTGGCCCGAGGGCCTTCTCCAGCCAGACCTCGACATCACGGCCGGTCAATCTTCGTTCTTTGGGGCCCAAACTGGGAGCATCGGCATAGCGGCGCATTTCAAGCTCGGCATAAAAATCGGGGTGCACGACGATGCACCCAATACCACAGTCGCCAAGCTCGGCGAGAAATTGCCGTTTCCGTTGGTCAGAGGCATCGGCCGGCGGTATGTCCACAGGAGACGGCGCCCGCTTGACCGGATTCACAATTGCCACATCACAGAGAACAGCCTCAAACTGATACTGGTGAATGCCGGGAGCCAAGTACGGCAGGTGCAACACGGCATCCGCCTCTTGCACGCAGGGTAAGCTGCAATACGCCGGTTCAACCACTTCTTCGACGTGAAAGCGTCGGTATTCCGGGAAGAGAAAACGCGGCTCGGCAATCATCAATACGCCGATGAGGAGGGGCAGGACCGCGGCTGCATGCGGCCATCGTCCCCAATTCTTCGCTCGGGCACACAGCCAGACGAATCCCTCGCCGGCGGCCAGCAAAAGGGCCATCTGAAGCCAAGGAAAGAGACGAATCGGAAAGCGGAATGCCTGGCCTAAGGGCAACCGATCCAGCAGGAGGAGCGGCAGAGGAATGACATGGCCCCCGAGGTGAAGGAGATGACCCGAGTTCATCAGGTAGGGCCCTGCCATGACCACCGCGACGACGGCCGAAAAGGCAAGCAACCATCCGGCGTACTTTCGTCGTACAAAGGCGCCGACCAGCGCGAGAACAATGGGTAGGACGGGGAGGCCCAGGGGAAGCCGTTCGACGAAAGCCTGGGTCGATCGTCCCGAGAAGGTCCCCAGGTAGGGAAAGAAACGCCAAGGGCGGAAAAGATCCAGAAAACCACCCTGTCTCCTAAAATGCTGCAGATCGAGCTTCATCCCGTGGGCCAAAACGAAATCATCCTTGCCGAGGATCAATACCATCAGAACGCACGGCAAAACACACAGGCAAAAGACGGTGAACGGTTTGACCAAGGGTCGCCAGGGAACACTGAGGACCCCGGCGCCCAACAGCAGCGCCAATGCAAGCAAAAGTGTGAAAACTGCTGATGGCGGGTAGACGAGCAGGCCCACCACGAGGAAGAGCGCCGACCACACCGCATCACGCACTCGGTGTTGTTCAAGCAGCCTAAGGAAAAACAGTACGAAGAGCGGAAGGCAGAAGAGTGTGGCCTTCTGGAGGAATCCTTGATTCAGCTTGAGATAGACGAACGGACTGAACGCAAACAGTAGCGCGAACACCACGGCGAACACCGGTGACCGGAATCGTTCCCAGGCGAGGCGCCAGGCAGCTACCGCATTGAGAAACAGCACCAACAACACGGCGAGGTTCCGGGCGGTCAGCAAATCGGTCACGCACATGAAGAGCGTGTAGAGGGCCAGATGGAGTGAAAAGGCGATTTTGGCCCTGAACGCCTGCCCCTCCGGGT
>JAIOSJ010000061.1 GCA_021107705.1 Thermoanaerobaculales bacterium | reverse complement strand
TGTAACGGCTTGAAAATAAATAACTTTGAACGTGTCGCAGAGAGCGCTCTCAGGAGCCTCAGGATACACTTCGGAACTCAATTGCAAAGTATCTATTTTCAGTTATTTGGCTCAGCAGGCTTAGATAATTGACGGTTTTCGTCGATTGTGAAATGGAAAAATCGGCAATCCAATGCCGACATCAATGAGCCTTGCAATGGCTTAACTAAACGTGATTTCGGTGTTGCCTTCGAGAAACCACTCCTCTATCGGCAGTCCAGTGCTGATTCACGGATGGCGCTCTTGTGGGACTTTTTTGCAGGACATTGGAAATAAAGCACTTACTCAAATTCATGATTTTGGCATGGATCGTGAACTGAGGAGTCTTCGTGATGATCTTTGGTTTTAATATCCCTGTGAGCACTGAGAGTAAGGGGATATCTATTGGATTGTGCGTGATCGGGTTGCGGTCTCAGCCTCGCTGGTACCACAGCGCCGAGTTCGCCACATCATTAATTTATGGAAAAAATGGAGGAAGCATGAAAAGAAATTTCGTTGTCTTATTTGTGGCTTTGATGATTGCCGGGCCGGTCTTGGCAGACGGCGATGACGGACCGCAGGCGTGGCTCAACCTCTCCGGGTTCTACGCCTTCAATGCGTACAGTCAGCAGAATTTCTTCCTTGGCGCCAAGGGAGGGGCCGGTGGAGTCTCCGATAACGACCAATATTCCATCCAGATGTTTCGCTTGATGAGTGAGTTCGGTTATGGCGACAACATCAAGGCCGTCGTTCGGGCCGATCTCGCCCAGGGGATCTGGGGAATCGACAACGACCAGCGCACGCCGCAGGACGGAGGATTTAGCAACCTTTTCAATAACAAGGACACCAACTTCTCGGTCCACATCGACTTGGCTTACATCGACTTCAATTACCCCGACAGCGGTTTCCGCGCCAAGCTTGGGCGGCAGCACTATGTGCTCGGTCACAAGCTGGTTGTCGATCAGGATAACGACGGGATCTGGCTTTCCAAGAAGGCGGGACCCGGGTCCCTGATCTTCACGTGGTCGAAGATGTTCGAAGGCGCCGACTCGCTTTCCGACAATAACGATGGTCCGATCGGTGGGAATGATGCTCGCGATTCCGACCTCTTCACCCTGACCTATAAAGTCAAGAAAGGTGATTGGTCGTTTGACCCATTCCTTGCCTATTACAACGACAAGGGCATCGACGACGGCACTGCGTACATCCCGCAGGGCTTCCAGTACTTCAACGCCCGATTTCGTCCGCAGATCACCGATGCGACGGTGGTCGGTCTGGCGTTCAACGGGAAGCTCGGTCCTTTCGTGCTCAAGGGTGAGTTTGACTACCTCACGGGTAACGACGACATTGCCAACGTGGATTCCGGTCCCAACCAGGTGCTCGACGTCAACAACGGTGACCTTGAGGGTTGGAACCTCTACCTCGACGGCAAAATGGCTCTCGGCCCCGGTAAATTCGGTTTCGTCCTCGGTATGGGTTCGGGTGACGACGACCCGATGTCCGGAAAGGGCAACATCAACAAGATCCGGACCAACGGATTCTTCTACGTGACCGAGGTGTGGGAAGATTCGGTCATGCCGGATGAGCTGGGAATCACGCCTCAGGGTTTGGGCTCCCCGGCTTCCAGGGGCTATCGCGAATTCGAGAACACGAATTTGTTCCAGCTGAACTACACCTGGCCCATCAACGACAAGCTGACCTACTTCGTCTCCGGAACCTACATCCGTGCGACCGAAGACATCTGGGCATGGACGCCTGGAGAGGGTGGTATCGTTGGTCCGGCGGACATGGGTCCGGAAAAGAGTAACGACCTCGGCGAAGAAATCGACATGAAACTCACATGGAAAGTCGCACCGGGTCTGGCCTGGATCTTCCGTGGTGGTTACTTCATGGCTGGTGACGGCGCCGGCTATCTGATCAACGGCAACACCAATACGCTCGAGGATGCCTACGAACTCCGAACCACCATCAAGTTCAGCTTTGGTGGTCTAGGTCTCGGGAAATAGAAGGGAGCAATCATGAAATGGACGACTTTTTCCGCGGTGGCTTTAACCCTTGTGGGGCTTTTGGCCCTGGCAGGGTGGGGCATTGCCGGTCCCGCTGAGAATCCTCCGGCACATCCTGAGGTTGAGGGCGCCGTAACTCCGGATGCCTGCGAGGTCTGCCACCAAGAAGTGACTCCCGAGGTCCACAGCGAGTGGTACGACTCACAACACGGCATGTTGGCCGTCAAGTGCTTCGTCTGTCACGGTTCGACCGGCGAGGATTTTACGAAGGACCCGAGCATCGACCGGTGCGTCGGGTGTCACGCCGACCAGGTAGAGACGATGGCTGCTCCGTTCATGAAGGACAAGAGTTGCTTCACCTGTCATCCGGCCCATGCTCTGATGGCGCATCTTCCGGTGGCCGTCGAGGGAGGTGACAAATGAGTGCAACACGAAGACAGTTTATGGTGGCATCAGCCGCAACCTCGGCTCTGGCCGCACTGGGCAAACCCACGAAGGCCTTCGCGGCCGCGGGTGGGGGCATCAAATGGACCAAGGGCGTCTGCCGCTACTGCGGCGTCGGTTGCGGCGTCTACAAGGGCGTCAGGGACGGCAAACTGGTCGCGATCAAGGGTGACAAGGAAAACCACAATGACGGCTACGTTTGCCTCAAGGGTTTCCTTCTGCCGCAGATCCTCTACCATGAGGATCGCCTGACCCATCCCCTGATCAAGAAGAACGGCAAGCTGGTCAAGGCAAGCTGGGACGAGGCTTTGGACCTGGTGGCCAAGAAATTCACCGAGTCCGTCAAGAAAAACGGCAAGGACTCGGTGGCCTTCTACGGTTCCGGCCAGGCCTACACCGAAGAGAGCTATGCGGCCAGCAAGCTCTTCAGGGCCGGCTTTGGGACCAACAACGTCGAGGGCAATCCGCGTCTGTGCATGGCTTCGGCCGTCGGTGGTTATGTGACGACCTTCGGCAAAGACGAGCCGATGGGAACCTATGACGACATCGACAATGCCGATGTCTTCTTCATCATCGGGTCGAACACGGCCGAGGCCCATCCGGTCCTCTTCCAGCGGATCGCACGGCGGAAGAAAGCGGATCCCAACGTCAAGATCATAGTTGCCGACCCGCGCATGACCCCGACGGGTCGCATCGCGGACATTTACCTGAAGTTCAAGCCCAACACCGACCTCTTCGTGTTGAATGCCTTTGCCAACTACTTCGTCCAGAACGATCTGGTCGACAAGGAATTCATCAAGAACCATCTGGCCTTCGGCAAGGGCAAGGCGGCCGACCAGAACTGGGACGCCTACGTTGCCTTCCTCGCACCCTACACGATGGAGAAGGCTGCCGAGGTCTCGGGATGTCCGATCGAGGATTTGACGACTGCGGCGAAACTCTTCGGCTGTAAGAAAAATCGCACGATGTCGATGTGGACCATGGGCATCAACCAGCGCCTGAGAGGCGTCTGGGGCAACAACCTCATCCACAACCTGCACCTGATCACCGGCAAGATCGGCATTCCCGGCAGCACGACCTTCTCTCTGACCGGTCAACCCAACGCCTGCGGCGGCGTCCGGGATCAGGGCGGCCTCTGTCACATCCTGCCATATGGCCGCCTGGTGAAGAAACCGGAGCATCGTGCCGAGGTCGAGAAGATCTGGGGTGTGCCCCCGGGCACTATCGGTGACAAGCCGGGTAAACATACTCTGGCGATGTTCCAGGCCCTTGAGACCAAAGACATCAAGTGCATCTACATCATGTGCACCAACCCCGGGCATTCGTTGCCCAATGTCAACCGCTATCGCAAGGCGATGGCCGACCCCGACACCTTCGTCGTCGTCGCGGACATCTACCCGACCCGGACCACCGAGTTGGCCGATGTCGTGCTGCCGGCAGCGGCGTGGTCCGAGAAGGAAGGTGTGTACGGCTGCTCGGAACGGCGGTATCAGCTCGAGCACGCGGTGGTCTTGCCGCAGGGTGAGGCTCGGCCTGATTTCGACATCCTGGTCGATCTGGCCGCGCGCTGCGGTTACGGAAAACTCATGCCGTGGAAGAGCCCGGACGACGCTTGGGAAGAGTTGCTCCTACTGGCCGAGGGCACGATGTATCAGATCGGCGGTATCACCAGGGCCCGTCTCCGCAAGGACCACGGCGTTATCTGGCCGTGCCCGACCGAAGATCATCCGGGGACCAAACTGCGCTACGTCAAGGGTGAGGACCCGTGGGTGCCGGACGACTATCCCCACCGGATCATGTTCTACGGCAAGCCGGACAACAGGGCCGTCGTATGGTTCAGGCCGTGGGAAAACGCGGCTGAGATGCCGGATGAGGAATACCCCTTCTTCTTTACGACAGGGCGTGTTATCGAACACTGGCATACGGCGACCATGACAGGCCGGTGCAAGGAGCTGAAACACGCGAAGATCACGTCTGAAGTGGAGATCCACCCGGACGACGCCAAGAAACTCGGAGTCCGGACGGGCGACGGCGTGCGAGTGACCTCAAGGCGTGACTCGCTGGTTTTCCCGGCCCTGGTCACCGACAACTCCCAGCCTGGGTTGGTCTTTGTCCACATGCACGATGACAACCTCAAACGCATGTGCAACAAGATCACCATCGACCAGTTTGACCCGGGATCGAAGGAACCGACCTTCAAGATCTGTGCGGTCAAGCTTGCGAAGGCATGAACCATCAGTTTGACTCCAGTCCCGGGCCCGATGGTGGGCCCGGGCCTCTTTTTGAGGACGGCATCGTTGTCGGTGCGGTGGTGGAAACGCTGCAAGGTCGGGCACCGAGTGTTGCCTGCCGTCTGGAAAGCATTGCCGACCTGAATATCGTTGGTGGGGACGGGGACCGCCGTCTGGCCATCGTCTGGTGTTCTTCCTCGGCCAAGGGGTTGGAACGGGCAATGGAACGGCTGGTCAAGGATGATGAGGAAATCCTCGGTATTTTCCCAACCTTTATGGGTCAGGATGACGGGACCACCGAGCCCGAGGCCCGTGCCGGCGCGATGAAAAAATTGATCAATGATGACGACGATGATGGCGAGGCGTGACTCGGTTGTGAATCGTACACGCCGAAATCTCTGGAGTCGTTTCTTTCCCGAGGGGCTGCGTCCGCCCGGGGCCAGGCCGGAAAACGAATTCTTGGCCCTGTGCATCAAATGCGGCCGGTGTACGGCCTCGTGCCCCTATCAGAGTATTCAGCAGTCAGGGTGGGAGGCCGGTTTGGGCGTCGGGACGCCGGTCATTCATCCTCGTGAGATTCCGTGCTACTTGTGCATGATCTGTCCCGACGTTTGTCCGACCGGAGCCTTGGAACCCATTGCAAAAGAAGATATCGACATGGGGGAGGCGGTGATTGACACCGATACCTGTTATGCCTTTATCGGCATTCTGTGTCGTGCCTGCGTCGATGCATGCCCCTTCCAGGGCACGGCGATCAAGCAGAATCTGGCGCTCGAGCCGATCGTCGATCCGGAGTTCTGCGTGGGATGTGGCTTGTGCGTGCCGGTGTGTCCGGCCGAGCCTGAGGCGATTAGGGTTATTCGAAGTTTGAAGTTTGAAGTTTGAAGAGAGAAATCGGAAGGGTGAAGGAACGGTAGAGGCTTGCGAATGGTTGGATGGTTTCGACAGAACGGACGGACACGGTGGGGAAGGCTACGGCGTTTCAGCCAGGTCGGGTTTCTTCTATTGTTTGTCGGATTACCCTTCACCTACCTCAAGGGCCAGATCACCGTCATGGGAACCCTGGCCTCGTTGAGGGTCGGTCCGATTTCGCTGGTCGATCCGGTCTCGGGTTTGGCGTCGATCATTGCTGCCCAAGAAATCGGATGGACCCTGGTCAGTGGGCTCATCCTCCCGGTCCTGTTGGCCTTGATTCTGGGGCCGGTTTTTTGCTCCTGGGTCTGTCCCTGGGGCCTGGTGTCGGAGATGTTGGACAAGGTCTTGAAGCGGAAGGTCGGCCGGATTCCTTCGTGGTTGGGGCCGCTCCGCTGGTCATTTCTGGGAGGCGTGC
>JAIOSJ010000305.1 GCA_021107705.1 Thermoanaerobaculales bacterium | reverse complement strand
TGCCGCATAACCACGTTCCGTCGGGAAGCGCCATTCGCGTTTCTGCGAACGCCCTCCCGAAGGCCGGGGCCTCGACCTAGGCCACTCAACGAAGCCGTTCAAATCCCCCCACTGACCCGTTTGCCCATTTGACCTGTTCTCCATCCGCAGCATCGATGGCACCCTATCGTGGTGATATTATGGCGGTTGGAGGCCCATCACGAAATGACGCATAAGATTCAGCTGCAACGTAACCCTTCCCTCGGTGTGCCAATGAAGAAAATGAACATAGCGATTATGTTGTTGCTTGCTGTCTGTGGCTGTCAGAACGGGCAGCAATATGAGCCCGTGAATGGCGACATCATCTTCCACACGTCCCAGTCCGGACAGAGTGTCGCAATTCAGAAGGCCACACAGTCTCGGTACAGCCACATGGGCATCGTGTATCTCAGGGATCAGCAGGCGTATGTCTTTGAGGCTGTCGAACCCGTGAAATCAACGCTTTTGCGAGACTGGATTGGTCGCGGTGTAGGTGGTCACTTCGTGGTCAAGCGTTTGCACAACGCGAGCGAGGTTCTTACCTCCGACACGCTTGACCGAATGCTCGAGGTGGGCGAGGCGTTCAAAGGCAAGCACTACGATCTCTACTTTGAGTGGTCTGATGACCGAATCTACTGCTCAGAGCTCGTATGGAAGGTCTACAAACGGGCTTTGGACCTCGAAATCGGTGATCTTCAGACGATCTCGGAGTTTGATCTGTCTGACCCTGCGATCAAGGCGAAGGTTCAGGAACGGTGGGGTGGGCCTCCTCCTGCCGATGAAACCGTCATTTCGCCAGCTGCCATGTTCAACTCAGAGGTCCTCAGGACTGTGTTTGAGCGATAGCCACTCCTAACAAAAAACGCTTGATGTCGCGTTCCGCCGCGACATTACCGGTGTTGAACGCAACGCGCCCAGGTGGCGTGGGATGATGAAGTTTTTTGGGGGTTCAAACAATGAGGGAGTTCAATCGAGCATGACGGAGGAACAGATTTTCCCTACGATAGTCGTCGGTGGTGTGTACGCGATCCGAGAAGGCCTGATTCGTTGGGGAGTGGTCAAGGTTCTGAAACATGAAGATGGTGTCGTTCACCTCCGCTATTACCGCAACAAGTTCTGGAGAAGGCCAGGGACTGCGGTCATGGATCAATTGTCGTTGGGCAACCTCGATGACGAGCGAGGTTTCGGAATCGGACATATGCCGTTTTCGGAAGAGCAGTTTCGAAGGTGGCCTACAGTGTTGCTCGTAGCCCAAGGGGTTTCAGAGGATGAGCTTGAGGGCTTTCGAAACTGGGAGGAGGCTGGGGGAGGAGTATGGTCGTTTCCGGAGCGGGTTTTCGAGCTTGAGGAAGTCGAGGAGGACGATGCGTAACGAAATAGGGTTGACGTCGCGCTCCGCCGCGACATCAACGGTGTTGAATGCATCGCGTTTGGTTGGCGTAGGATGACAGAGGATCGAAGCGGTTGGAAACCCAGCGGGGCGACCCTTCCGTGAAAAGGAAAGTACTGGTCCGTGGTAGTCTCCCGCGGTGAAACTCAGCCCCCATATCACGTCAGGTTTCGTTGCGAGGGTAGCGAGCCGCAGTAGAGAACTGGTGAGATATGCGGGCTAGATGGGGTCGGATGGCGTTCGCGGCGGTTGTCGTGGCTTGTCTCTGGTGGTTGTTGCCGCCGGCCGAGAATCTCCGCGTGACCTGGTGGAGCTTGCTTCCGCCGGCATTGGCCATCTTTCTCGCTCTGTGGGCTCGGCAGGTCGTCGTCTCCCTCCTGCTCGGAATCTGGCTCGGGACAACGATGTTGGCCGGAGATCCCATCACCGGTTTTCTGCGTGTGATAGACACCAATGTCCGTGAGGCTCTCGCAGATCCGGATCATGTGAGTATTCTGCTGTTCTCGATGCTTCTCGGCGGTATGGTCGGCGTGATGAGTCGCTCGGGGGGTACGGCCGGCGTGGTGCGGTTGCTCGAACCCCTGGCGACCACGCCGAGGCGGGCGCAGTTTGCAACCTGGCTGATGGGTGTCTCCATCTTTTTTGACGATTACTCGAACACCCTTGTCGTTGGTCATGCAATGCGGCCGGTGACCGATCGGCACCGGGTCAGCCGGGAGAAACTCGCGTTCCTCGTTGATTCAACCGCCGCGCCGGTTGCGTGTGTCGCGGTGGTTTCGACCTGGGTTGGCTACCAGGTCTCGGTTCTTGGAGATGCTCTTCAAGCAGGCGGGTCCACCTTGAATCCGTTTTCCGTCTTCTTACAGTCATTGCCGGCGGCCTTTTATCCGTTTGCGGCCCTGACGCTGACATTGATGGTGGCCCTGTCGCGACGAGATATGGGACCGATGTTGGCGGCGGAAAGACGAGCACAAAGCGGCGAATTGCGTTCGCCCAATGCCCAACCTCTGGCCGACTTCGACTCAGCCGGCCTGAATCCGGACGCGGAGACGCCGCAGCGGTGGTTCAATGCGGCCCTGCCGGTGCTCGCAGTTGTTGTGGTGACTCTGGGTGGCCTCTGGACGACCGGACGGGCGAGCCTGGCCGAGAGTGGTGTGACCGATGCGGGCCTGAGTTTGGTTATCGGTGCGTCGGACCCCTTTACCGTTCTTCTTTGGGGAAGCTTTGTCGGTCTGGTGGTTGCAGTGTTTCTGGCGGTGGCTCAAGGACTTCTAAGCCTGCAAGAGGCGGTGGAGGCTGCTATTTCTGGTTTTCGCAGCATGCTGATTGCGGTTGTCGTCTTGATTCTGGCCTGGTCCCTGGGGAGGGTCTGCATCGATCTCGGTACTGCCGACTGGCTCAAAGAGGCTGTCGGACCCCACTTGCCGGCGGCTCTTCTGCCTGCCGCGGTGTTTCTGGTTGCTGCTGCCGTCGCTTTCTCGACCGGGACTTCCTGGGGGACCATCGCCATTCTGACACCGCTGGCGATCCCACTGGTCCTGCAGGCGGCCCCGGGTTCGATCGAATTGCTGGCGGCCACTGTCTCGGCCATTCTCGGAGGTTCGGTCTTCGGTGACCACTGTTCGCCAATCTCGGATACGACCGTGATGTCGTCGATGGCCTCGAGTTGCGATCACGTGGATCATGTACGAACCCAGCTTCCCTACGCTCTTACGGCGGCTGGAATCGCCTTGGTGGTGGGATATTTGCCGGTGGGATTTCTTGGTGTTCCTGCGGCTGTCGCCTTGCCGTTGGTGATTGTTGGAACTGCGGTCGTGTTCCGCCTGATGAGTTCGTCGGTGGATGCCTGACCCGGCGAAGCCGGAACCAAACGGATAAAGCGACAGATATGTGGTGAGAGAGGCGGTTTGAGGTTATACTCCCACTATGTTGTTTGGCGCCGGCTCATTGAGTGAGTGGGGCGCAGAAGGAGGATTGTCATTCGGAAGTATGCGTTTCGTGAAGCTCCTGATCAGCCGAAAGTTCGTATCAACGAGCGGATTCGGCTTTCTCCGGTTCGTCTGATCGATGAAGAAGGAGAACAAGTTGGTGTTTTGTCGGTTGACGAGGCCCTGCAGTTGGCTCGGTCCAAAGGACTTGATCTGGTGGAGGTGGCGGCAAACTCGCGACCCATCGTCTGCAAGATCATGGACTACGGTCGTTTTCGCTACGAGCAGGAGAAGAAAGCTCGAGAGGCAAAGAAACACCAGCAGCAGGTCGAGATAAAAGAGGTCAAATACCGCCCGAACATCAATCAACACGATTTTGACACGAAGACGAATCGGGCGCGAAAATTCCTCGAAAAAGGCAAACATGTCAAGGTCACCATCATGTTTCGGCGTCGCGAAATGCGAAGGCCCGAAAATGGTTTCGAGCTGCTGAAGCGGGTCGCTGAGGATCTATCCGAACTGGCCAAGGTTGACCGCATGCCCACTGAGCTTGAAGGTCGTGACCTCACGATGGTCATTCGTCCCCTGAAAAGCTGAGACCTCAATGGTTCCGGCTCCGCCGGGTGAGGTTTTGCCTGGCGATTTTGAGGGTGCGTCTTAAGGCATCGAAGGGAATTCGTCCCAGAGGAGATCCCCGGCGCCAGGCTTTCCAGCCGTCTTCATCGAGCCTTTCGAGTTCCTCAAGAGTCGGTCTCAAACGGTGGGACGCCGGCTCGAATTCAGGATGAAGCCCAGCGGGGGCTCGTCGGGTAAAGGGACAGACCTCGTTGCAGATGTCACAACCTGCGACGTGGTGTCCGAGGAGAGATTGCAGCTCGTCTTCAATGGGCCCGCGGTGCTCCACCGTGAGGTAGGCGATGCATCGCCGGGCATCGAGCACTCCGGGTTGAGTGAAGGCCGAGGTTGGACAGGCGTCGAGACATGCGGTGCAGCGGCCGCAGTGTGAGGTCGTGGGTTCGTCTGCGATCAGGTCCAGATCGGTGAGCAGGAGGCCGAGAAATATTTCTGATCCAAGGTGACGGTTGAGCAACATCGTGCTTTTGCCGATCCATCCGAGGCCGGCCCGAGCCGCCCACTCTCGTTCGAGGGCCGGCGCCGTGTCGACGCATGCACGCCACGAGCACCCGGGCGCGTGCTCCTCGAGCCATCGCCCGAGCCGAATGAGTCGTTTCTTCATCAACCGGTGATAATCCCGGCCCCAGGCATAGCGCGAGATCCAGACTCGGTTGTCACCCGGGTCACAACCGGACTCGGGGTGGTCGGTTCGGTAGCTCATGGCGACAGCCAGCACCGACCGACAGTTCTCGAGAAGGAGTCCGGGGTCAGCCCTAACCTCAGCTGTCCTTTCCATATAGGCCATTTCACCGTGCATGCCGTCATCCAACCAGCGTCTGAGAGAGGGTGCTGTCTCACTCGGGCCGGTGTGGGCGACTCCAACGAGGTCAAACCCTTCCTCAAGAGCCCTTTTCTTCAATTCATCGGTCAGACCATGCATCGGGCGATTATACTGTCTGAATATGAAAATCTCGGGTCGATGGTCGGTAGTATTCATTTTACTCACCCTGGTCTTGGCGGCGGCAACCGAGGTGAAAGCGAAAAAGATCGAGGTTCCGGGGGTCTTGGCTGTCTCGGCCGGGGACACGGTTACGTTGGTGAGTGTGGCGAACGAGGGCGTACGTCGGGTCGAGACGGGCCCGGTTGGATTTCTCTTTCCCGGACCGGGAGGGGTGCTCTTCGCTCCGGATCTCGTGAACGGCCGAACCACCATTCTCGATGTTCACAGCGGACGTGTTTTGGAACAGATTTCGGGCGTGACGATGCCGCGATTCGGTCCATGGAAGGATCGTTACCTGGTGGCGGCTGGGGCCCTGACCATCGTGAGTTATCCGGAACGCTCGTTCATTTCAAGAATGGAAGGTGATTTCAGACGGCTGTGGCAGATTGAGATTGCGCCTGAAGGGACGTCTCTGTTGATTCTCGAGCGAAAACCTTCTGGGAAATCCGGGGCCGTGTTGTCGGCGGTCGATCTCAGCGCCGCCCAGGTCGTTCACCAGCGGAAATTCTCTTCCGACTTGACTCGTTTCGCGGTTGCCTCTTCCGTCGGCCTCCTGGTCGCGGCAGACCCTCGGAGGCGGCGAATCAGGTTGCTGGACCCGGCTTCTTTCGGCGATGTGCACCAGCTGCCAATCGATGGTGAGCCTGTCGATGTCGTGGTGATGCACGATGGCAAAGACCTTTTCGCCGCTGGGGCCATCGGAGAAATCCTCCGGTGGCGGCTCACTCGGGATCGAAAAGGGGTTCAGGCGAAAGAGCTGAAATCGATTTCGGTTGATGGTAGGGTTCTGCGTTTGACGGTCGGACTCGAAGGGAAGACGTTCGCCGCGGTGACCGACGCGGGGAGGTTGCTCGTGATTCGCTCCAAGGACGGAGAGCTGCTGGCATCGTGGGAAGTCCCGCTGGAACCCCGAGATCTGGTGTGGTGTGACCCGAAACTGGCCGGTCCTCTGCTGCCCTCCTGGTCGGATCGGGGAGGGGGACTGAGCCGAAACGATCTCTCGAGGTCTGACCGCCCCTCCAGGTAGATGGATGCTCTCAGCTGTCTCCGGTGTTGGGTTTTTTCCGTGGCCGACGTCGG
>JAIOSJ010000097.1 GCA_021107705.1 Thermoanaerobaculales bacterium | reverse complement strand
GGAATCAATTCGGCCGTGCTGGCAGGTGCGGTCGTGGCATGGATTATCTCCAAGACGGGAGGGTCTGAGGAGGTGAGAGCTGCCCGCGCGGAACAGGGCACGCTGATCGCCTCGGGCCTGATGGCCGGCGCTGCGATCTTCGGCATCATTTCGGCCGTGCTCAGAGTTCCGGATGCCGGCGCCTTAATTCAGTACATGAGCGTCGGTGTCGATTTCGGGATGGTTGACGGTCAGCTGATCGAACACGCCCACAAATGGTTCGAGGGTTCCACCGGCCAGGGGATCGGCCTTGCGATGTATGCGGTGCTTGCATTTGCGTGCTTCTTCTTGGCACGCCTGGGGGCCCGGTGGCAGTTGGATGCCGATAACAAGAGCGAGTAGAAGCGATTAGAATTGACGAAGGGGCGGCCGGTCGGCCGCCCCTTTTGTTTTAGTGCCATGTCTCCCCGATATGTGGATTATTCCAATACGACGTGGACGTTCCCGACTCCGACCTCCGCATTGATGAAGTTTTCGCCCTCGCCCTTCCACTCTGCCGCATGGCCTATGAAACCTTCGCCGGTAATTTTGTGACCCTCGGCTTTGATCAGGACGTCTCCGACTCCCGCGGCGCATTCGATCCCTCCAAAATTCTCAATTGGAGCGTGGATGGTAACCCCTCCGACACCGATTTCGGCTTGGACGGAGCCCCCGCTGACTGCGATTTCGACTTCACCAACACCAATTTCGAGATTGACACCCCCCATCAGATCGGTGATCTTGACGTCTCCGACGCCGAGATCCAGATTAAAGATCAGGTGAGAGGGAAGGAAGAGGGTCCATCTCTCCTCGAACCTCTGTTCCTTTCCTCCGCTATCGATGTTCAGTCTGAGGACATCGCCGCGGACTTCGGCTTCGAGAGTGGCTTCCTGAATCTGGCGTCGGGAAGTTTTCAGTGATGAGAAGAATCCCCCGCGACGTGGGCTGAGGATGACCTCGGCCCTGACGAGGTCACCGCCGCCGCTGAAAACTTCCACGTCACCAACTCCGCTTTCGAGTTGGACCATCGCGAGAGAGGCCGCATCGAACTGTGTCGTCAGCGTCCGATCATCGCCAGCTCCGACTGAAAAGGCCGCCAGAATGATGATAGCTGAGGTGTAGGCGACTCCATAGGATTTCATTTCTTTCCTCCTCTTCGAATCTCTCAACCTGGAATAACGGGGGGCGCCGGAAAAAGTTCTGGCCGGCTATTTCTCCGGCGCAAACCAACCCTTGCTCTTGGCGAGGGTGAGGGCCCCCGAGGCCGTTTCGATTTCGAGGGTCGGCCCGTCTCCGGTCAAAAGAACGGTGTCGCCTTCGATGCCAATTTCGCCTGGGAACTCCGACAGAATCTCGCCGGTGACCGTTGTCAGGCGTCCGGACGGTCTTGACTCCGGAGGAAGGGTGACGTGAATATCTCCCTTGGATGTTCTGAGTGTGACGACGACGTCCTTAGGCAGTCGATCCCATGCGATGATGATTTCACCGCTGACGGTTTCCACCGAGGCAGAACCGGATAGCCCTGCAAGAGTCACACTGCCTGAAGCCGTTTCAATTTCGATATTTTTCGCGCCTCCGGAGAGCTGTAGAGTTCCGGAAGAAGTTCGCGCCCACAGACGATTGAGAGGCCGAACGACATCCATCAGAGTATTGCCGGAGGTGGTCCGAATCTCGATGCTTGCGGCGGCCCCGCGAAAAGTGATGTTGCCGGTGCTGGACCTTAGCCGCATCGGATCAGCGAGGGAGAAGTCGCCCCAAATATCGATCAGGCCCGTGGATGTTGTGACATCAGGGATTACCCAGAGCGGAGTGAGGAGGCCGATGCGACTCCGGCGCATGTATTTTCCAAGGCCGAGAAATCCGTCCTCGCTGGATTGGAGACCCACCTGGAGACCCTTGTCATCCTCAGTGAAATGGGGAATCCGAGAGGCGACCCATTGATCCGCCGTGTCTGCTCCGGTACCCGAGATACGCAGATCGGTGCTGCAGCGGACGAGTTCGGTGTCGGCGGCTCGCACATGAATATCGAGGTCCCACCCGTCAACGATCATCTGTTGGCCTTCGGTGAGAACAAAATCATCGGCGGCAAAGTACTCACGAAGTGCGGCATCCGAAATTAAGGCACAGGAAAATATGATTGAGAGCGACATGACAAACGGTGTTAACCCCCATTTCTCACCAACTTTCTGCTGTGGCCGGCGATACACCATACCCAGCGGTGTTTTCTCGCATCGGGATGCTCGACGGACTGTCGAGTACGCCTCCGCGTCCCTCAGGTCCAAAACACCACTGGGCACGGCACCTCCCCGTCCTCGCGACGAAACTTGGTGAGAAGTGCGGGCTAACGGCCTCTGCAAATATTTCATAGTGCTCATGCTAAACCATTCAGATGAATTCCTGGGGTTTGTCCTCCAAGGTCGGGTAAACTGAATGGATGAAACAGTGGACTGTCTTGATGAGGTCGCAGGCATATCGCCGGCCAAGATTGTGGGTCGGAGTATTTTTCCTTTTTGTGTCGGTACTGGGAGGAGCGCTGATCATGGTCGCCTGTAACTCGGCTGATCCGGAAATCGATCGATGGGTGGCCCTTCGCGAGAAGATGGTCAAACGTCAGATTGAGGCCATGGGAGTGCAGGAACCGAGTGTTCTGGCCGCGATTCGCTCGGTGCCGCGACACCTCTTCATGCCCGAGGAAAATCGGGAACGGGCCTATGAGGACTCGCCGCAGGCCATCGGCCAGGGACAGACGATTTCCCAGCCCTATATCGTGGCCCTGATGACCGAGCTTTTGGAGGTCAAACCCGGTGGCCGAGTTCTGGAAATCGGCACAGGGTCGGGGTATCAGGCGGCTGTGATCGCAGCGATGGGAGTTGAAGTCTTCTCGATTGAGATCAGGCCCCTCTTGTGTGAGACCTCGGCCCAGACCCTGGCGGAACTCGGCTACGAGAATGCTCATGTTCGCTGCGGGGACGGCTACGGTGGTTGGCCGGAGGAAGCTCCTTTCGACGGGATTATCGTGACGGCGGCGCCGGAGCGAGTGCCGGAGCCTCTGCTGGAACAACTAGCCGAGGGCGCTCATATGGTGATCCCCGTCGGCGCCTTCTACCAAGAGCTGAAGGTGATTACTCGTAGGGTGGACGGTTTCACCGAGCGGTCTGTGATCCCCGTGCGCTTCGTTCCGATGACAGGTGAGATCGAGCGGGTTGAATAGCTGATATCTGCCGTCCCCCTCACCTGAGGCCGGTGACGAAGAACAGCCATGCAAAACATTCGATGTTTCGCCTTGTTATGATGTGCCCTTCTTAGGAGGAGCACGAGCATGTGCGGTATCGTCGGAGTGATCAATTCAGATGGGCAGGCGGTGGTTCGGGATCTGGGGAATGGCGCTCATTTCTTACAGCATCGGCGACCGGCTTCCGCCGGGCTGTTCGTTTTCGATGCCGCTCGACGTAGGGTTCACCTGGAAAAGGGTGAGGGTCTGGCTGATGATATTTTCAAGCCCCTTGTCGACGTCCACGGAGATGTCGGCTTGGCGCACACGCGTTACAAGACCTTCGGTTCCGGAGGGGCGTCTAACGCCCAGCCCTTTTACGATGCGTTTGCGGGTCTGGCATTGGCCCACAATGGGCACATCACAAATGTTCCCCAGATTACGACTGAATTGGCGGTTCGTGGCCAGACCATGAGTTCCAGATGTGACGCTGAGCCTCTTCTGAGGGTCCTCGCCCTGTGGTTGGAGCATTTCCGAGGGCAGGACCCCGGTGGTGACCATCGAGAGATCATGTTTCGCGCGATCAGCGAGGTGCAGCGGAGGGTCACCGGCGCCTACTCGGTGGTCGCGGCGACACCGGAAGGGCTGTTTGCCTTTCGGGACCCGCATGGTTTTCGCCCGATGGTGCTGGGCATCCGGGATTCCGAGAATTCGCCGGCCGTGATGGTTGCGTCCGAGACGCTCGCGCTCGAGCAGACCGGGTTCATGGTACTGGAAGAAATCGAGCCTGGGATGGCCCTCTTTGTCGGTCGGGATCTCGAGATAATGCGGCGCGAGTTGGTTCGAAAAGACCCCCGGCCGTGCGCCTTTGAGCTCATTTACTTCGCAGATGTCGAATCAACGATGATGGGTGATGCAATCCGGTCCCATCGATGGCGGGCAGGACGGGCTCTCGCCAGTTATGTCCTCGGGTCGGCGCCGGATCTGGTTTCGGATATTGATCTTGTGATACCGATTCCGCATTCTCCCATCCCAGGGGCGGAGGCATTTGCTCAGAAGCTGGAGAAGGAGATCGGTGGACCTGCCGTGCCGTACGCGACTCCGGTATCGAAGTATCGTTATGGTGGGCGGATCTTCATGGAGGAGACTCAGGCCGCCAGGAACGAGGCGGCGATGTTGGATTTCAGGGTCGATTCCAAAATGGTTGAAGGGAAGAATCTCTTCATTGTCGATGACAGTATCGTGCGTGGGACCAACGCAACTCGGATCGTTCGAGCGTTGCGCGCTGCGGGCGCGGGCAGGATCTCCTTCGGAACACTGTGGCCGATGGTGATCGATTCGTGCTTTCAAGGAATCAATACCCCAACCCAGGAAGAACTGATTGGTGCTCGTTTCAATTCAGATATCGACGAGGTCAGGCAGGAACTCGGCGTCGATGAGTTGTTCTATTTGCCGGTCGAGGTTTTCAAGGAAAAGGTCCTCAAGAATCAGCCGGCGTGTATGGCGTGTACGACCGGCCAGAGAGCGGTGAAATTCGAGTTCGCCGGGAAGGTCCTGCCGGAGAGCTGAGAAACGCAGAAGGATGGGCGATTTCCGGAAGAAATTAACGCAAAGGCGCAGAGACGCAAAGATTTTTCTCTTAGCGGCATCTGACGTCCACCGGCACCCTTCGGGTGCGCCGTCAGGTCGGCGAACAGCTCGAAAACCACGCATTCCCCTTGGGTTGCGGGCATAACCCGCACTAGGCTTCTCTGTGCTCTCTGTGCTCTCTGTGGTGAATTTTGGAAATGGCTACGTTGTCAGCTGTCAATCACTACGTTTCTCGCAGCTTCGAGTACTTTCTCGTGAAAGTTGCCGTTGGTGGCGATGATGCCTCTGCTCACGCCCAAAAACCGTCCGGAGGCAAGGTCGAGGGGGTTGCCGTCGAGATCGGTGACCTTACCGCCGGCCTCTTCAATCACCAGCGCGCCTGCCGCATGGTCCCAGACCTTTTCGCGGTAGCCTTTGGCGCTGGGGAGACGCAAATATATCGACGCCTCTCCACGACCGACGATGGCGTACTTGCACTGAGAGTCGATTCGGTAGGGCTCAGATGTAATGCCGAGTGTGGCGGTGATCTGCGCATGTTCTGAGTGGGCGGCGTGGGCCGACTCCACCGATTCGCACATGACCGCATCGGAGGGGTTGCTGCTGTCCTTGGTGGAGATCACTTTCTCTTCCCCACTATGGATGGCCTTCTGGATTGCCCCCTCGTTGCGGACAGCGGCAAAGAGACAGCCGATCTCAGAGGATGGGTCTGAAGGGTCGGTGGCCAGATTAGGGCAGCCGAGCACCCCGACAACCACCTGGCCTTCGTCCACCAGAGCCAGAGCGACGGCGAAGTGTTGTCCTCGGAGGAAGCCTTTGGTGCCGTCCACCGGGTCAAGCACCCAATAGCGGCCGCTGCCGCCCTCGTGATCACCGCGGTCGAGAGCAACGGCTACCTCGTCTCCGTCGATGTCCGGAATCGCTGAACGGGTGAGGTCAAGCACCTTGGCCGCCATGTCAGGTGATTCGACCAAGGCCCCGGAGTCCTCTTCGGCAAGCAAGAGGTCTGTTGGGAAGTTCTCCTTCAACCTGCGACTGACAACGGCCTGAATGGCGAGATCCGCCATCGTCACCGGTGACCGATCGCCCTTGGTGAACGAGTCCGCCTGAGCCACGACCTTTCGTTGGACCGTGCTCGCAAGACCACAGGCCTCACCGACAATTTTCAGGGCAAGTTTGCGTTCGGCTTCGTACATCCAGAACCTCCGAGCGCGGAAGTGTAGCATCCTGCCGCTAGGAGGATGTAGGGCATTGACGGTGGATGGATTTCGGAGGGTCGTGAAGTGCGATTTGAGGCGTATTCGAGACGCAGTACTCACTGTACGGGCCGAGGATCCAACGAAAAAGGGCGTTTACGACACCCGAAAGGCGCCGCTGATTCAATGCCCTACACCCTCCTAGGCGAAATGCTACCCTAGGTGATGGCCTCTGCGGGTTTCCCCGGGAGGACGAAGGAGGGGTTTCTCATGAAGGTGATTCAGTTCTTGGGTCTGGCATTTCTTTTGATCGGTTTGGGTGCTTGTGGCGGTCCGGGAGAGCAGCCGCCGGATGAGGTCGAGGCGCAGCCGGCTCAGGTCTTCAGCGAGGATTTCGAAAGCGGAGAGGTTGAGCAATTGACGCAGGAATCGCCGGACGGTGAAGTGGATGAGTCAGGCACAAAACTAGATTTTGAAGATGAGACGCCCGACAGTTAATCCGAGGAGGGTGTAGGGCATTGACGCCTGACCCAAAGGCGAGCGCCTGAAGCAGAGCGGATGTCGCCTCGCACTTGTGCGCGTCTGAGGCCGCGAAGGAGTTTCCCGAGTTTTGGTCCAGGGGGAACGCCTGCGATCTGGGCCGTTTCGTGAGCCGAGAGGAAGAGCCTCTGCTTCATGATCTCAGGGCCGGACCTTTTCCATTGTCTCCACCATCGGCGCCAATGTTCCACCGGTGGCCGGTCCTCCACGTCCAGTGCTGCGGCGAGGGCCACGACAGCGGCGAAGGCATCGCCGTATCTCGCGATGGCTTCGCGGCGGTTCTGCGCCGAGGCGCGGGCCTCGTGACGTGCCCGCTCACGGGCGGAAGCCGCCAAAAAGACTGAATGAACGACGTCACGGGACCACGAGTAGGCAGCGAGTTCCCGGGCGGACGTCACACCCCAACCGGCGGTAATCCAGGCCAGCAGGGCAAGGCCCTTCGATTCCAGGACCGAATGCGGAACCGGATGCGATAACCCGCCGCCCAACCGAAGAACAGAGTCGAGGTTCTGCTGATGCCATGAGTTCATGGCCCGCCTGGGGCCCGCGGGACCGAGAAGACCGAGGTCCACCATCAGTTTCAGACCTCTGGTCGGATTCGGTGTTTGGGTCAAGCTGCGCAATTCGGTCCCGATGCGCTCCCTCGGCGCCCCTGAGAGTGTCGGCGCCAGTCGGCGGATCCAACCAAGGGTTGTTTCCTCCAGCTGGTGGTTTTCCATCGTGGCCGCGAGGCGTGGTCCACGTAGTAGGCGGAGAGGGTCGTTCTCCAGGTTCTCGCGGCTGACGGCTCGAATGAGGTGGTTTTGCATATCGCTGAGACCTTCGGTCGGGTCTATCAGCGGACCGTCCGGAAGGCGCCACAGGAGGGCATTACAAGTAAAGTCACGGCGGCGAGCGTCTTCCTCCGGCGAATATCTGTCCAGCGGCCAGAGTTCGACCTTGAACGAGGGACCCTCAAGACGCCAAACCGCTCGCGGAGGACGGCCCAAGAGGTGAGCTTGAACGCCCCAGTTCGCGGCGAGCCGGCGGGCCGGGCGCTTGGCTGACTCCGCATCACCGGGCACTACCAGATCCAGATCCGGAGGCCGGCGTCCGAGGGCGCGGTCGCGAATCCAGCCGCCGGCCACCCAGGTTGGTGATTCTCCGAGAGCACGCCAGACTGTCCTGAGGGTCGAGTCGGTCTGAAGGCGAACGACAAGACTCTGGTGATCGCAGATTGAAACGGGCACGGTTGAAGAATAGCAGGACGATATCGAGGCCGGCCGCTGAAAGTCCGGCATTTCTCACTTTCTATGCTACATTCCTCGCCCCGCCGGGAGGCGGAATATCCCATGGAGCGGTTTTCCGACCGCCCCAGTTCGAGGAGGGAATGATGTCCGAAGAACGTGTACAAAAAATCGTTGCTCGATCCGGAAGGTGCTCCCGTAGGGAGGCCGAACGATTGATCCGGGAAGGTCGGGTCACCGTCAATGGACATGTGATTAAGCTGGGTACGACGGTGGACCCGCAACGTGATCACATCAAGGTTGACGGTAAGGCATTGAAGGCGCCGGAAGTACTTCGATATATTCTTCTCTACAAGCCGCGACAAGTCATGACGACGTGTGACGATCCTGAAGAGCGAAGGACCGTGATCGATCTTATTCGACCGACCGTACGGGAGCGTGTCTATCCTGTCGGGCGTCTGGACTACCAGTCGGAGGGACTCCTGTTGCTCACCAATGATGGTGATTTGGCCGCGCAGGTCGGTCACCCCAGGTATGGCGTCATTCGGGAGTACATGGTCAAGGTTCGAGGTGATCTCGACCAACGGGAAGCGGCTCTTTTGCGTAGAGGCGCCTTCGTCGACGGGCGCAAGGTCGTTCCCAAGAGTGCAAACCGTGAGCGGGGAACTCGGGGAGGAAACTCGTGGTGGCGGGTTGAGGTCACCGAAGGTCGAACCCACGAGGTTCGAGAACTCTTCTTCAGAGCAGGGCACCAGGTTCAGCGTTTGCGGAGGACCGCGATCGGGCCTCTGCGGGATGACCGGATGGGTCCGGCTCACTTCAGAGAGCTGACCCAAACTGAGATCAAGGTCCTGAGAAGGGCTGTTCGGAGCTCGAAACAGGTGACTCAAAAGTCCGGTTCAGAAAGGCCGTCTGCGCCCAAGCGCAAGAAATCCCTGAAGCGGCAATGATAAGTTTATTAAAACCAACGTTTTAGAGTAGATCAAACTTTTGGGGGCCATGGTACAATCCCCCGCCTCAGGGAGGTGTGTGTGAGCCAGGAGCAGGCCCAAATTCCACTGAAAAAGCTGATTGCGGATCGGATGGCGAAGCTTGAAGCTCTCAAGGATCGAGGAGTTGATCCCTATCCTCCGCGGTATCGCGTTGAGACATCCGTTACGACGATTCGTGAGCGATATGATGAGTTGACCGCTGAGGAGCTGGAAGAACAAAAGGCTACCGTACGGGTTGGCGGCCGCCTGCGGGCCATTCGAAGCCAGGGCAAGGTCATTTTTGCGGACCTGTCGGATGGCGCCGAACGTCTCCAGCTCTTTCTGCGGCGAAATGACCTCGATGAAGAAACCTGGCAACTGGTGAATCTCCTTGATCTGGGTGATTTTGTCGGTGCCGAGGGAATGGTCTTTCGCACCCGGATGGGTGAACTCAGTCTGAGGGTAGAAAAGATCGAAATTCTCGGAAAATGCCTGCGGCCGTTACCCGAAAAGCACAAAGGACTCACGGATCGCGAGACTCGGGCCCGGCAGCGGTATCTCGACCTGCTCGGGAATCCCGAATCTCGTAAGGTTTTCACTATTCGCAGTCGGGTGGTGTCGGCGATTCGGCGTTTTCTCGAAGGCAAGGGCTTTTGTGAAGTCGAAACGCCCATGATGCAACATATTCCGGGTGGGGCGACCGCGCGGCCGTTCGTCACCCATCACAACACCTTGGATCTCGACCTCTATTTGAGGATTGCGCCCGAGCTTTTTCTGAAGCAACTCATCGTCGGCGGTTTTGAGAAGGTCTTCGAACTCAATCGGAATTTCCGGAATGAGGGGATTTCGACCCGTCACAACCCGGAATTCACCATGTTGGAATTCTATTGGGCGTATGCCGACTACGAGATTCTCATGGACTTTACTGAAGAAATGGTGACCTCGGTGGCTCAGGAGGTCATCGGGTCCCTCGAGGTGGAGTGGGGTGACGAGCGAATCGACTTCTCCCGGCCGTGGCGAAGACTTTCTCTCCGGGACGCCATCTTCGAGTACTCCGATCTTGGGGAAGAGGACCTCGCCGACCGCAAATCCATGGAGGCGGCAGCACGGCGGTTCAAGGTCGAACGCATTGAAGAACGCTCCGACGGAAAGCTCTTGGCTGAACTCTTCGAGATGACCGCCGAGTCGCGGCTCATCAACCCGACTTTCATCACTGATTTCCCTCGCGAAATCTCGCCGCTCGCCAAGAGCCGGCCGGATGATCCGGAAACCGTGGAACGTTTCGAACTGTTCATCGGTGGAATCGAATTGGCCAACGCCTATACCGAACTCAACGATCCCATTGAACAGCGTCGAAGGTTTGAAGAGCAGGCGGCAGCCGCGGGTGGCGTCGTCGATGAGGATTTCCTTCTTGCCCTGGAGCACGGAATGCCTCCGACCGGTGGTGAAGGCATCGGTATCGATCGTTTGGTCATGCTGTTGACGGGTTGCACCTCGATTCGCGACGTCATTCTCTTTCCGGCTCTCCGTCCGCGGGAGTAGCGGTTTTGAAGAGGTCATTTACGCAGAGCATATTTGAGGCCGGAGGACCCAGTGCGGGCTGAGTTTCATCTGGCTCATCGCTACCTCATCGGTTTGCGCCGTCGGACCCATGTTGCGACCGTCACGTTGATCTCCCTGGTTGGTCTTGGCCTCGGCGTCGTGGCCTTGATCGTCACTCTCGCTCTTCTCGAGGGATTTCAATCCAATATCCGCAGAGACCTCGTCGAGCGTGCCGAGCATGCACGAGTCAGCGCGGAGGATGGATGTGTTCTGAAGGACCCACAGGAGTTGGCGTTAGTCTTGCAGGAAGAACTCCCCGATGTGGAGATTGTGAGTGTGGTTCGGGGAACCTGCCTAGTGGCATCCCTTTCAGATGCCGTTCCGGCATCTCTGGTCGGTCGATCCGACGTGATCGGTGTCCAGGCCGACCAGGTATTGGCCGCCCGGTTGGGGATTGGGGTTGGGGACTCACTTGACGTCATTTCATCCCGGAGACGACTCACACCCCTCGGTCCGGTACCTCTGCGGGCTCGCGTCAAGGTGGAACGAGTCACCGCTCCGGAGCCCGGCGTAGAGTCGGGAGTCTTGAAGGTTCCCCTCGACTTGGCTCAGAGAGTCCTCTGGGGAGGTTCCGAAGTCGGGTCCTTAAGCCTGAGGACGGCGAATGACCCGTGGAGCCTGGGTGACAGGGTACGCGGGGTTCTGGCCGGCAGCGAGGGAGTACAGGTCGAAGGAGTTGAGGAGCTTCATAGTGCGTTGTTGCTGGCGTTGTCGCTGGAACGAATTTTGATCTTTGTGGCTGTGGGCCTCATTCTCGTGGTCGCGTCGTTGAATCTCTTGTGCAACGTGGCGATGATCGCGGCCGAAAAACGGCGAGACCTCGCAGTCATCGCCGGCATGGGAATGGAGGCGATCCGAATTCGCCGCCTCTTTCTGTTGTTGGGTCTGGGAATCGGTGTCGCGGGCGCGCTGGGTGGTGCGAGTTTAGGAATCGCAATTGCCTGGATCCTGGACGCGACTGGGGCGTTGGCTTTGCCCCGAGG
>JAIOSJ010000315.1 GCA_021107705.1 Thermoanaerobaculales bacterium | reverse complement strand
CGCCACCTCCCGGGTTCTCGGCGCGACTCTCCTTACTCTGGACAAACGAATCATCGACTCCGGTCTGACGCCCACCTTGTAGCGAGGCGGCTCAAGTACACGAATGCCATGGCCGGATCCAAATGGGATAATATCGAGCGTTCAATATTCGACAGGCGCATGTAGTGTGACGATGTGACACGTGGCACCCAGGTGACACGAGAGGGGAAACCATGGAAATTACGATTGTAGGCAGCGGACACGGAGGTTGCGCAATGGCTGCCGTGCAGGCGATGCGCGGGCACAGGGTCAACATCGTCAAGTTGAGTTCGGCCATCCACAACGAGAATTTTTCGACTCTGCAGCAGGATGGGAGAATCAGGCTCTTGGGGAAGGAGGGAGAAGGTGAGCCCGCCCTGGGCAAGGTGACCAACGACCCAGGCGAGGCGATTCCCGAGGCCGAGCTGGTGCTGGTCTACTACGTTGCGAACTATCACCCGATGGTCGCCGAGCGTCTGGCGCCCCACCTGCACCGCGACCAGTGCGTCGTGCTGAACCCGGGCTACGCCGGCAGCCTGCTGTTCGAGAAGGCAATGAGTGCGGCCGGGAACCACTCCGTGCCCTTGTTCGCCGAATTCGAGACGCTGCCGTACTCGTGCCGGATCGAGCAGCCTGGTAGCGTGAGGATCCAGTCGGTAAACGTCCGCCACCCGTTCGCCGCCTACCCCTCCAGCCGTTCGCAGGAGTTTGTCGAGCGCTTCACGCCGATACTGGGGGAGTGTCCTCCCCGCAAGCACGTGCTCGAAGTGGCACTGCACAACCCCAACCTGATTATCCACACTGCGGGCGTATTGATGAACGTGGCGCTTGTCGAAAATAAGGAACAGCCGTTCCACATGTACCGCGACGGGTTTCCGCCGTCGTTGTGGAACATGATCAAGCGACTCGATGAGGAGAAGATGAACGTCCTCGAGAAGCTGGGAGCTCCTCGCGTCCCATACTTCGACGAGTTCCGGGCGCGCACGTTCAAGGAGCACGAGGACGTGCGATTCGAAGAAGCGTTCAAACACTACGCTTTCGAAGCTCCGGACGGTCCGTTCAGTATCGATCACCGCTACGTAACCGAGGACGTGCCTATGGGTCTTGCGTTGATGCACTCGCTGGGCAAAGCCGTGGGCGTCGCGACCCCCGTGTGCGAGAGCCTTATCCACATCGCCAACGCGCTCCTGCCCCAATACGACTTTTGGGCCGATGCGCGGACTCTCGAATCGCTCTGGGACGGCAGCCTGGAATCACTCCTCGAAGCGATGACATCGTAGGCGCCCTGACGTTCGATACCTTAGCGACTCAGAAGACTCTCTCAACCCCAAGGAGGTGTTTCCTAGGCGCGACCCTTGACTTCATCGGTCTACTCATAGAAGTGTCCCATATAAATTATTGGCGGTGGTCCCTGCGTCCGAGGAGACCCAACCAGTGAATAGCAAGCCGGTGCTCACCCCAAATCCGGTGACCAGCAAACCGAGAAGAAAGCCAACAATGAGTCTGTTCATTTCGCGCCCTCCGTTGATCTCATTCCTCGAAGACCGCGTCAGGAATCTCCGCCCTGCATTTCGAGCAAAGCCTCTTCGCCACGCCATCTCGATCTTCACCCGGTTCGAACGGCGTACCACATTCAGGGCATTGATGGGATGCAGGAGTTCCGTCTTCCGACAGTTTCTTTCCACACCGTCGCCACCAGCGAGCAACGTCCCGAGCATTGATGAACAAATATCCACCAACCACGAACTCGGCGAGGGTGCCAAGGTAGTGGCCGAGGTTCGTCCGAAAAGCAGGCAGGAAATCCTGAGAATTCTCCATCGCCCTGAGGTTGATCAACTGCCCTGCAAGCGATCCCAAGGACGGAATGGTCGATACTACGAGGTACAGACCAAGAATCGCAAATGCCAGGGCCGGCAATTGTTTCGAAGACTCCTCGGAGGGGTCTTCATAAATATCGTGTGAAATCCACGCTGCCAAACGGGACCGTTTCACAATCAGAAACACACCACTGGCCACCATCAAGAACAAAGGAAAAGTCCACGCAAGACCAACAGCCCATGCCTTCCCCTCGAACTCATCCTGGATGAACGGAAACATCAACAATCCCTGGAGCATCGAAACGCTGTACAACAAGGCAATGATTCCAAGTACCAAACCGGTGCCAGGTGAAACAACTTTAGCAAAGTTTTGGTAAGGATCTCGTGCCAGGTCTAACCTTCCTGACATTGTTGCAAATTCCACCTCAGGGGGCCGGTTCTCGCCAAACGTTTCGAGGATTTCGATCGAGCTCTGATAGAAAAGACGGAGAGGGAAAGCGCCTGACGAAGAAGGTTAGGAAGGTTAGACCTGGCACTGAGATTCATCGACGGTCGAGCCGGCTTTGGGATCCCTCGCTTCGTGGTCAATTGCCCCAAGAAGCCCTTCAGCCCTGTTATGATGTTAGAAATGTCGGAAAGGAAATCACTTTCCCTCACCATCGTATAATCCGACCGAAGGAGATGATTATGAGAAGAAGCTGCCCGCTCGGTGTCGTTATTTCGACCGCTTTGATTCTCTTGGTCGCGGCTGCGGCTGTCCAGGCAGGTGACCGGTTCTGGAGCACGCTGCCCGGCATGAGCGGCGTGAACGACCTCGCCATTTGCGGCACCTCGGTCTACGCGGCAACCGAAAGCGGGCTCTACCGATCTACCGGTGACCCGGAGGACTGGCTGCTTCTACGTTCAGCCTGGACGACCCACGTGGCGTGCTGCGACAGCAAGGTCATCTGGCAGGAAATCCTCTTCACCAAGGCTAGAGCGGTGACCTATTCCATCTACGTGTCCCACGACGCCCTGCAGACGGTGACTCCGGTAGCAGGTCTCACCGATATCACGGCTTCCGGCAGTCTGCGCAACCTGGCGATTGCTGGCACCACCGCCCTCGCCGCCGAGCGCCATGGAGTTTTCCGCTCCACCGACGGGGGGTTCAACTTCGCGACGCAGCCCGTGCTGTGGAATTCCACAGGTGGCTACGCAATCACCGCCGTATGGACCAACGGTACAGCATGCGCCGCGTCCGGCTCGGGCGGATCGACGGCAAATGGGGTCTGGTACTCGGCGACCGGCGCAGCCGGAACCTTCAGTCTGGTCCTTGATGTCTACGGCCTCGGTTGGCTTGACGGCCACGGCACGAGTACGCTGGTGGCGGGTTGCCTGTCCTGTGGCGGCTACGACGCGGGCTACCGCTCGACCGATGGCGGTGCGACCTGGGGCCAGCTGCCGGCCAGCTGGCCGACGGCGATCGCCTCATACCAGCGGCCTTTCGTGTCTGGTTCCATTCTGCTCAGCCACCAAGCCCGTGCAATCTTCGATTCCGGTTCCGGCCAGTGGATTACCTACGTCGATGGCCCCAACATCTTCGATCTCGCCCAGGACCTCGGCTCGAACATGGACGCGGGCTACTTTTCCGACGAGGACATCGAGTTTCACGCGATCATCGAGAACGCAGCCCCCGTGCTCCTCGTGACCGAGTATGACGGACCGGTGCACTGGTACCGGATCCCCGGGGGGTGGCCGGTGGGCGGCTTCGACTTCACTCCGCCCTCCAGTGGTGCGCTCGATGTCTCGCCTCGGGTGAAGACATCTGCGCCACAAACCAGCGTCACCTTGCAGCCGTCGGCGTTCGACGCTGCGCGGCTCTTCGTCGCAGAGCGATTTGACGGCCTCAGTATCACCTACAACAACGGCTTTTCGGCCACCAATGTGTCCATGTGGGGGCCGATGACCAACGACTGGGTGCCCTTCACCACCAGCCTCCAGTGGGATACCTACCCGGCCAACGGAAGCCACACCTTCTTTGCCTGGTATGAAGACGCCGAGGGCAACGCGACCGACCCGGCGGTGCTCGCCGGGAGCTCCAACTTCCCAGAAACCCTGAACCTGGGGTCCAGTGGCGCCTGGGGCGCCTGGATCTACGCCCCGGCAGGGGAGAGCTTCACCATCGGCGCCTCCGGCGCTGGCGGAGACATAGACGTCTACCACTGGGAGCCCAACAGCACATGGTCCGATGACTGGGCGGCCAACCCTGGCCACGACACCCTGAGCTTCACTACTCGGGCCACGGGCTACCACCTCGTGATCCTGTGGAACTACCCAGGATCTGGGGGATTTTCCGGCCCCGTGACGGTCTCCCCGAGCCTCTTGGCGACTGCGACCTCGAGGGGCAGGCAGGCGCGCCCATCCGAGTCCCAAACGCTGACGCCGCCGGATGCGGTGCCGCTACGTTTTCAGGAAAATCCGACGAACGTCTTCAGCGACGACTTCGAGTCCGGAACCACCTCGGAGTGGTCGGGCACCGAGCCTTAGTTTCTTACCAACGACATAATTTAAACGGGACACTGTCGTATTCTTATTGGTCATTTCAAGGGGGGCGGTTCGCGGGTGCTCATCAGAAAAATGCGCATGAAGCGCATACCTGGAACGGTTGGTTCTGTTGGTTATCTCTTAGGAAACACACCCGGAGCACGAAATCGTACAGTTGGTGT
>JAIOSJ010000269.1 GCA_021107705.1 Thermoanaerobaculales bacterium | reverse complement strand
TCGTGCGGCTCCACGATCTGGATTCGGCACGTTGGAGATGGCGAGCGGCGAACCAGCCTCTTGCTGACTATCTTGCAGCTCTGCCGAGGCGGGCTCGGCCGGGTGTCGCCGAGGCCATCGAGCGCCACGCCATTCTGATGAATCGACGGTCTCTCTTTGGTGACAAAGTGGGAGCACACTATGGGATCGGTGCATCGGTTTATGCTCGGTTTTCGTCTCCGATGCGTGAAATTGTCGGCATTTTCACCCACAAGGAGGCGTTGGAACAGCTGAACGGGCCCTCTTCGGCAGAGCCGACTGACGGCGACATGATCCTTCGAGAGAAAATCGTCGAGGCGGGGAATCGTAGTAAATCTCTGCAACGGACGCTGGAGAAAGAGGTTTTGCAGTTGGTTCTGGATCGCCTCTTCGCACGCGATGTCGAATTGGAAATGGAACATCGACCGCTTCGTCGGGGAATCGTTCTCGGCATGAAGCCCCACATGCTTTATGTACGCTTGAATGAGCCTCCGGTGGAGGTCAAGATCCATTTCAAGGACCTCGAGAGATCGACGGGAGTTCAGTGGCGGACGGACGCCCATCTGGTGGAGGCGCAACCGAGGCAGAAGAGCCCCTTCAAGGTCCTTTGGGTGGGCTCGGAAGTGGTTCTCCGGGTCGTTGGTCACGATCGAAAAAGGCGTCGGTGGCTTCTGGAACCTGCGCAGAAATAGATCCCATTTTCGTATCCCCATGTGCACCGCTCCTTAGTCCGATCCTCCCACCGGGTTTCGTCGCGAAGGCTGTCACGCGCCGCCCGCAGTAGATAGCTGGCGAGAAGTTTCCCACAAACGCGGGGAGTTTCTTAGGAGGTCGGGCTTGGTGCAGATCGCCGATAAGAATCGCTCAATTTGGGTTAAACTCATGTCTAATGAACCAGAGTCATCAAACGAGCAGGAAAATTCTGTTTGCGACCGACGAGTCGACCAAGTTTTGGGGCCTTTTTCCTTCCCCCGAGGGGTTCGATGCTGATCACGCCTGTGGTTGGAGCGAAGTTGTCGATGCAGCGACCAAGACTCTCTATGACGTCATTGTCGTAACCTATCCCTTCGGTAACAGGTCTTTTGATCTCTTTCTCAAGGAGGTGAGATCCTCCGACAGTCTCAGCCGCGGTGCAGGTCTCGTGGTTCTGACCTTTCCGGAGAGCCTGAAGAGGGCGGTGGCGTTCATCGGCAGGGGAGTGAATCGGGTGATCTCAGTCGAAGAGACATCTGGACTGAACAGCGTGATCGCAGAGGTCGTGGACGTCTCACCCCGGGCGTCAGCCCGGCTGATGGTTCGTCTGCAGATGCCGTTGGGCGAGCGCGATTGCAAGATTCGCACCTTCACTCAGAATATTTCGCAGTCGGGCATGCTTTTGGGAACTTCAAACATGCTTGAAGTCGGCCAAAGGTTCAACTTTTCTTTTGCGGTTCCCGAGAGCGAGAAGGTCGTGACCGGCCGGGCCGAGGTTGTTCGCCACACGATTGACGCCCGAGATCAGGTGAGTGGGATCGGAATTCGGTTTCTGGATCTTGAAGACCAGAGTGGGCAGGCGTTGGAAGGCTTTCTGAAAGGAATTCTTTCCTTGGATGATTTCGACTAGGGCTACAAGCTCCTACTCGTGGTACAGCAGAATGTTCCCGAGTGTGTTTTCAAAGGCTTTAACTTCCTCGTGCCATTCGTCAAAAAGGCATTGGAGTTCTTGTCCACCTTCGATGATTGAGCGAGCCCTTGAAGACCCGGTGAGCAGGTCGAGAGCGGGCGCCTCGGTAACGAATTCGTAAGGTTCGGCACGCCAGGAAAAGTCGTTCGGGTAGAGATCGTGAATGGTCTTCACGATTTCAAGCCCGAGTTCCAGCGGCCTGAGCATTTCGCGATTCGTGATGTGCAAATCGCAGCCGGCACAGATCCTGTTGGCGTGTTTTTGGAATTCGGGGCGGAATGACGTCGCTCGGAAAGCGACTCCAGGCAACTCGAGGGTGCGCAAGGAATCGACGAGGTGGTGGGCATCGACCCAGGGCGCCCCCACAAGATGGAAGGGCCGAGTCGTCCCGCGGCCTTCGGACAAGGTGGTGGCTTCGATGAGGCAAAGGCCCGGATAGAGTAGAGCCGTGTCAAGAGTCGGCATGTTTGGGGACGGGGAAACCCATGGCAGGTCTGTGGCGTCGAAGAGGTCGCTTCTTTTCCAGCCGAGGCACGGGACGACGGTGAGTTCGAGATCGGGATAGCGTTCGCGGTGCAACAGCAGGGCAATCTCGCCAAGAGTGAGACCGTGGCGAATCGGTGTCGGTAATTGCGAGACAAAACTCTCGAACCCCGGCTGAACCATGCCTCCCTCTCGTCTGAGGCCACCGAGGGGGTTGGGCCGGTCAAGAACCACAACCTCGACGCCCGCCATTTCACACGCCGCCATCATTCCGTCCAGGGAGGCCGCGAAGGTGTAGTAGCGGCTCCCGATGTCGGGCATGTCAACGACAATCGCATCGAGATTTTCGAGGGACTGGGCCTTTGGGGCCAGAGTGCCGGCGTCCTCTCCGTAAAGCGAGTGCACCGTCGCGCCGGTCAAGGGATCAACTGAATCGGCGACAGCCTCCATGTCCTGGGCCACACCTTCGAGACCGTGTTCAGGAGCAAAGAGCCGGATCGGGGGGCCTGCAACTGCAGCCAAGGCAAGACGAGCGGTCTCCAAGTTCCGGGTGACCGATGCCTGGTTCGCGAGCAGCGCCCATCGTCGATCCTTGATGGTCGCCGAATCGGCGAGGAGTCTCTGAAGACCTGTCTGAACAGCCATAGGGAATTCTAACCTGGTTGGCGTACACTTTCGCCATGTCGCACTTTCGACTGATCATCTTCGATCTTGACGGTACGCTGGTTGATAGTTTCCCGGGGATTCGCCTGGGGCTCAATCTTGCCCTTGACGAGTTCGGGCGGCCTCCGGTGGACCTCGCGTGGGTTCGTCGCCATGTGGGTCTGGGGGCGCGACGCCTGATCGCAGCGGCGGCGGGGGATGGGGTCGGTACCGATGATTTGATGGCGAGGTTTCGTCATCACTACGACGAGGTCCTGTGCGAGAACTCGCCTCCGTTTCCCGGAACGGAAGAAGTTCTCCGAGAATTGGCTCGAAACCACACTTTGGCGGTGGCTTCCAATAAGCCTATTCATTGGGTGGAAAAGCTCGTCGCGCATCATGGTTGGATGCCTCTTATGGCTGCGGTCGAAGGGCCCGAAAGGGCCGGGGCTCACAAGCCGGACCCTTCGATGGTCGCGAAGATACTCGCAACGACCGGCTACGATACGACTGAGGCGATTCTGGTCGGTGACATGCCCGTTGATGCCGAAACCGGCAGAAGGGCCGGGGTGTCGGTCATAGGAATTTCGACTGGTGCGGCGACTGCTGAGACACTCAGAGAGGCCGGGTGTCTCAAGGTCCTCGAGAACATTTCCGAACTCCCGAGATTGCTTGAACGCGGCTTCAAACACGGTAAGATCTGAAGCATGCGAATTGCGTTGATCTTCGGTGGTCGTTCGGCGGAGCATGATGTCAGCGTCGTATCTGCGCGTTCAGTGTCGCGCGCTCTCAGTGCAGGTGGTCATGAGGTTTTTCCCATGGCAATCGATCGACGTGGTATGTGGGTAGACCAGGGGAAAGCCCAAAGGATTCTTCAGGAGAGTGGTGATCGTACCGACGAGGTTGTCGAATTTCAGGGTCGCCATCGTCTCGATCCTCGTTTTCTCAGTGAGACTTTCGATGTCGCCTTTCCCGTTCTCCATGGTCCATATGGTGAAGATGGCGCCATTCAAGGTCTGTTTGAAATGCTCGATCTGCCGTACGTGGGCTGCGATGTCACCGCCTCGGCCGTGTGTATGGACAAACTTCAGACGAAGCGTTTACTCGTTCAGGCAGGTTTTGAAACTGCGCCGTGGGTCACCGTTCGGCGCCATGAGTGGTACGCGAATGTGGCGCCGCTGCGGCGGAGGATTCTTGAATTTGGGCTGCCGGTTTTCGTCAAACCCACCCGGCTTGGATCTTCCCTCGGCATCTCCAAGGTCAAGAATCCGGGAGAGTTGGACGACGCAATGAAGGTGGGTTTTGATTTTGGACCCTGCCTTATTGTCGAGCGGGGTTTGGATGCGCGTGAAATCGAGGTTGCGGTGCTGGGGAATGTCGAACCGCGGGCCTCTCTGCCTGGTGAAATCATTCCAGGCAGAGATTTCTACGATTACAAAGACAAGTATCTGGATGACGGGTGCCGTCTTCTGGCGCCGGCGCCTCTCGATGAAGAGCTGGTGGCCCGGGTGCGAAAGCTGGCGGTTGACGTCTTCCGTCTTCTCGGTTGTGAGGGCATGGCGCGGGTCGATCTCTTCCTTGAGGGGCACACCGAACGATTGTGGGTCAACGAGGTGAATTCCATTCCTGGCTTCACCTCGATTTCCATGTATCCCCGCCTATGGGACCTCAGCGGAGTCAAGTATCCGGCCCTCCTCGATGAGCTGTTGAGACTGGCGGTAGAGCGCCATCGACAAATTCGAAAACAAGGTTGACCTTCGCGCTTCCAGCGAATATATTCCGCACTTGTGAAATCTTTCTCGAAATGATTTTACATTTGATAAATCATTCACATAAAAGGGGATTTGATTATGAAGAAGATCACCCGTGAAGACGCGCTCGCCTACCACACCGGAGAACGACATGGGAAGACTGAGGTCGTTCCGACCAAGCCCTGTGATACTCAGCGAGATCTTTCCCTGGCCTACACCCCAGGCGTTGCGGAGCCGTGCCTCGACATCGCCAAGGACCCCGATCTTGCCTTCGAGTACACCAACAAGGGCAATTTGGTGGCGGTGGTTTCGAACGGCACCGCGGTGCTCGGTCTCGGCAATATCGGCGCCCTCGCCGGCAAACCGGTAATGGAGGGCAAGGGAGTTCTCTTCAAAAAGTTTGCGGGCATCGACGTCTTTGACATCGAGATCGACACCGAGGACCCGAAAGAAATCATTCGATTCTGTCAGCTTCTCGAGCCGACCCTTGGGGGCATCAATCTCGAAGACATCAAGGCCCCGGAGTGTTTCGAGGTCGAGGAAGAACTCAAGCGTACCTGCAAGATTCCGGTTTTCCACGATGATCAACACGGGACGGCCATTATTTCCGGGGCTGCCCTTCTGAATGCGCTCGAGGTCATCGGAAAGAAGATCGAAGATATCAAGGTTGTATTCTCCGGCGCCGGCGCCGCCGGTATTGCCTGCGCTACCTTTTACCTTTCTCTTGGTGTTCGGCCCGAAAATCTCCTCATGACCGACTCGAAGGGAGTCATTTACAAAGGTCGGACCGAAGGGATGAACCCCTACAAGGAACGATTCGCGATCGAGACCGAAGCCCGCACGCTGGCCGATGCCATGCGTGGCGCAGACGTTTTTGCGGGTGTTTCTTTGAAAGGTCTGGTGACTCAGGAAATGGTGAAGACGATGGCGGAGAACCCCGTCATTTTCGCGATGGCCAATCCTGACCCCGAGATCACCCCGGAAGATGCGTTCGCCGCCCGGCCGGACGTGATCATGGCAACCGGCCGCTCGGACTATCCCAACCAGGTCAACAATGTACTCGGCTTTCCTTTCATCTTTCGTGGTGCGCTTGATGTTGCGGCGACCGGCATCAACGAAGAAATGAAGCTGGCCGCGGCGCAGGCTCTGGCTGATCTGGCCAAAGAGGATGTGCCTGACTCGGTGATCCGCGCCTACGGGGGCAAGCAACTCAAATTCGGGCGGGAATATCTCATTCCGAAGCCCTTTGACTTTCGGGTTCTCCTGTGGGAAGCCCTCGCTGTCGCCGAGGCTGCGATTCGGACCGGCGTGGCCCAGAAACCCTTCTCTTCACGCGAGGACTACGTCCGCGAACTCGAAAATCGCCTTTCCCGCACGCGCAAGGTCATGCATGGAGTCATCGACCAGGCCAAAGTGGATCCCAAACGGATCGTTTTTCCCGAGGGCGAGCATGAGGCCATCGTTCGGACTGCGAAGATCGTCATCGATGAGGGCATCTGTAAGCCGATCTTGCTCGGTGATATCGGAGTCATCTCGGCATTACTGGCCGAACACGGTATCGGTGAGAACGAGGTCGAGATCGTCAATCCGGTGGGGGATGAGCGTTCTTCCTCGTACGCCAAGAAGTACCACGAGATGCGGTGGCGGCGGGGAGCGACGGCGGTGAAATCCGCCAAGCGTCTCCGCGATCCGATGTATTTCGGCAACATGATGGTGCACGAAGGGGATGCCGATGGATTGCTCGCCGGGATTTCCAATTCCTACCCGGACACCATTCGACCGGCTCTGCGTGTGCACAGGATTGGGGAGGGGGTCTCTAGGGTTGCCGGCGTCTATCTCCTGCTATTCGAGGACCGCATGATCTTCATCGCCGATACCACGGTGAACCCAAATCCGACCGCCGAGGGATTGGCGGAGATTGCCTTCCTCACCGCGCGGGCCGCGAAGACATATTTCGATGTCGAGCCTCATGTGGCGATGTTGTCCTATTCGAACTTCGGGTCCAATAAGGATCCTGAGTGTTGCAGGGTGCGTGAGGCCGTACAGATTGCGAAGGAGCGTTGGCCGGAGCTTTCGATCGAGGGTGAGATGCATGCCGACACTGCCGTCAAACCTTCGATCGCGGAGGGCGCTTTCCCATGGTCGAGCATTCAGGGGGATGCCAATGTCCTAGTGTGTCCCAACTTGGCCTCCGCCAACATCGCGTACAAGTTATTGTGGCGTTTGGGCAAGATCGAAGCCATTGGCCCGATCCTGAGCGGCATCGGCGCCCCGGTTCATGTGCTGCAACGCGGGATGGAAGTCAACGACATCGTGAATATGGCGGCCTTGTGTGTGTGCAAGGCCCAGCGATTCGCGAAGAAAAAGGGCTAAAAGCCCTGTGCCAAGCCCTCTCGCGGCTGCAATGCTCGATAGACAGCAATCTGCGCGATTTGAGACCTGAGACCTGAGACTCGACGCCTGCTACGCTCGATCGATGAAGAACCGGTTTTTGGTACAGACGGCGGGAATCATCATCGTGGTGAGTGTGGTGCTGACGGCCTGTGCTCAGGCGCCCGAAACCACGGTTGCTCCACGGCCGGAACTGGATCGTTCGGCTTATCCGTGGCTCGTCGACTGGGGGGAACCCCTCCCGGACCTCGCGCCGCTCGAGGTGGTCTTTCCGGCCCCGAGCGGGACCATGCGTGTCGTGGTTGGACAGGAGGAATTTGCCGCCTGGTTGCGGGGGCTGCCCGTTCGTCTCGATCGTACTGAGGTGGTGGACTATGTTGGGCGCAGGGTCAGGGCGGCGGCTGCCGCAGTTGTCCTGCTCGACCTCGGTCGGGGCGATCTTCAGCAATGTGCGGATATGATCTTGCGGCTGCATGCGGAATATCTCTGGGCTTCGGGCCATGCGGTTGATGCGTGTTATCACTTCACGAGTGGAGATCTTTCCTCCCATGAGGGTTGGCTGAGGGGAGATCGTTTTGTGGCGCAGGGGCGGGGAGTTCAGCGGATCGACGGCGGGGCACGGCCGGCTGGCCACGCCGGTTATCGATCGTGGCTGCAGCATCTCTTCGTGTACGCCGGAACCCTGTCTCTGGGCTTGGACAGCGTCATGGTGGAGGTGAATGAGCCGATTCGGCCGGGAGATTTCTTTGTGACTCCCGGGAGTCCGGGCCATGCAGTGATCGTTTTGGATGTGGTGCAGGGCGAGAATGGTTCCCTTTTCGGATTGATCGGCCAGGGCTTCACTCCGGCACAGGAACTTCACATCATTCAAGGCGCCGGGGCCGGGGTCTTGGATGGGGCTTGGTTTCCGCTTCCCTCTTCGGAAGGCGATACACTCGATGTGCCGACATGGACCCCTTTCCCACGAAGAACGTGCCGCCGCTTTGGACAGGAGTAGAATTTCAATCCTTCGTAGGCCAAAACGTTGAAGCACCGCCGCGGACGCGGTACCATGGCTCGAACGTAAGGTATGGAGGGAAGCATGAAAAAGGCTCTGATTCTCGCAACAGTGTTGGTTCTTGGCGCCGGGTTGGCTTATGCCGATGAGGCGACCGGAGGACTGCGTTATTCAATCACGGTGACCGAGTTTGAAAACCAGGCCGGCTGGTATGGCCATTTCGACATCGGAAACGCCTGGGGTACCGTTCTCACCGACATGCTGAACCAGTCGGATCGATTCATCGTCCTCGGTGAATCGGACATGCGTGGCGCCGCGCTGGATGAACAGGATTTTGCTGCGTCCGGACGGACTGCGGGCGGGAAAAAGGCACCGGTCACGGGCCAAATGACTCCGGCTCAATTGCTCGTCAAGGGTGCAATTACTCACGTACAAGACGGCACGAAGAAGGGCGGAGGAGGCATTCGTATCAAGGGTATTCGCCTCGGTGGCAAAGGCGGCAAAGGTGAGATCAACGCGACTATCTACATCGTCGATTCCACAACCGGCCAGGTCGTTGCTTCCAAGAGCGTCGTCGGTGAATCGAAACAGAAGGGCATGAGCATTGGATACAACACCGGTGACTGGGGCGCCGCCTTTGGTGGAGAGTCGAACGACAACGTCGGTCTCGCCATCCAGGCAGCCTGCGATGAAGCGGTGCAGTTTCTCATCGCTCAACTTCCAAGTATCCAGTGGACCGGATCGGTGGTCATGGTGAAGGACGGTCAGGTCTACGTGAATCGTGGAGAGCGAGAAGGTATCTCGGTGGGTCAGCTTTTCACCGTGGGTGATGTCGAGGTGATTCGTGATCCCGACACCGGCGAGATTTTGGACGAATCCATGACTATCCTGGCGACTTTGGAGACAACTCGAGTCAAGGAGAAGCTCTCGATCTGCTCGGTGACCCTGGGAGATGCCGCCGGTATTGAGAAGGGAATGACGATTCACCTTCCCTGACGATCTCGGAGTGATGTTTTCGGAGTAGCTATGGCAAGGTTTGTCTCTCGTATCGTAATTTTGTTGGTTGTGGTGGTTTTCACCGGTTTGGCGTCGTCTGTTTCGGCACAAGAGGACGAGCCAAGGAAGGTGACGAGCCCCTTTCAAGAAGAGTATGAAATCAAGGTCGGAGAGGTACTGAACCTCGAAGTGCTTTTGGACGGCCTCCTCTGGCGGAGTTTTCGGATTGACGCGGGTGATCCGGTTGATTTCCAGGCGGGCAATAACGTCAGAACCACCATCACCAACGAATTGGAGAATCTCGGAGAGGAGACTCTGAACCTGGAAGTCATTCTCTTGTTGGAGGATGAGCGAGGTCGCCAATTGGGCCGTTTGGTGCTGCGTCCCATCAAGGCGGGAGGCGGCCGTTTCAAAGAAGACTCACAGAAATACAAGATCGACGGAAGGGTTCTCGCCGAAACCGCCAAGGTCTATTTCTTTGCCGAGGTGAAATAGTATCGCGGACCCGAGCTTTCGGCCTCTAGTCTTCCGGTTTCGGGCTGTAAGGTATGATGCGTCCTGAAAAGGAGACGGAGATGCGCGCCGTCATTACGGGTGCAGGAATGTTTGTACCCCCCGTCGTCGTGACCAACGACGACTACGCAAGAGTCATGGATACTACGGATGAGTGGATCCGCCAGCGAACTGGGATTGAGGAGCGTCGCCTTGTCGAACCCGGGACCGCGACCTCGGATCTGGGGACTGAGGCTGGTCGCATCGCAATTGCGGAGGCTGGGCTCGAGCCTTCCGACATCGATTACGTCATCTTTGCCACCATGACTCCCGACTATTATTTTCCCGGTCCCGCTCCGTTGCTGCAACACAAGCTTGGGCTGAATCAGGTGCCCTGCCTGGATATCCGCCAACAGTGTGCAGGGTTCATCTATGCCCTACAGGTTGCCGATGCCGTTATTCGTTCCGGGCAGGCTCGACACGTGTTGGTTGTCGGGGCGGAAGTACACTCTTGCTTCATGCCGTTCAAGAGCTGGGATGTGCTGCTCGGCAAGAAAGATGGTCCGATTCCACAGGATGAGTATGAGCGAAACACGGCCACCAGGGACCGAACCGTTTTGTTTGGGGACGGTGCGGGGGCGGTTGTGATTTCGGCGTCAGAGGATGAGGATCGCGGTCTTGTCGATTTCGTCATTCACACCGATGGCAGTCACGCAGAGAGGCTCTGGACTCCGGCAGGGGGGAGCGCCTTCCGGCCTTACTTCACCGAGGAAATGATTGAGAGCGGTGACATCACACCGTACGTCGACGGGCGTCGGGTGTATGCGCTGGCCGTTACAAATATGCCGAAGGTGACGATTGAACTGCTCGATCGCCACAACCTCAAGCCGGAGGATCTGGATCTGGTCATCATGCATCAGGCCAATCTTCGGATCAACGAGGGAGTCCAGAAACGACTTGGGCTGCCCGATGAAAAGGTTTTTAACAACATTCAGCGATACGGCAACACGACTGCCGGGACCATACCGATTGCATTCGCCGAGGCGAAGGCTCAGGGCCGCATCAAGAGAGGCGATCTGATGTGTTTCATTGGTTTGGGCAGTGGCCTCAATTGGGGCGCCGTGCTTTATCGCGCATGAAAAACAGGAGCGCTCGGCGCTCCTTCTGAAATTAGAAATGGAGGGCCCATGGCCCGCAAAATGCTCATTAACGCGACTCGACCGGAAGAGGTTCGAGTTGCAATTATTCAAGAAAAAACTCTGGAAAGCTTTGAGGTCGCCGCAGTCGAAAGCGGTCTGACCAAAGGCAATATCTACCGTGGAATCGTCGTCAACGTACGCCCTGCTTTGGAGGCGGCCTTCGTCGATATTGGGACCGGCAAAGATGCTCTGCTTCGTGCCGACGATGTCGTGCCGCAGGCGATGCACCGCAAACCGGCGGGCGACGGGAAAAGACCCCGAATAGAAAACATTCTCGAAAGGGGAAGGGCGATCACCGTTCAGGTGACCCGCGACCCGATTGCTCACAAGGGCGCCCAGGTCACGACCAATGTCAGTCTTGCGGGACGGTATTTGGTCGTGATGCCCTTCGATGATGTGCGTGGTGTGTCAAGGCGTACCGAGGACGACGAGGTCCGCAAGGCGGCCAAGGAGAAGATCGCCTCGATGAATCTGCCCGAAGATGTGGGGGTCATTGTCCGCACCAATGCCCTCGATCAGCCCAAGGCAACCCTGAATCGGGACTTGAATGCCATCCATCGTCTTTGGAAGAAGATCAAGAAAGAGGCTTCCACCGGGAAGGGTACGAAACTCCTGTATTCGGATCAGGATCTGGTGGTTCAGGCCCTGCGTGATCATCTCGACAGTTCGATCACCGAAGTCCTGGTAGACGATGACCAGGTCTTTGCGAAGGCAAAGGGTTACATGGCCAGCTTCATGCCACGCGCCAAGACCCGGCTCGTTCGCTATACCGACCGAATGCCGTTGTTCAGCCACTTTCAGCTTGAAGAACAGATCGATTGCATTTACCAGAGGACTGTCTCTCTGCCTTCGGGAGGATCAATCGTCATCGACGGCACCGAGGCCCTCACGGCTATCGACGTCAATTCCGGGCGTGGAACCCGGGGCGCAAACCAGGAGGAAAACGCCCTCAATACCAACCTTGAGGCGGCCCGGGCAGTGGCCCGCCAGTTGCGGCTGCGGGACATCGGTGGCCTGCTGGTGGTTGATTTCATCGACATGCGAGCGTCCAAGAACAATAAAGACGTCGAGAAAACCTTGCGAGACTCCATGAAAGTGGACAAGGCCCGTTTCACGGTCAGTAAGATTTCTCCCAATGGTCTCCTGGAGATCAATCGGCAGCGCATCAAGAAGGCCTTGAGTTTACGCAGTCACCGTCCGTGTCCGACCTGTGAGGGCAGCGGAACCATCGCCAGCTCCGAGTTGGTCGGTCTGAATCTCCTGAGACGCATCGAAACGAGGGCTGCATCCAAAAGGCTCGCGGGTGCGCGAATCGAACTCCATCCGGAACTTGCCGACGCCTTCCAGAACGAGCGGAGACAGGAGATTGCCGCCCTCGAAAGGGAGTTTGAGCTGCATATCGAGGTGATTGCTGCCTCCGGCTTGCACCGGTCCGAGGAACGGGTGTCCTGGATCCAGCGTGAGGAGAAGAAGGGATCGCTCGATGTCGCCCCGATTGAGGCAGCGGTGACTGCTGCCGATCTCGCGGACAGTGCCGGCGGGAAATCTGTCGACGCCGATCTTTTGGATGAATCGATCGCGGATGTGCAAGAGGACCAAGCCTCCTCGGAAGAGGCGCCAAAATCCTCTCGCCGCCGCCGTCGGCGTGGCGGACGGAGTCGTAAGAAGACGACGCTGAAGAAAACGGAGGGCGAAGGGATTGAAGGGAAAGCCGAGGAGAGCCCCGAGGTGAAAGATGTTGAGAGTCCCGTTGTGGCGGGTCCTTCCGATGAAGACAGTCCTTCGGCAGACGAAAAGGCTGCTGCAAAACCCTCTCGCCGCCGCCGTCGGCCTCGCCGATCCAAGAAGCCGAAGACCGAAGAAACAAAATCCGAAAAAGGGGAAACGGTCAAGAAGGAGAATTCCCTGGTTAATGAAGTCGGACCAGCCTCGGAAGACGATCCATTCGCCTACTGATCAATTTCAACCCCGCTGCGACAACTCCGAGATCCTCCTCACGGTCTGAATCCGTACGATACCGCCAAAAAAACGGCGCGGGTGGACCGCGCCGTTTTTTCTCCTGTCGATTGCCCTATTTTTGGGTCAATTTTATCGAACCGCTGAAGGTTGAAAGATTGATCCGAAGGCCGCCTGATCCGATCGAGAACGAGAGTTCTTCGCCGGGTGTGTATTTGGAAGTGCGGCTCGGCCGATCACCGCTGAGGTCGTTATGAATGGAGCCGGAAAAGGTCTCCACATCGAAGTCCGCGCTGATGGAGCCCGGTACCTCGAGCGTCAGATCACCGCTCATGCTCTCCATTTCGAGACTGCCGTTGCCGAGATCGGCCGAGACCCACAGGTCGCCGCTGACGGTTTCAAATTCTCCACCATCAAGCATCCCTCCTTCAATTCGGACATCTCCGCTCACGGATGCAGCCTCGATGCGGCCGCCCACATCTTTGACCACGATATCCCCACTGACGGTTGCCAGTTCGGTTCGATCTGGCGCGAGGTCAAGGGTGATATCACCGCTGACGCTCTCCGCATCAATCACCGCAGGTCCCACACCTACTTCGATATCGCCGCTCACGCTTTCCAGATCCAACTCACCTCGTAATCCGGTGGCGGTGATGTCTGCGCTGACTCCCTGGGCCTCGACAGTTGAGGCGACAGGAACCATTACGGTGATGGAGGAACCCTCGATGTTTTTTGATCTTCTGGGGTATTTGACGTTGATCTTGGTGTGAGTTCCGGAGACTTCGAACTCCAGTTTTTCGACCCCGTCTGCGAGGGTTCCCGTGACCTGGACTTCGGCGCGGTCCCAGCCCTGGACCTCAATGAGCCCGGCGATGTTGGAAATGCTCACCGTCCCATTCGGATCGACGGATCGGCTCTCATTCACCGGGGTGCCGGCGAAGGCCGCGAAAGCCAAGAGCAGGATTGTGAAGGTCAGTGCAGATACTTTGTTTCTCATGATTTCTCCTTTGTTTTTGCTTAGGCGGACAGACGTGCAGCCCATCGAAGCAATTCGATCTGTTGGTTGTAGGCCATGAGCAGCTGCCGGTCGAGCCGTTCTTCTCCGGGAGCCGCCTCCAATGCACTTTCGATCTCGAAGATGGCGTTGTCGATCAAAACCATGTTTTTGGTGATGACTTCAAGGGTTTCGGGCGCCAGGCCGGACCGGCGGGAGTCGATGACGTTCAGTAGTTCAGTGCGCGCATTTCTATAACTGGCGCGTACCTCGGCGAGGCTTGTGGTCTCATGGTGTGCGGTTGCGGCCCCATACGATCTCGTTTGACTTACGGCATGAGTAGGCGTCGCCGGTCGGTGGTGTCCGTCCCACAGCAGGCTCGCTGTGGCTGCCAGCACGAGCGCAGCAGCCCAGGCCAAGCGGTGGGTTCTCCGACCTGAAGTAGGCCTTTGGTGCAGATGGGCATTGATTCCCGGCCAGAGATCTCGGGGTGGGTCCAGTTCGCCGGGGAGACGGGAAGCGGCTTTGCGGATTTCTCTCAAAGCCTGCAGTTGATCGCGACAGGGACGGCATTGTTCAAGGTGATGGTCGATCTCGGCTATGCGGTCGGCACTCAGGTACTCGTCGATGACCTCATCCAGCAATTGGCGAATGTATTCGCAGTCTTTCATCGTAATTTCTCCCGCAGTAGTCGCCGTGCCCGGTGAAGATGGGCCTTCGACGTGCCCTCCGCCAACCCGGTCATCTCGGAGATCTCTCGATGACGATAACCTTCGACATCGTGCAGAACGAAGACCGTTCGGGCGCCGGTGGGCAGGCCGGCAATGGCTCGTTCAAGGTCAACCGCCGTTGCAGATTGACCTCCCCCCGTGGCAGCGTGAAATGGAGTTACGTTGTCGAGAGTGTCTCCGTCAAAATCCGGTCGGCTCTCCTTTCGGCGGAAATGAGCCAGAACGGTGTTGATGGCCACCCGATGAATCCAGGTCGCGAAAGAGGACTCTGCCCTGAAAGAGCCCAGGGCGCGCCACGCCCGGACGAAGGTCTCCTGGGACAGGTCCTCGGCGTCCGCCGGTCGTGCCGCCAAGCGAAGGCAGAGGGCGTAGATTCGGCGGCAATGGGCGTGATACAGGGCTTCAAAAGCGTCCCTATCTCCCCGTTGGGCCCGGCGAACGAGCAGTCGATCATCAATCACAGCATGATCAATTCTGCCATTGCCGGGTCCGTACTGCTCGTGAATCTCCATCGCGTCCATCAATAGCTTGGATACGGGAGTGCGGGAAAAGGTTTAGAAGCAACTGGAAACGCGACTCCGATTTTACAGCTGTGTTGATAGCATATTGCAACACTCCAAGAAATAGCCACAAAAAGGCACAAAATGGCACGAAGATAGGGTCATAAGAGTCAAAAGGGTCAAAGAGGTCAAGATCCCTGGATACGGAACTGGAGCGCGATTGCCCGACCCGAGTTTCACAACGCAACCACAGCAGTCCTATTGGTTTCTTTTTTTTGCCTTTTTGTGGCTATCTCTGGGAGCTTTGCAAACGGTTAAGCCGACAGCTGACAGCCTAAACAAGCCCCTTCGCTTCGAGGGCTCGGTGGATCAGGGCGACGGTCGTGTCTTTTCCGAAGGTCGAAATGTCGAGAACCATGTCGAATGACTCAGCATCATTCGTGCTTCGGCGGGGTGGGCGGAAACCGAAAGGTCCGTATTCATGACGCACCTCCAAGAGATTGCTCTCTACCCCTAAAGATAGGTTCTGAGGATACCGTTCACCACCCCTCGGTCAGGTGAATGAGCTGGTGGATGTCCCCTGGTTCGACCCACGTGACATCCAACCCGCGCCGGGCCATGCCGCGGAACCATGTCTGCTGGCGTTTGGCGAATTGGCCGATCCGAATATTGAGATCGCGCACCATGCCTTGGTAGGTCCTCCTGCCGGCGAGGAAGGCGCCGACCGCGCGGTACTCCAGGCCGAGGCTTTCGAGTCGGGATCGGGGCAGACCACCCTCAAGCAGGTCTCGAACCTCGTTGACCATGCCGGCTTGGAGACGCTCAGCGAGACGAGTCGCGATTCGAGACCTGAGGGTCTTCCGATCGACGTCAATTCCGACGACTCTGACATCAAGGTCGAGGCCGAGGGGCTCGGTCGAAATCACGGGTCCTCGAGCGGATGCGGCTGCGATTTCGAGGCCGCGGATGAGACGTCGTCGGCTCGAGGTGTCGGTGCGTTCGAACTGATCAGGCGCCTCGCGTCGCAAACGATCCCTGAGTTCTTCGATCGAGAGATGGGCCAGCCTCTGTCTCAGGGCGGGATCTTCGGCGACGTCGGCCAGGGCGTATTGTTGCAGCACAGCTTCGATGTACAGGCCGCTGCCGCCCACCATGACCAGCGGCACCTCGCCGGAACCAAAGGTAGTCTCCAACGCCAGTTTACGAAGAACGGCGAAACAGTCCCTCTGGTAGTCAAAGAGGGTGTAGATGTCGCTGGGCTCTGCGACGTCGATGAGGTGATAGGGCACGGGAGGTTCAACCTTACTGTAGTCGGCCAGGTCTTTTCCGGTCCCAAGATCAAGGCCCCTGTAGACCTGGCGAGAATCTGCGGACAAGATTTGGGAACCGAGGCGATGAGCCAATTCAACCCCGAGACGGGTCTTGCCGGTCGCTGTCGGTCCAACGATTGCCACGAGCTTGAGAGATTTTTTCATCGTTCGAATAAATCCCGAAAACGTTCTTCCATCGCCATGACCTCATCTCTGCCTGAGCCGCGAAAGAGAACGCTCAATTTTCGTGGCCTGCGGCGATGGCCCTGATCCTCGAATGAGAGAGGGGAGGTGAGCAGTGCTCCATGGCGTGATCGGCGGTCCCATGCGTCCCCGCCGAGGGCCTCGTGGAACTCCCTATAGCCTTGGGGCAGCCGCAGCTTCCGCGCCGAGAAGAAACGGCCGTACACGCATCCGCCCCATTCTCGGGCCAAGCGGGCCCAGCCTTCGGAGACGTGGCGGCGGGCGTTGATTTCCACCAGGGGTCGCAGCTGCAGGCGGTTGTTCTTCCTCCAGACCAGAGCGTCGATGCAGACCGGGCCGAAATATCCCTCCCCCGCCAGAGCCGACCCGATCTTGAGGGCATGGGTGGATAATTCCTCGCGCCAGGGCCTGAGCCAGGTGGAGTCGGGATCGAAAAGGGCGCCGATGAAACCACCCTCAGCCGTGTGGATGGTCTCGTGGAGTCGCGGGGCAGTGACGGCTCCGCTTTCGGTCACTTCAAATACCGCGCACATATCCACCTCCCTCGGCAGCCACCTCTCGAGGACCATCTCTCCCCTCACAAGGGCGCCCGAAAGCCAGGTATGGTCTTCCTTTGTCGGCTTTCGGCTGCGGATCTTCCGGTTGCCGAGGGCTGCGTTGCCGTGCATCGTCTTGACGACCCAACCGTGAGGCCATTCGGGTTCGTCGGCGAGAATCGAGACCAACTCATCGACAGTGGAGAACGACCCCCTCGGCGTGGGTGAGGCGAAGGCGTCGCGTTCCAGCTCGTGCCCGAAAATCCGGGAGTTGACCCGGCGGATGATTTCCATCTTCGGATGGGGAGAGGGGTAGTCATAGCGCCCTCTGAGGGCAACGGCCTGAGGGCTCCACCCGTACGGTGTGAATTCCGCTGCAGGACGAAGTTCGGGCAGGATGGATGTTTTCGGTGGCTCGAGACCGTTTTGCACGAGATAGGAGAGAAAGCCCTCTGGCGGCGCTTGGGCAAGGAGTACTGAATCGTCGGGCGAGGCCGCTAAAAGGGCATGGTGACCCAATTCGCGGATCTGTGCTCCGAGCCCGGGCTCAGACGAAGCTTTCCATCCCGGTTGCAGGGCGAGGTCAAAATCCGCGTTCCACCAGAATTCACGAGACATCGAGTTCAGGGTACGGTGTTTCTCCGGGGTCGCCAAGGGTCGGTCTGGATTTGAACCCCGACCTTCGGGAGCACCTGCGAAGGGAGATTTTAAAAGGGACACTGTCTTATTCTTCATCCGACGCCGGTGCACCCGCCAGGTGCACCAGAAGGCCGGTGATTCAAACCGGGCCACATACGGGAAGGTTGCTCACTCTTCTCACTCTTGCCCGAGTCCAGCCGACTTTCCGTCGAATCCTGCTCACATCCCTGCTCGTTCCTTGTTTGAAAGATGTAATAGATAACAGGGTCCACCAAAACTCGGTAGCAGAGGCTGGACGACTGGCGAAGCTTGGCGGCTTCGCCTTCGAAAAGACGAGGAAAACACTCAGGGGAGCAAGTGCTCAGTACATCCGTGAGACCCTCAAGGCCGATATCGCAGGGGTGACTCTCGGCTGAGACGCTCCATTCGATACGGATCTCCACCATCCGCGTTGGCCTCCTCGATCGTCTTGAACTTTCGAACGCCACGTGGACGACCGGTATCGGGAGTCATACGAGCATAGAAAGCCATCATCAAAGCGACGTTTCGGAGGTTCCCAGGGTCGTTGGCGTCCCGCCAGGGGGGCGGCATCTCTTCGACGGATCGATAACGAAAAACCGGCACGATCATCCCTCCTCAAAGCCGAATTTTTCGGCCAAAAGGCTCGCGTCAAAGCGATCAACCTGCCGAACCGTGTCTCTCTTCATCAACCACAGAGTCCTCGGCGTAACCACCCTCACAGGCACACCATCGAATTCCTTCAGCTCACCATCGAGATCAGAAAAGGCGAAGGCCTCGCCGAGTCGAGTCAGAATGTCAAAACCAAACCCCTCCGGCGGCATATACCGGACCGCGGGATAGTCGCCGCAAAGATCCTCGGCAGAAATGTCGTCGATGCTGGGATCGTTGAAGACGGACTTCAGCGCCGATTTCAGTCTTTCCACGTTGGCCGAAGTCGGATCAATGAACAGGTCCAGATCACCAGTGGCTCTCGCGAGCCCGTGAAGGCCGAGCGCCACAGCCCCAAAAACCACATACTCGACCCCTTGGTCTGCGAGTGCCAGAAACACGGCCCTGAGGCGGTCTTCGTCAACGACAGGTTTGTGGTCGGTCACCATGGTCCTTCTATTGTCCCATACCTGGTTACAGGCCGGCTTACCCTGTGTGCTGTCACCCAACCCCGAGAGCGCCCAAGACCCCCAAGACGGGAAGCCGAGGTCTTTTCCTCAAGAGGCGGGCCTTCTCCCCTTCCGTACTCTGTTGCCTCCTGAGGAAATGCACCGTAGCGGTGCCATAGCGGTGCTTATAGGAAGTTGGGAAGTTCGTTTAGCTGCTTCAGATCAGGTGGCCAGTCACCGAGGGGGGAGAGTATTCTCAAGCTTCCTAAGATCCTAAAGGGGCACCATTATGTGGCACCATTATGGCACCATTAGGCGGCGGGACAAGGGAGGTTCAGGTCGTGGTAGGGTCGTGGTGTTCGAAAAGGAAATTCCTATCCCCTGATCTATGATCGGGAGAGTCTCTCGAGGGGAGTCAAGCCGTGAGTTCAGAGCCGATCGTCGTCGAACAGTCATTTTCAGTGCAGCCGGAGGCGGTGTGGCAGGCGATAACCACTTCGAGCCTGATGCGGCAGTGGTACTTCGAACAGATCGAAGATTTTCGTCCCGAGGTAGGATTCGAGACGGAGTTCGACATCGAGGTCAGTGGGCGGATCTTCCGCCACCAGTGGAAAGTCACCGAGGTCGTGCCGGTCGAGAGCATCACGTACACATGGCGTTACGAAGGCTTTCCCGGCCTTGGTTCCACCGAATGGAAGCTGTCGAAGATCGACGAAGGTACGAAGCTGGTCTTGACCTCCACTGGAATTGAGTCCTTCTCCTCTGACATTCCGGAGTTCACCCGGGAAAGAGGCATAGTTGGTTGGGAGTATTTTATTCAACAGAGTCTATCGAGCTTCCTGAATCAGGTCCGACGAGCGTCCTCGACCGCCGAGGCCGGAGGAGCAGCAGTAGCTGATCGCGAACAAATCAGCAAACCTGACCCGGCCGTCGAAGCGAGACCAGAGTCGCCCGATTCCGAGCCCCCCGAACTGCCGTCGATGGTCGACGGCGAGGAGCACCACGTTGACCCGCGCTCGGTAAGAGTCGCCCGCTTCACCGGACTTTCGGTTACGTCCCTCATTGCACTGGTTCCGCTGATCCTCATCACCGTCGGCTGGGTCGTGGGAGGCCTTCCGAGCGCAGTCTATCTCGCACTGTTCGGGGTCTGGCTGGTGCTTGCGACGACGGCTTTGTCGTTCGCCTACAAGTGGCCCGCGGTGCATCACAAGCGCTTGCGATACCTGGTTGACGAGGGTGGATTGCGCATCCGTCGCGGCGTCTTCTGGCGCACGGTGATTTGGATTCCGATCTCGCGGGTCCAGCACACCGACTTCACTCAGGGGCCCTTGCAGAGACGATTCGATCTGGCCACGCTCACGGTGCACACCGCCGGCACCGCGGGGGCGTCAATTTCTCTCGCGGGACTCGAACACACTGTAGCGGTACGCCTGTGCGACCACCTCCGACCCGACCGTGCGACCGATGCAGACTGAAGCCCGACAGCTGAACAGCTGGTCGTGGATGTTCATCGCCGCGGGCACGATGAGAGCACTGCTCATTCCGGCGGCAGGCGCCGTCGTCGCCTCGGGTGGATTCCTGCTGACCCATCTGCATTTCCTTTCGCTGCTTCTGATCGTGCCGGCCCTCGTGTACGCGTTTATCAGGCAGAAGGTCTACAGCTATCGGTTTACCGACAGTGAACTGGTGGTTCGCGACGGACTGCTGACCAAGAACGTGCGCCACATCTCCTACGAGCGGATCCACAACGTTGCACTGGTGCGCAATCCGATCCACCGCTTGCTGGGGGTGACCACGGCGCGGATCGAAACCGCAGCCGGCGGCAAGCCCGAAGCGCTGCTGCGGGTGCTGTCACTGGAGGCAGCCGACGAACTTAGGCGCTACTCGCTGGGCGAGGAACAGGCCATCGCAACGGACTCACCCGAGGCACGAGCGGCAGACGCCCCATTGCTGCAGGTACCGGACCTCGAACTCGTGCGTTTGGGCCTGATCAGCAACCGAGGGTTCATCGTCGTCGCGGCGGGGATGGGCGTCTTCTCACAGACAAACTGGTGGGACCAGGACTGGATGCGCGCCTACGCAGGTGTCCACGCCAAGGCACCTGAGTGGGCCGCCTGGCTATTCGATTCTGGCTCATTGGCCGGCAGAGCACTACTGGGCCTGGCTTTCATCGTGTTCTTCCTCGTTCTCCTCCGGCTGCTGTCCATCGCCTGGTACCTGGTGCGGTACCGAGGCTTCACGCTGCGCCAGAAGAACGAAGAGCTTCGAGCGGAGTATGGCCTGCTGACCTTGGTCTCGTCGCTCATTCCGGTGCACCGGATCCAGCTTGTGACTATCACCTCCACATTGCTGCATCGCTGCTTCGGCCGCACATCGATCGACGTTGAGACTGCCGGCGCCTCCACTGCCGATTCTGACTTGAGTGGTCAGCTGGCCGCTTCCGGTGTCAACACTACGCGCCAGTGGCTGGCTCCGATCATCGAGACCGGTCAGGCCACCGGGCTGGTGCACCACATACTCCCAGAGATCGACATCGAAGCGGTCGGATGGAAGCCAATCGAGGCAAGGGCGACGCGGCGGATCGTCAAAAGAGTGGCTCTTGCCGTCATGCCGATTACGGTCGCCCTCGCGGCGGTGCTCACGTTCTCTCTGATTCCGCTGAGCGGATGGCACGCACTCTGGCTGCCGTTGGTAGTGTTGACCATGGCCTGGCTGATCGCCCGTCAATGGGTACGCCATGCTGGCTACGCGCTGACCGAGCACGCCATCTACTTTCGAAGCGGCTGGCTCAGCCGCCAGATCAGCGTGGTGCGTTTCGTTAACATGCAAACCGTCTCGATTCGCCAAACACCGTTCGACCACCGGAAACGCATGGCAACGGTGGCTGTGGACACCGCCGGGGCCGGCGCCACCGGCCACCGGATCCGGATTCCCTTCCTTGACGTGGACGTTGCCTTGTCGATCCTTCAGCGGCTGTACGCCGAGACCCGCTCTACCGAGTTTCGATGGTAAATCGGTCTTCAACTGGGTTGTGTTCTCGTTTTAAAGGGACGTTTAAATGGGACACCGTTCACCAGGGTCTGACCGCCATTCGCCGAAATCGGCGTGCTTTGCTTCGGCCCTTGACCTATTGTGAGTGGTGAAAGGAGATACGATATGCGTGACACTTCACATCGCAGTTACCGAAACGGCACCGACCTTCAAAATGAGGGCAGATCCAGCTGCTCACGAGGTTGGCCCGTCGGCAAGGCGATCCTCGGCCTTGGGGTTCTGGCCGTCGGCATCTTGCTCACTCTTGACAATCTCGACATCATGGACGTGGAAAACCTGTTCGACTATTGGCCGGCATTGTTGATTTTGCTTGGTTTATCCCACCTGATCCAGCCCGGACGTGACCGCAGGCTCGGCGCGGGTCTGCTGTGGCTGGTGGTTGGCACCCTGCTCCTGCTCAACACAATGGACTTTTGGACTTTCAACGTCTGGGAGCTATGGCCCCTGCTGTTGGTCCTTCTCGGCGCCCAGTTGTTGTGGCGTGCCATCACTCGCGGTCGGCGCCAGGTCGATCCGGAGAGCGCCAGCTTCTTCGATGCCACCGCAGTGATGGGTGGAGTCCAGCGGCACATCGCCTGTGATGATTTTCAGGGCGGCGACGCAACGGCCATGCTCGGTGGCTGTGAGATCGACCTCTCCGACTGCGGTTCGGCGGGAGAACCTGCAGAGATTCACACCTTTGCCTTTTGGGGCGGAGTTGAGCTCAGGGTGCCGGATGACTGGGAGGTGCAAGTCCGCGGGACGGCAATCATGGGTGCGTTCGAGGACAAGACCCGGGGTCTCGCGTCTCAGGGCGGGAAGGTTTTGATCGTTCGCGGATTCGCCATCATGGGCGGTGTCGAGATCAAGCACTAGAGGCTCGATCCGGATCGCTTCATCCGAGTCCATCGGTCCTATCTTGTCAACATCGACCGGATCTCTCGTATCGAGCTCTACGCCAAGGACAGCCGGATTGCCATCCTCGCAGACGGCGTCCAGATTCCGGTCAGCCGATCAGGTTATGCCAGGTTGCGGGAGCTTCTGTAGGAGCCCGCTGATCGCTCACGAGGATAGGAGCGTCTCAGCATGGTCAAAACGGTGCTGAAGATGATCGAAGAAACGCGCAGCATGGAGGCCATCGACAAGGCCGTGGTGGGCTGACAGGGCGACCGGAAGGAGCCACCTTGATCCCTGCAAATGGCACTTGCCGATCACAACTTTTGGAACCGAAGAGAACGTATTGCGATCACGAGGGTGCCCAATCGCGGTAAAATTCAGCCAGGGAACGACTGAGAAATGGATGACGTCGTCGATGTCGCGATCGACGAGTTCATCTCGTTGAACTCGAACACGATCAAACTCGGCAGCGTTTGCGGCGGCAAATATTTGAAAGTAGTCGTTTGCGTTGATGAAACCGAAGCCGAAGGTCTCGTCGTCGCGGAGAATGGTCGATCCGACGTGAACATGATCGTGAACAATGACCTCCGAACCCCGAATTCGCATCCTTAATTGTTCGACCGAGTTGACGGCACCGATGGCAAGGAAAAGCGAGGCTGTAGAGAACGAGGGGCCATCGGGAGCACTGCAGATCGACCACGCTATTGTCGCGTCAACCGAGCAACATATGTCGAGCCATGGGTGAGCCATCTTGTCGAAGAGGTCAAAATGCGGCCGCCGGGCCCAGGTGTCGAGGTTGAGTCGTTGATACGACATGGTCGGTATTTTGCCACACATTCAGGCAATCGATCATCCGGTGTCCCCGGCTGGGGCCTGCCGCGACGCCGGGAACCAGGGGCCCACTCTCAGACGGGGCGCTTCGCTCATGGCATGGTCAATGCAATGGCGGGAACCCAGATCATCTAAATTTAAGATCGTTTAAAAGGGACACTGTCATATTCTTGAACTCATTCCAACTGAATCCTGACGCGGTAGCCATGTTGGCATGAGCCGTCCGTATATGGAAGGAATGGGCTGTTATTGGCCATGAAAGGTCTTCTGGGGGAGTGAGCGGGCGGCACCGCTCTTCCGCTCCTTTTCCTCCTTGAGTCTACAACCACCCCAGATACCCCCCCCCTGAAGCAGCATCAACGTAGAACCAGCCTCGAATTGGGCTCCTCAAGCCCCATAGGTGGCCCTCAGGCATGGTAGGGTAGGAGTTAGATGGAAAAGGAAAATCACTATCCCTACTTGGGCCTAGGGCAGGGAGAGGGACGCGAACTGACCGGGGGAAGTGATGTGAACACACAATCAGTGTTTGCGGTCAGACGAGCTTCATTCGTGTGCGGCATTGGCTCGGTCATGGGCACCCTCGGCAAAGCTGCTCGTACACTCGTTCGTGCTGCGACGCTGGGCGGCCTGGTGTTCACCGTGGTCGTGCCTCGCTCCCACGCAGCAGACTATGTGGTCACCAACGTCAACGACAGCGGAGCAGGATCCCTGCGGCAGGCGATCATAGAGGCCAACGGGAGTGGGGAGAACGACGTCATCACATTTGGTGTGAGCGGTACGATCATCCTCTCGTCGCAGCTTCCCAACATCGTCACTGTTGGCGCTGCAGGCACATTGACGATTCAGGGCGGAGGGAGCATCACGATCAGCGGCAACAACGCGGTCAGAGCATTCTACGTGAACGCCGGTGGGGACCTCACCGTGAAGGGCTTGACGGTGACGAACGGGAGAGTCTTCAGCGATGACGACGGTGGAGGCATCTACAACTCGGGCTCACTGACCATCACCGATTGTACCGTGTCAGGCAACAGCGCAGCGGACGATGGCGGCGGCGTCTACAACGACACCGGGGCCTGGGCGAGCATTACGAGTAGCACATTCTCAGGCAACGACGCGGGCTGGGGCGGAGCCATCGACAGCGATGGCGCGCTGGGCATTGTCGGCAGCACCTTCTTCGCCAACAGCGCGCAGTGGGGTGGTGCGATTGACAACTGGGCCACCCTGGACATCACCGGCACCACATTCTCAGGCAACACTGCAAGCGACGATGGCGGCGCTGTCTCCAACTATGGTGGCGGAGCGCTGACAGTGACCGACAGCATATTTCTGGATAACACAGCGATTGACGACGGTGGGGGCATCTATAACGACTCGGGCTGCACGGCAGACATCATCGGCAGCACCTTCTGGGGAAACGATGCGGGATGGGGCGGTGGCATCGACAACGACGGCACCGTGACCATCTTCAACTGCACCTTTTCTGTCAACAGCGCGCAATGGGGTGGCGCTATCGACAACTGGCATACGGTGACCGTCATCAACAGCACGCTGTACGAGAACAGCGCAACCAGCGCCGGTGGAGGCATCTACAACGAACCTGGTGACACGGCGACGCTCTCCAACACGATCGTCGCCAACAGTCCACTTGGAGGCAACTGCTCCGGTCTGATCACCGACGGTGGCAACAACCTCGACTCTGCGGCCAGCTGTGGTTTCTCGACGAACGCCCTCAACAACACCGATCCCGAGCTCGGTGCGCCGACCGGCAGCCCGGAATTTCTCCCACTGGAATCCGGCAGCCCCGCGATTGACGCCGCAGACAACGCCGTGTGCGCGGCCCCACCGGTGAACAACACCTCGCAGAACGGAGTGGTCCGTCCCCTGGATGGTGACGGCGACGGGTCGGCCATCTGTGACATCGGCTCGTACGAAGCGGACGACCTCATCTTCGTGGACGGTTTCGAATTAGGAGACACGATGGCCTGGTCCACCAGCGTCCCGTAGGCTGTGGACGCCGCTGCGTTCCAGGTTGTTCGAGAACTTGCCGCAGAATCCAATCGTCACCGTGAAGTCCGCTGTCAGGATATGCCAGGGATGCGTGCCAGGGCTTGGGAAGTTGTGAAGGGTGCGCCGGTTCCTGTTCAATCGGTACCTTATGGCTCCGCAACAGTTAAGGTGTTGCTGAGGACCACGCCAAGACGTTGCCGGATTCGAATCCATCACTGAAAATTGGATTCTCTGTTTCCATCCCGTACCAGAATCCGATCTGTGCATCGTAGCTCGTGCCCTGGGTTTCACCGATGCCGACCTGACCGACCGTTAATTCGACGGCATAGTTCGTCGATTCCGCGTCCCCTCCACCGTTGCCTGTGGTGGTGTGCCACTCGAGAGCATAGTTGTCTGAGGACGTATCGGTGCTTTCCGTGCCGACCGGGGCCAGCACCACCAGCAGTGAAATGAACGCTGTGAGGAGCTGTCGTGTATTCATGTAGAATTTCCTTTCACCGTGCGCAGACAAAGATCTCGATGACTCCCAGTTTCTTTTCGAGCGGCTGAAGAGCTTTGCCAACGACCGTTCCCGCCGGCGGGTTGGCGCCGGCCCGCATCGCATGACCGGTTCTGGAGGAGGTTACGAGTAGATCCCCGCGCTTGATTGACCCGTTTTCGTTGCTGACCTTGCAGGGGACGATTCCGGTGATGGCCACGGGAATTCCGCCAAGGTCGAGATCGCTGTCCGGCGCGCCGGCAAGTACGCCGGGCTCGGTCGAGTAGATGCCCATGACGGCGGTTGAGAAGGGTTTCGCCGCGAGTTCGACAGCCCGGTCCACCGTTTGGCTGATGACCAGGACGTCGCCCGGCTCATACGAACTCTCATCGCCGACGACATCAACACGCTCGGCGAAATCTGCGCCACCGGTCTGGGTGCCGCCGTTGAAAAACCCTTTTCCGGTGCGATCGACGCGCCAGAAATCCTCCATCATATTTCCCCCGATCACAAAGTCGCCGTCCGGGTCCATTTGTGTCAGCCGTAGTGTGGGACGCGAAGATGAGTTCGAGTATCCGCCGATTGCGCTGCCGCCCCCCGTGTTGTATCCGTACAGGCCGCGGCCGTTCAAAGCGCCGCTCTTTCCCTGCACACCGTCGTTGGTGGCACTTTCGGCCTGAATGGCGTCGGCATTGGGCCCATCGCTCTCAACGAACAGGCCGACACCATCGCCGCTGTTGTAGAAGTGCCCGGCATACGTGCCAAAGTCACCATTGCTCTCAGCCTTTAGGCCCACACCTCCGCCGGTGTTGTAGAAGTACCCTCCAAAGCCGTCGGGCGACCTGCTGGCGCCGACAACGCCGTAGTTGGTCGATGTCTCAGCCATCGCATAGGCGCGCAAGGCGCGACCACTCTCGGCGTCGTTCTCGATGTGCAGGAGAGCGTCGTTACTTCGCGTGTCGAGGATCTGCGCTCCGGGTCGGAGGGTGAAAGCGTAGGGCACGGGATAGACCGCCAGCCGCGGGTCCATCTCGCCGTCAGTGCCGACCTCGATGCTGAGGTAGAGCGCCTGGCCGCTGATGTCCGAGGAAGTACACCAGTTGACTTCGGCGTTGAACAGCCCGTTGTCTATTGTGAGGGTATCCTGATCATCACAGAGAAGATCCCCGCCGTTCAGCGCATCGTAGAAGCGGAAGGTTACGTTATACAGTCCATTGAGGGGAGCGCCGGTCGAGGTGGCCAATCGGCCCTGGACGGGAATGACGTTGACCACCCCCTCGACTGCGTGCATGTTCCATGGCTCGTTGTCCTGAGCCTGGGCAGAGCCGCAGGGGGCCCCCAGTATCATGACCACTGCGAGCGCGATGCCGGCTGTTCGTTGGCCGTTTGGTGTTTTGTGAAGTTTCATCGGAGACCTCCTTTGGGTTGGGTTGAAATCAGGTGCTCGGCCAAAACGAGGGTCACGTCAGGCGTCCTGATTTCGATTCGACCATCGTCTGCAAGCACATCGGCGGCAACGAGAATACAAAGAGCGAAGAGGGATCGAATCGGGCGACAGCAACGCATAACGCACCTCCTTGAATGTTCCTGTTATCACACTGTAAATCTGATGCAAAAGGCCGTCGAAGTCCATACACAAAGGCGTCAATCTCATTCACATATGCGACATCTTTCATCCCGGGCCCGCAGACAATACGATGCTGGTGCGCCCCTAACCCGCACTTCTGTGATTTGAAAGGGACATTGTTTTATTCTTGCCTGCGAGCAGAAGATGGCGGCCGAGATCGAGCCCGATGAGGAAGTTACCCTCGATCCGGTCCCCCGGCTGCACGTTGGCGAAGTCGATCCAATCGCCCAGCGCATTTATAAGGGACACTGCCATATTCTTGCCGGCCTTCAGGAGAGGCATACTCTGGATGCGCTCCTTTCTCAGTGCCTTTTTAAAATAAAGAATTCTTTACTAAAGCGTCCTGCTGTGAAACAATTCTTTTTTAGCGAAGGGGGGTGATCGTGGCCAGGTCGACCGGAACCTACGAAACCACCAGTGTTGCCGGGGAGAAGGTGAGGGCCTTTATACCGAACCCTCTCCCACCTTCGCGGCCGAAGCTGAAGCTCACGGGAGATCTGGCGGCCCAATTGGCGGTGGCCGAATCCAACTTGGCCGTTCTGAATGCGGCGGCACGAATGGTTCCCTCCTTGGACTGGTTCGTTTATGCCTTCGTGCGCAAAGAGGCGGTCATCAGTTCACAGATAGAAGGAACTCAGGCCTCACTCGACGACCTGTTCGCCTCCGAAGCCGAGGTGCCCGTCAGCGCCGCCCCGGCTGATGTCGAGGAGGTCTGCAACTACCTGGAGGCGTTGAAATTCGCGCGCGGGCAGCTCAGCCGAGCGAACGGACTACCGCTGTCGGTCCGGCTATTGAATGGCGCTCACAAGCGACTTATGGCGGGCACGAGGGGTCAGGACAAGCAGCCGGGCAGACTCCGTCGGTCTCAGAACTGGATCGGTGGCACGCGCCCCGGTAACGCCCGCTTTGTCCCGCCGCCGCCCACCCTCTTGGCCAACCTGCTCGGCAATCTCGAGACCTGGCTCAACTCCGACGACACTCTGCCGCCGCTCGTCCGTGCGGGCTTGGCCCACGTGCAATTCGAGACCATCCACCCCTATCTCGACGGTAACGGACGACTTGGTCGACTACTCATCGCACTCTGTCTGGAGGATTGGAAGCAGCTCAGCGAGCCCCTCCTCTATCTGAGCCTCTTCTTCAAACGCCACCGGCAGGAATACTACGACCGGCTCGGCGCCGTCCGGACTGACGGAGACTGGGAAGGATGGCTGGCGTTCTTCCTCGAAGGAGTCGCCGTCATCGCCGATGAGTCGATGAACGTGATCGGATCGTTGTTCGATATGGTGAGCCGTGATCGATCTCGCTACCTCAGCTCCGGAGGGGCCACCGTCGTGGGTTCCAGGCTGTTCGAGAACTTGCCGCAGAATCCAATCGTCACCGTGAAGTCCGCTGTCAGGATCTGCCTTACCACCAAACCCACCGCGGCGAAAGCCGTCTATTCGCTTTGCGATGCCGGAATTCTGAAGGAGACCAGCGGTCGGAGACGCGATCGAACCTATTCCTACAGCGCGTATCTGGACCTGCTGCGGGAGGGAACGGAGATCTGAGCGGTCGGCAGCGCAAAGCCCCGACTCCGACTGGCAACGGTGTGCGGCGCAGCGCTACAATAACCCAGAGTGATAAAAGGGGGGCTGAAGATGGCCAAGAAAGTAGGAGTCATTCTCTCGGGCTGCGGTGTTTACGACGGTGCGGAGATTCATGAGTCGGTGATCACGATGTTGGCTCTGGACAGGGCAGGCGCCGAGATGGTTCTGTGTGCCCCAAACAGGGAGCAAATGCACGTCGTCAATCACCTGACCGGAGAGGTAGCGGACGGTGAGAGCCGCAACGTTCTGGTGGAGTCGGCGCGCATTGCCCGCGGCGCCATTCGTGATGTCGCCGAAGTTGAGGCAGACGAACTCGACGCCTTGATTCTTCCCGGAGGCTTCGGCGCCGCCAAGAACCTTTGCAATTTTGCGGTCCAGGGCGCCGACTGCGAGGTCGATGCGCAGGTTGCCGACCTTGTTCGCCGAGTTCATCTCGGCGGCAAACCGGTGGCCGCCGTGTGTATCGCCCCGGCTCTGCTGGCCAAGGTCTTCGGTCAAGAGGGGCCATCGGTCACGATCGGCTCGGATCTCGATACCGCCGAAGCGATCGAAGAAATGGGTGCGAAACACGTCAACTGCCCGGTGACCGAATTCGTCATCGACGAGGAGAGGAAGATCATCACCTCGCCGGCCTACATGCTCGCTCAGAACATGAGTGAGGCGGCCGAGGGAATTGAGAAGACCGTCGCCGAACTCTTGCGCCTAGCGTGAACGACAGCGCTTCGATCCAACGCGTCCAGCGGGCCACCGTGGTCGGCATGGGTGCAAACATCGTGCTCGCCGCCGGCAAGATCGCAGCGGGCCTGGTGGGGTCGTCGGCCGCCGTCGTCGCGGATGGGGTGCATTCACTCACTGACCTCTTCACCGATATCATCCTGCTTGTCGGAACCCTGCTGTGGGCCCAGCCACCGGATGAGCGTCATCCCCACGGACACCGTCGTATTGAGACCTTGGTGACTGTAGGGATCGGAATGTCTCTCGCGGCGGTCGGTATCGGCATGGGGTGGAATGCTATCGCTCACCTCAGAGATCCGCGCACCGGACCCGCTACATTGGTCGCCCTGGTGGCCGCCCTGATTTCGGTTTTCAGCAAGGAATGGCTCTTCCACTGGACCCGAAAAGAGGGCCGGGCGGCGGACTCTCCGGCGCTGGTGGCCAACGCCTGGCACCACCGATCCGATGCCTTTTCGTCGATTCCGGCGGTCATGGCTGTCGGGACCGAGATGTTCTTTCCTCGGTTGGCCTGGGTGGACCGGCTCGGCGTCCTTGTCATCTGCGGATTCATCCTCTGGGCCGCCTGGAATGTCTTTCACCCCGCCCTGCAACAGTTGGTTGACGCCGGGGCGCCCGCGGATGTTCGGGAAAGGATCGGCAGACTCGCCCTTGAGGTCGATGGGGTCAGAGCCGCCCACGCGCTTCGTACCCGCTACACGGGTCCGAAACTCGCCGTGGATCTCCATCTCGAGGTCGATGGGGACCTCACGGTGGCTGAGGGCTTTTCCATCGCACGAGCCGTCAAGAAGCATCTCCTTTCGAATGGACCGAGTATCGGAGATGTCGTCGTCCAAGTGGAGCCGGAAAAGGAATGAATTTCAATCGCGGCGCAGCCGCAACCAAAAGGGAGAATGAAGATGTCCAAGACTGAAGAAAACCTCAAAGCAGCCTTTGCCGGAGAGAGCCAGGCGCGAAACAAGTACACCTACTGGGCGAAGGTGGCCCGCAAGGAGGGATACCACTACATTGCCGACATCTTTGAAGAAACCGCGGCCAACGAAATGCAGCATGCCAAGGATGAGTTCAAGCTCCTCGGCGGAATCGGTACGACCGCGGAGAATCTCAGAGCTGCGATGGAAGGTGAGGACTACGAAACGACCACCATGTACCCCGATTTTGCCAGGGACGCCGAGGAAGAGGGCAATAAAGAGGCGGCGAGACTGTTCAAGGCGATTGCCAAGGTCGAGGCTGAACACCGCGACCGGTATCAGAAGCTCCTGGAGATGGTGGAAAACGGTACCGTGTTCAAGAGGGAGAAGCCGATCCGCTGGAAGTGCTCCAAGTGCGGCCACATCCACGAGAGCACAGACGCTCCTGGGATGTGCCCGGTGTGCAAGCATCCGCGCGAGTATTTCGAGCCGGATGCGCTGGACCTCTGATCATAGAATCCGGGGCGGAATCCAGCCTCCTAGCAAAATTCGAGGACAGCGCCACAAAGAGGGGAAATAGCCACAAAAAGGCGCAAAAAGGCACGAAAAGACACAGAAATAGAGTTAAAGAGCATAAGAGTTAAAGAGTCAAGACCCCTGGATACCGAACTGGAGCGCAGGCCTCCCGGCCCGCATTCTCTTACGCTGGATTTTGCACGCGCCTGAGTTGTCAGCTGCAGAGAATCCCGGTGGCAAACAGCAATCGATTTGGTCCCTTTTTTGTGCATTTTCGTGCATTTTCGTGGCTGCTCTCTTTGTGGTCTTTTCATGGAGTTTTGCAAACGCTCAGGTCCTCAGCGTCTGCCCCGGTCAGTCTTCGCCTCTTCGCCTTGCAGGTCGGCTGCACGGGCCACCAGGGCGGTCAGTTCGGCCACACGGGAATCATCCTCGAATTCGACTTGCAACCCCTGGAGACGCCGCAGTACCTCCTCGAGATCTCCGTCCCTGGCCCAGTAGGCGCCTTTGAGGATCTCTCCGAATTCGGCAACCAGAGAGGCAAGTCTGAGTGACGGCGTTGCCTTTTCCCAACTCTTTTCGAGGTCGGAGACGCGCAGAGTCTTCTCCATCTCTACCGGTCGTGTTTGATTCATGGGCCGATAGCGGTAGCGGAGGGTGGCGACGAAGGCGTGCCGGGAAGCTCTGGGTTGGAGTTTGACCTCATAGAGCGCGGTCACGTTGTGGCCGGCGCCGATTTCGCCGGCATCGACGGTAGGATCACGGAAGAGATTGTCGGCGATGTCGCGGTTCTCATAGCCGACAAGCCGCCAGCGTGAGACGACTTCAGGATTGAACTCAACCTGAGCCTTGGCGTCATGGCCGAGGGTGAACAGGGTCCCTGTGAGTTCTTCGACGAAGATCCGGTGGGCCTCCTGGAGATTGTCCACATAGGCATACCGTCCGTTCCCGGTGTCGGCCAGTCGCTCCATCAGCACATCGTTGTAGTTGCCCATGCCGAAACCCACAGTCGTGAGTTCGATGCCGTCCTGGGCCTCAAGACGAATGCGTTCGAGGATGGAGTCCGGGCCGGTCCGGCCGACGTTGGCGACCCCGTCGGAGCACAGGATGACCCGACGCAATCGTCCGTCCCGATCACCATCGCTCAGGAGTCCATAAGCCAGGCTGAGACCCTCCTCGGCATTGGTGGAGCCGCCGGGCTGCAGACGATTGATGGCCCGGATGATGATTTCTCGGTTGGTGGTGGGCTTGAGCAGCACCTGACCGCGCGAGCCGTAGACCACCAGGCCCACATGGTCGTCGTTGCGCAGATTCTCCAAAAGCTCGAACAGAGCCTTTTTGACCAGGGCGAGGCGGTTCTCTCGTTCCATCGATCCCGAGACATCGACACAGAAGACGAGCACCGCGGGGGGGCGGTCTTCGGCATCCACCTCGCGTGCCTTGACGGCCATGCGCAAGGTGTGGATCCTGTCGCCCTGAGCAAATGCCGAGGGGGCGCCTTCCAGCGTGAGTCTGAAATCATCCCTCCGCGGCGCAGGGTCGCCATAGTCGAAGAAGTTGACGAACTCTTCGACCCTGATGGCTGCCTGTGGCGGGAGGTTTCCGTCCCGGAGATATCGCCGAACCACAGTGTAGGATCCCGTGTCCACGTCGAGACCGAAGGTCGAGAGGTGATCATCTTCAGTATCGATAAATGGATTAACCCCGGTGTGTTCGAAGAAGACGTCGCCGTAGGCTTGATCATTGGGCTCGGCCATGTCGCCGGTCGATGAAGAAACGAAAACACCCAGATCCTTTGATTTCTTGGATTCGGCCGACCCACGAACACCTCCGGCCGGCGCACCGGAGACTTGCTTCATGAGGAAGGTATCTTGAGTGTGACCTTCGTGCTCGTTCAACCCTTTGTCCACGCCGCTGAGGTCGGCTCGGTCCGGCGCCGAATCGTAGGCACGGATTCTTCCCCTCTCCTCCCGTAGGTTGGACGGTGCTGGGGCCGGATCGGCCGTGGCCCCGAGGGATTCCGCCGGTGCGGGTTCAGGAGAGGGTAGCTGACGTGATTTTCTTGCAGGTGATTCCTGGTCGACGGCGATACCTGAGGCGCCTTCCAGGTGCGTTGCCATCTCGGCGGATGTGGTCCTTTCGTCGGCTGCCGCCGTTCCCAAGACCTTTTTGACCTCTTCTTTACCGGAAACGGCTGGTGTTGCCGACACCTGAGTATCTGTCACACTCTGCGTGGCGGGGATCTCGATCGCCTCTCTTTCGTCAAAGACTGTCTGTGGGGCCGCCAGGGAGATATCCGTGGGTCGTTGACGTTGCAGTTCCCAGGTCACGGCGCCGCCAAGGGCCACGGTCACGGCTGCCGCAGCGGCCAGCCAGCCGGGTCGCCGGTGGAATGGCCGAAATTTCCGTTCTTCTCCGGCAAGATCGGGATGAAGCTCGATCTCCTCCGGAATATCGTTGATGATGCGTGCCGCCAGATCTTCGGGCGGGGGCGGCACAGGACTATTTTCCAACCGGCGGATGATGTCTCGCTCGGTCATGACGCCACCTCCATTTCTGTTCTGAGGATCGAAAGGGCCTTGCGCAGCCTTTTGCGCACTGCGGCTTCCGAAATACCGTCTGCGACGGCGAGTTCCCGCACCGGAATCTCGCCCCAGAAGCGAGCTGCCACCGTCTCCCGAAGGGGATCCGGCAGGCGGAGGACCGATCGCCGCAGGATCTCATCCTGTTGCGATCGGCCGGCGGCCGCCTCGGGATTCTCGACCTTTGCCTGGACTCGCTCCGCCGTGCGCTCTTCAAGGGCAACCACACGCTGGGGCCGACGTACGTGGTTGAGGAAGGTCGTGTAGGCGATGCGGTAGAGCCAGGTGGAGAACT
>JAIOSJ010000259.1 GCA_021107705.1 Thermoanaerobaculales bacterium | reverse complement strand
TGCGGAAAGAAAGAGTACATTGGTGTCGTATGGAGTCCCTTCAGTCTCTCCGGCAACATGCCCTCGAAGCCTTCCACCGAGCCGTCGACGCCGTTCAACCGAAGAACCTGCTGGCGCATGCCGTCGAAGGGCTGGGGGACAGTATTGACGTTCCCGCTCGCTTGGTCGTCGCTGCCCTCGGCAAAGCGGCTCCCGGACTCGCCTCGGCATGGCTGGAGTCCTCTGCTCGTCGCCCCGATGAACTCATCGTCATTGCGCCTCGCGGTGTTTCTATTCCGCCGAAAGTAACCCAGGCGGCCCGTCTTTACCGTGGAAGCCATCCAGTGCCCGACTGCGCCGGGGCCGAAGCAACCGAGATCCTGATGCAGCTCGCCCACGGCCTCGGTCGCAATGATTTGCTCATTCTTCTTCTGTCCGGAGGCGCCTCCGCCCTGTTGGCTCGACCCGCTGAAGGAATCAGTCTTGAGGACCTGCGCCGAACAACTCAAATGCTCCTCGATGCCGGAACGCCGATCCAGGCTCTAAACACCGTGCGACGGGAACTTCAGATCGCCGCGGGAGGCGGGCTTGCCGCCGCGACCTTTCCGGCGAGAGTACTGACTCTGGTCCTGTCGGACGTTGTGAATGGATCTCTTGCCGACATCGGCTCGGGACCCACAGTGCCTTCACCCACCAACCCGACCCACGCCCTCGAGGTCCTGCATCGCCTCGAACTCGCACACAAGGTCCCCCCTTCGATCCCGGCCTTTCTCCGAGGCCGGCTAGCCCGCATTTCTCACCAATCTTCTACTGCGGCCGGCGATGCACTGTGCCCAGCGGCGTTTTCTCGCATCGGGATGCTCGACGGACTATCGAGTACGACTCCGCGTCCCTCAGGTCGAAAACCCCACTGGGCACATCACCTCACCGCCCTCGCAACGAACCTTGGTGAGAAGTCCGGGCTAGAGCGACCGGCCGCTTCACCCGTGTGGGCCACTCGGACCCGGACAGTCCTGCTGGGCGACAACGCAACCGCAGTAATGGCTGCATCGTCCCATCTGGAAGGTCTTGGCTACGGCGTGTGGACCCCTTCCCGGCCACTGACCGGAGAGGCCGCCCAACGAGGCCGTCAACTGGGCGCCCTTACCAAAAGCATTCGAAATCATGCCCCAGCAGCCATGGTTTTCGGTGGTGAGACCACGGTCACCGTCCACGGTTTTGGACACGGCGGCCGCAACACCGAACTCGCCCTGGCGGCAGCTATCGAAATTCAAGGAGCGAAGCGATGTGTGATTCTCGCCGCAGGGACCGACGGAATCGATGGCTCGTGCCTCCACGCCGGAGGCCTGGTCGACCCGACTTCGTTCTCTCGAGTTAAGACAGCGGGCATCGACCCACAGAGTGCTCTGGCAGACAATGATTCCGCCACCGCCCTCGCCGCTTCCGGGGACACCATTACAACCGGGCCTACCGGAACCAACGTCGCCGACCTCGTCATGATATTGAAACCTCCGACCCTTTGACCTTCTTACTCTTGTCCGGATAAGACGGCGGATCCGGCACCCTTACGTCATCGGTTTCGATGCGGTCGAGCAAGACCTCGACGGCCTTCTCAAGCTGGGTGTCTCGCCCAGCCAAAACTTCGGCAGGTAGATTTTCCACAACGATGTCCGGATCGACGCCGTGCCCTTCGATGAGCCAGTGGCCGTCCAAACCGTAGGGCGCGAATTGCGGTGGGGTCGTCACCGCGCCGTCCAGCAGATCCTGGTGTGGCTCGATGCCCACGGCGCCTCCCCAGGTCCGAGTCCCGATGACAGGAGCAAGGCCCTTGATCTTGACGGCCTCGGCAAAGTACTCACCGTTTGACCCGGTGTCGTGGTTGATGAGCACGGCGAGGTGGGCCCGTGAGACTCTCTCGGAACCTGGAATCGGCTTGCCCTCCCGCGGCTGAGTGAATGACCAGACTTTTCTCTCGAGGCGATCGATAATCATGTCGCCGACAAAACCGCCGCCGTTGTACCGCTCATCGATGATGAATCCGGCTTTGGAGAAATCGTGATACCAGCCGCGGGCAAACTCCACCAATCCACGGTCCATCATGTCGGGAATGTGAAGGTATCCGATCCGCCCACCGGAGGCCTGCTCCACAGCCGCACGGTTGGCTTGAACCCAGGCACGATAACGCAGACCGTAGGTACTGCCGACCGGCCGAACGCGGCATTCGCCGGCGCCCTCCATCGAGGGCTCGGCATTCGTAGTCACGGTAATGGTCCGGCCGACCGTATCCTCAAGAAAGGAGTGGATATTTTCGCTCGAAGATATTTCTCGCCCGTCGATCGCCAGAAGCCAGTCGCCTTCTTCGATCGAACATCCCGGCTCTTCGAGAGGTGAACGCTCGGAGGGGTGCCATCCGTTGCCCGGCACGATCCGAGCGATCTGGTGGTATTCGGCCCCGGCAGGAGTCGAAAAATCGGCGCCGAGCCTTCCCATTCGAATGCTGCGGCCACGTCCCCTCGTTTCCCCTCCATAGATATAGGTGTGACCGACGTTGAGTTCGCCGATCATCTCACCGATGAGGTAGTTCAAATCGGCCCGGTTTCCGCAATAGGGTACGAATAGGCGGTATTTCTCACCCGTCGCCACCCAGTCGAGGCCGTGCATACCCGGGTCGTAAAACCAATCGCGTTGAACCCGCCATGCCTCGTCGAAGATCTGACGAAACTCGGCGAGTCGATCCACTTTGATCTTCACGGATCCAGGATCAACGACACCGTCCCCAGGCGCCGCCCCTGTCCCGGCATCCACGATGCCGAACTTCCCACCTGCCTTGTAGGCGAGATGGGCGGAATCGGTCGACAGGCGATAATTGGACACCCCGTCCATGAGTTTCTCACTCTCCACCTCCCCCAGGTCGTAACTCCAGAGCTCCAGTCCTTCGTCACTTCGATCGCCTACTTCCTGATATTTGAGGAATGGCTGTTCGGTCCGCGAAAGATAAAGGAATCCGCCCTTGACGGCCTCGAGACGGTCGTAATCGCCGGCCTCGACTCCCTCCACCAGGAGTACCCGTTCGGCAATGCCCTCGGTCTCTATCACGACCTCCATCTCATCTTCTTCGTCCGTCTCATCTTCCTCCTGATCTTCTTCGTCAGGAGTGACCCCCTTGACGAAAGGTGACCTCTGGTCGGCCCTCAACAGGAGCAGATAGGGCCGAGTCATGTTCAGAAAGATATGGTTCTGGTCAAGTCGGCCCATGATTGGACGAAGAGTCCTATCCGAAAGGAAGTACAGGTAGTCGCCGTCCAAAGAGAATGATGGGCTCCAATCCTTGGTCTCCGTGCCCGTGACCCTCGTCTTCGCACCGGTGGCCACTTCGTACAGGAAGATCGAGTCATTGAGGGAATCTTCAACCTTGCTATAGGCAATCCAACGGGAATCCGGCGAAAATACAAATTCCTGAATTCCCCACCGGTACCAGGCATCGTCGAAGGAACCACGATCCACCTCGGTGACCCGACCGCTTTCCACATCGACCAGGTTCAGGCGCAGGCTCTTGTCTCCCAGAAGAATTTTCTCGCCATCGGGTGACCAGATGGGACGATAACGAAAACCACGCCCGTCATCGGTGAGCCGGCGGGCGTCGGCGCCATCGGCGTCCATGACCCAGAGTTCTTCTTCACCGCTGCGATCGGCAATGAAGGCGATCTGAGATCCATCGGGAGAGAAAACCCCGTCCTTCTCTCGAGCCCCCGAAGTGCGAGTCAGATTCTCCGGTTCTTCATCGTCGTCGACGGGCAAGATCAGCAGTTCTCCCCTGGCCTCGAGCAACAGGCTCTCACCTTCCGGCGAAGGCCGGAACGAGCCGGTGTGGCTGCCGGCATTGATGAGTTCGGCGCGAACAGGGACCCGGTCCGATCGAATATTCACCGTGACCTGGGTGATGGTGTGGCTGTCAAAATCAAGAATACTGAGGGCCTCACCGTACTGAAAAATCACAGCGCCAGGCCCCATCGAGGGATTCTTGACATCGTAGTCGCCAAAATGTGTGAGCGCCTCGACCTCGCCGCCGGCCGAATCGACCCTGAAGAGATTCATCGTGCCCTTTTCGCGATCGGAGGTGAAAATCAGGTCACTGCCGTCCCACATCGGGAAATTGTCGGTTCCCTCCCAATCGGTGATGCGCCGGTAGTCTCCACTATCCATCGAACCCAACCAAATGTCCTGGGCCGTTCCACCCTGGTGGCGTTTCCAGGTTCGGTATTCGCGAGACATGCGGTTGTAGGCAAGCATCACACCATCCGGGGAGATCGCCGCCAATCCAGCCCGGTCGACCGCAACGCGAGTCGGCATTCCACCTTTCAGAGAAACCGTGTAGATCTCTTCGGCGCGGAAAGGCATGAGTCGGTCCGAGCGGAAGAGCACCGCCGACCCACCCGGAGTCCAGCCCAGGACCCGGTCACGCCCACCATGCCAGGTCAGGCGTTGCGGTACACCGCCGCGAGCATCCATGACGTAGACGTCATTCCCCCCGTCATACGAGGCGGAAAATGCCAGCAAGGAACCATCGGGGCTGAACTTCGCGTACCTCTCGGAACCTGGGTGATTGGTGATCCGACGTGCATCACCCCCCTCGGCATCGACCAGCCAGAGATCGTCTTCATAGGTGAAAACAATCTGATCTGCCGCCAAATCAGGCCATCGCATCAGGCGAGCATCGTCCATCGCCAAGAGTCCCGGGGTCACACAAACCAACAATCCAACCATGAGCAAACGCTTGAGCATCATCTCCTCCTCATCTGAGTCTTCCCTAACCCGACCTTCTCACCAGTTTCCGCCTGCAAGGCGCAATACACAACGAGCTACGGTACCAGGGATTCAATGTTTCGGATTCAATGTTTCGCCATTTCTACTTTGTTGACTGATTTCGGCGGCATCTATAGCATGGTCAAGTCTGTCAATTTACTACTACTGTGATCGTTTGGAAGGAGGATGGATGTGAGAGCCGTGAATCACCGGATGATTCTCGCCGTGGCGGTGGCCCTGTTGGTCGTACCGTCACTCTCCCAAGGAGCGGGCTTTGCCCTCTTTGAACACGGAAACCGTGGCATGGCAATGGGAGGCGCCATGACGGCCGTGGCCGACGATGCCTCAGCCCTTTTCTGGAACCCGGCGGGGATCGCGTTTCAGATCGACGAGGGGGTCCAGGTCTCCCTGGGAGTCACCTTTATTGCTGTGGACCAGGAATTCTACGGCGCCTCGCCCTATCCCGGTGACGGCTATCGGGCGACCCAGAAGACCCAGACCTTCTTCCCACCCCACGGCTATCTCATCATTCCCCTCAGCGATAGGGTTTCTTTTGGTTTCTCAGCCACGACACCCTTCGGTCTGGGCACCCATTGGGACGACGACTTTGCCGGCCGCTTCATCTCGAAGAGAGTCGATATCAAGGTCTTCGATCTGTCACCGAACCTGGCCTTCAAGCTGAGCGACAACCTCGCCTTCGGCTTTGGCGTCGATTACGCCATCGGCCAGATCGACCTCACCAAGAACATCGGCATGATCAATCCCTACACTCAGCAACTGGCTGATGTCGGGCAGGTCCACATTACGACGGACGGCCTCGGCAACAACGCATGGGGATGGCACGCCGGCCTGCAGGCAAAATTCGGGCAATTCAGCTTTGGCGCCCTGTACCGTTCGGAGCTGGACATCGACTACACCGATGGTTATGGCTCCTTCCGCCAATTCCAAACCGGATATGCCGACTACGACGCACTGTTGACCTCCCAAATTCCTTTCGGTCAGAGGGTGAGTCTCAACTCAAACATTGTCATGCCCGACTATATTTCTCTCGGCATGGCCTGGCAGAACGAGAGATGGATCGTTTCCGGCCAGTGGGGTCGGATGGGGTGGAGTTCTTTCGATGAACTCCCGATCAACTTCCCCGATTATCCCCATCTCAGCGACACCGTCATACAGAACTACACGGACTCGGATCAGTTCCGTATCGGTCTCGAATACAAGGTGAGTGAAAAGTTTGCCTTTCAACTCGGGTATCTTGAAGATGAAACCCCGCAGCCGGCCGAGTCCATGTCTCCTCTGCTCGGCGACGGCGACCGCACCGGCTACACGATCGGGATGACGCTCAATTTCTACGGTATGCAGACCGATATCGGATACATGTATTTGGAACCCGAAGGGCGAAGTACCGGGGGTCAATCCTATGACGGCTACAATGGTTCGTACGATTCCAAGGCCCGTCTCCTTGGCATCACCACGACCATGAAATTCTAGAGAGAGGAGAAAGCCCATGAAGAAGACACTCATTGTATTGACCCTCGCGGCGCTCCTCGGCGTCGTTCCGGCCGGGGCCCAGGTGGATTTCACGCGCTACGTCGCCCTCGGTGACAGTATGACCGCGGGCCTCGTTTCCGGCGGCCTCGTTCAGTACTATCAAGACCGGTCATACCCGGCGCTGCTCGCGCAGCAGACAGGCGCCCCGGTGTTCGAGATGCCGACGATTACCGAACCCGGATTCCCGCCGCTGTTCGAACTCGGTTCACTATCGCCCCTGGTCATCGAGCCCAACCCGGGCGCACCCGGACTTCCGACCAACGCCACCTATCCCCTGCCCTACAACAATCTCGGCGTCCCCACGGCCAATCTGTATGACCTGCTGTTCACGACCGGTGATATCGAGAACCTTTTGGCCGGAAATATCGACAACGCCATGCACGACCTCATCCTGCGCATTCCACAGGTGCCGGATCCCACCACGGGCCAGTTGATTCCTTTCACGGCGATGACCCAGGCCATTGCACAGCAACCGACCTTCGCCACCATGTGGATCGGTAACAACGACATCCTCACCGCTGTAATGACCGGAAGTTACATTCCCGGATTGACCGCAACTCCGGTGGATTTTTTCGAAGAGCTGTACGGCCAGGCATTGGGCGCTCTGGCAACGATGACGAGCGCGGACATCGTGGTCGTCAACATCCCCGATGTGACCACCATCCCCTTTGTGACCACCGTCTCCAATTACGTGGAAGTCCCCGGGCTCGGAACTTTTCAGCTCATGGGTGAAGACGGCCCGATTCTGGATGAGGACTACATCACTCTTGGCGCCGCGCCCCTCATTGCACAGGGCTACGGGCTCCCGGGCTCTCCGCCTCTGCCGGAGGGCCTCAACTTCGTAACCGGTGACTACGGCGTCATTCTGAGAGCCGATGAAGTCGCGGCGATCAACAACCACATCGCCGCGTTCAACGCCATCATCGCCGGCACAGCTGCCGCCTTCGGCGTACCGGTGCTGGACATCAATGAGAGATATAACGAGGTCGTGGCCGGTGACCCCTGGATTCTCGGCGGTATCACGATCACAGCGGATTTCCTCACCGGTGGAATCTTCTCGTACGACGGTATCCATCCGCAAAACATCGGCTACGGTCTGGTAGCGGTTGAACTGATCGACACCATCAATGAGGCCTACGGCGCGAACATCCCGCAGCTCAACATGGACCAAATCCTGTGCAGTGGTGGCTGTTTCGGCCGGGGTGTGCCCATCGGCACCAAGGCTTCGGACGTCATCTTCGGTGCAGATGCCTTCGAGAGATTGAAGGAACTCTTTCCCATTACAATGCCGGAAGCTCGACGGGTTCCCGGCAGGGTCTCTGCTTCGACTAACTGATTTCATTGATTTCAATAAAGCCCGGGCTTCGGCCCGGGTTTTTTTGGGTACACTGACCGCATGAGTCAACTTCCCTCTCACCGTCCGACCCCGAAGAATCAGTTTTCCTTTTCCCGCCTGAAGTCTTTCGACCAGTGTCCCTTTAAATACCGCCTGCGCTACCTCAAGGGACTCAAAGAGGCATTTCGCTCCATCGAGAGCTATCTCGGGAACACGGTCCACGATGTCCTGGAATGGATGTACGAGGAACGCCGCAATGGAGCATCGCCGGATGAAACCGCCATTGTCGAGAGATTCGACGAAGGCTGGCGCGAGGACTGGCCTGAAGACCTCGCCATTGTGCGTATTGACGATGGGCCGGACACCTATTTCCGAGTGGGCCGAGAAATGTTGAAAATTTTCGTTTCCGATGTCTTCGACAAGGACCGCTCCGAGACTCTGGCACTGGAAGAGCGCTATTCGACCCCCCTGTCCGATCGCATCGTCTTCACCGGATTTGCCGATCGCGTCGGCCGCACCACCAAGGGCAAGCTCTTCGTGATCGACTATAAGACGTCGAAAAGGGCGGGGGATTCGACCGAGTTCTCCGAAGGTCTTCAAGCGCCCCTCTACGCAGCCTGCGCGCTCGAGAAATACAAGGAAGATTCCGCCCTCGCCGGGTATCACTACCTCCGCCTCGGCATTTCCAACTGGCATCAAGTAGATCAGGCGCGGGCGCGACAACTCCTGGAACGTTTCAAAAACCTGGCTGAGGCGGCTCTCGACACCACAGAGTTCCCCGCAAAACCGGGAATCCTCTGTGCCTGGTGCGGCTTCAACCATATCTGCACCTTTGCCGAGGTGCCGGAAGCCTTCTCAGGCGGACGGAAGCTCGCCCAGGAGAACATGGGAGAGTTCTCAACTCCCTAGCCCGCACTCTTAAGGAACTCATCGGCAGTTTGATCGACACGGAACAATGAGCGTAGGGGTTTTACTCATCACTTGAGCGTGAAAATGAACGCTCAACGTCCAACGCCCAACGTCCAACGTCGAAGTCAGATCC
>JAIOSJ010000351.1 GCA_021107705.1 Thermoanaerobaculales bacterium | reverse complement strand
GGTAGCAGCTGCTCTCGTCGCGGCCCATGGGATAAGCGTTGTCCACCGCGACCTCAAGCCCGAGAACATCATGGTTGGAGACGACGGTGTGGTGAAGGTGCTCGACTTCGGTATTGCCCGGATCGAGGGGCCCGGCAAAAGCGGCGGCGGCCGGCGCAATGCCACCGACGACACCGGTGGAGCACCGACCCACGTGGGTGAAACCGATCTGGGGGACATCCTCGGTACGCCAAGCTATCTCAGCCCCGAGCAGGCACGGGGCGAGGTGGTGACCGCTGCAAGCGACATGTACTGCTTCGGGCTTCTGCTTGCCGAGCTGTGGACCGGGCGGACGCCTTATGGCGCCGGGAGCGGCGTCACCGAGCTGGTCCGCAAGGCGATGTGGGGCGAGGTGGATCCGGTGGTGGGCATCGACCCCCATGTCGCGGCGCTGATAAGCGACCTGACCGAGCTTTCGCCCGGCGCCCGACCGAGCGCCTCCGAGGCGGCCGAACGGCTGCGCTGGATCGTTGGGCAGCCGCGGCGAAAGGCCAAGCGTCGTGCCGTGATTGCCGTCATGCTGGCCCTTGCGATCGCTGCGGCCGGCTCCGGTTTCGGTTTTTTGTCGGCGCGCCGCGCCCAGGGCCGCGCCGAGGCTGCACGGGCGGAAGCCGAGGCGGTCAACCAGTTTCTTGTTGACATGTTGGGAAGCGCAGCGCCGGGCAATGAGGGTATCGACGTCAAGGTGATCGACATTTTGGACGGCGCAGCCGACCGTGTCGCCCGAGACTTCGCCGGGCAACCTGGGACCGCTGCAATCATTCAATACACCCTGGGTGAAACCTATCTGGCCTTGGGTCAGTGGAAGGAGGCGCGGACGTCTCTCGATGCGGCGCGGAACATCTCGCGAGAGTTTCACGGCGAGTACGACCCGGCGACTCTGCGGTGCAGCAATATGTTGGGGGTTGTTCTCATGCGCGAGGGACGTTTGCACGAGAGCGAGGTTCTGCTCAGGTCCACGCGCGATCACAGTATGAGGGTTCTCGGCCCCGACGATGCGGACACAATTTCGCTGTCCTCCAACCTCGGGATCTGTCTCCGTGTGCTTGGTCGCTATGATGAGGCTGAGCCCCTCTATGAGGAAGCCCTCGAGTGGAATCGCCGGGAACTCGGCGAGGCACACCACCGTACGCTCAATGCCGGCGTGAACCTCGTCAATCTCAAACGTCTCCGCGGTCGTCTCGACGAGGCAGAAACCATGTACCGTGAACTCGTCGAGTCCTTCCGGCGCACTGTAGGTGAGGATCATCCCGACACTCTGAAGCTGATGAGCAGCTTCGCCTCGTTTCTCATCGCTGAACGCGGTCGGCACGACGAGGGCATCGCCCTCCTCGATGAAACCCTGCGCAGGCGGCGACGAGTCCTCGGCGATGAACACCCGGACACCCTGCGGACCATCGAAAAGAAGGCGCAGCTTCTTCGCCGGCTCGGTCGTCTCGCGGAGGCCGAGAAACTGACTCGAGAAGTCCTCGAGATCCAGAAGCGGGTGCTCGGAGAGGAGCACCTAGGAACCGTTGAGACGATCAGCGGTCTGGCATTGGTGGTGTCGAAACAGGGACGACTGTCGGAGGCGGAGGGGATGTTCCGCTACGTTCTCGACCAGCGCCAACAGCGACTCGGGGCCGACCATCCGGAAACCCTGTTTGCGGTCGGCAACCTCGCTAACTTGTTGGTTGCCTCCGGTCAATTCGAAGAGGCGGTACGCCTCGGCCGACGGCTCTTGGCTGGATTTCGAACGCTGTACGGAGATGACAACAGTCGGACCCTGTCGGCGATGAACACCCTGGCCGATGCCCTGTTGTCCGCCGGTGAGATCGATGAAGCTTCGGGCCTGGCGGAAGATGCCTTTGCCAAAAAGAGGGAGATTCTCGGCGAGGATCATCCGAGCACTCTCAACTCCCGTGCCGTTCACGCAATGACGCTCCACAAACGGGGTCGCTTCGAAGAAGCCGAGCGGGAGTTCAAAGCCGTTCTCGATCTTCGAATTCGGGTCAATGGCATCGAACATCAGCTCACAAGGGGGTCGCGTCTTGACCTCATGCGCCTGTTGCATGAACTTGGTCGCCACGATGAGGCAGATGCTCTCGAAAACCCGCAGACAGATTGACCCTCCCAGTTCTGCCATCGTAACTCCGAGCGTTTCGACTGGGCCAATTGCCCACTCCCTTCCGGAAGTGTTTTGAACCGTTTCCAGGAGTTCTGTTTCTGGTAGCTGTGCGCAGGATGAGAAACGGATGTGGTAAGGTCCTGCATAACGTATCCGTTTTCGATTGGTTTTTTCTGAAGGGGGAGATATGGCAACTATTGGTTCGATCATTATGTTCGTGGCTTCGATCGCCCTGTTAATCTTCTGGATCCAGATCCTGATCGTGGCCTTCAAGACGCATATCGGGTGGGGACTCGGAAGCCTTTTCATCCCGTTTGTCGGGCTGGTCTTTGTGTTTATGCATTGGCAGAAGACGAAGACGCCGTTTCTGCGCAGCTTGATTTGTGTTGCGGTGCAGATAGTTGCGGCTGGGATTTCGTATCTTGGAGTCTCCGGTTGATCTGAGCAGCGAGGCCGCTGAAAACACGAGGCAACCCCCTCCGGTGGGACATCCGTCTCCGGCATTCATCTGAAAGCCGTTCGTTGGCGATGTACGTTGATCAAGAATGTCAGAGGAGGCAATCCCCGGGCAAATTCTATACCCTTTTCAGTATATGCGACCAAGGACTCGGGACTCTCGAGCTGGAACCTTTCAATTTGGCCGTTATTAAGGCACGTAATGCCGTCACAGAATTCATGGGAACAAGATCTATTGGATTAACCTTCATAAGATGAAACATGGCCTCCGCTGTTGAACAGAGGTCATTGCACTCTCCACTGAGATAAACATTTTTCCTTTTCAATTTCTTAATCAAAATTGAAGAAACCTCTTCAATAGCACAGTGCCCTGCGATGAGCACTTTACCTTCCAGGCTAAGAATTTCTTCCATATCGAAGCCCTTACCCATCAATAGCGTCCAGCCGCCTTTGCCACCATAATCGTTGTACAATATCTGTAATAACGTTAACGGATTGTTAACGCAACCCTCCTTACAGGCCAGCTCCTTCCCTTGAATAATATTCACATCATCCGGAAATGAATCAAATAGATCTGTTGGGTATGATCCTGCTTCGGGCATATCACCGATCAGATCAACAGAATCAAGGTTGGCTATATCGCCTGCCATGTCAATATCCTGAAGAGTTCTGACATCGCCACCGAACCCCCGTTCGATCGCCATCTGCAAATGAGGGACGTCCTCCTTCTCAAGACCGAATATTTTGGCTCCAACAAGATCTGCGGCAACCACATTTCTACTGCCGATAAGTAAGCGAAAGGGTTTTATACATTCATCAGCCAGCTTAAGGACCGGGTAATGACCATAAACAGTCCCCTCAATACCTTCGATGAGCGTTATATCCGGTTTAATATAAGAAAGAACGTCAATCAATTTGCAATGCAGATTGTAGTTATGGTCGACCCCTCTGCTTTTATGAGC
>JAIOSJ010000285.1 GCA_021107705.1 Thermoanaerobaculales bacterium | reverse complement strand
TTCCGATAGATCTGCGCGGCTTCGATGGCAGCCAGATAACCCTGGAAATCACCGAAGAAGAGAGAGAGACCAAGGTATACACCGGCGGTTGTCTGGCCTACACTGCTTCGAGTTCAGGTTGTGGGTCTTTCTCCGCAACCTGTTGTGGCGGCGGTCAGGTATGCGTTGATTACACCAACTGTACGATTTCGTGCTCCGGGTGTGTTTCCTAAGAGATAACCAACAGAGAAGTTGGGCTCTTGTTCTCAAGATACCAACTGCCGGTAAAAAACATTGCAACGATTACGAGGTCGGCGGCAGCCGACCTCGTGTCTTTTGGTGACACTCACTGAGATATGCTGCGAACACCCTGCGCTATCTCCAAAGTACGTCCTCGCCCTACCCCGTCTTGAAAGCGAGCTGAGTGAGTTTTGGCCACGCTTGAGGGATGGAATCTGCAAGTCTCGAAGACGTATGTGAGCGGCTGAGGCAAGAGGTCGCCGCCGAACTGGTTACTGGCCCTGGAAAAAGATGGCGATACCCTGCCGGATTGAAGTCGCGGATCGTGTCCTACGCCGGTGTTGCTCAGCGACAATCCTTCGTGTGCGGATGTACATACAAGAATAAAACAGAAGTGTCCCTTTTAGATTGGGAACTGGCTTCAGAGCGCCAATGTTCTATTGTGAACCGTGACACCCATGCCGCTATTCCATCAGTGCATCGAGCAAACGGCCGACCCAGGTCACGAGCTGTTCTACACCCTCGGGGCCTGGTTCAACGCTCGGGGTTTGGAGACCAGCCCTCGATATCTCTGGGCGTAGCGCAAGGAGTGCTCGTCGAATCTCGATTGGTCTGGTTGCCGGACGGAAGTTGTCGATAGTCTCAGTCAGGTCAAGAATCCCACGGAGAACGGCAAACAGCGGCTGCCATCTCGGAAAACGGAGAGGCCCAAGACCGAAGAAACCACCGAAGGTGTGCTCGGCAAGAAAACGATACTTATTTGCATTCCCAGAGATCTCCACGGCAACGAAGCCCCCAGCGCGCAGGTCCTCGAGAGCATCCCTCACAGCCCGCTTGGTGTAGCCGATTCCCTCGTTGACGAGATCTGCTGCGGTCAGGGAAGACTCATCGGGTTGCGCAAAGAAGATCCGGAGGATCTCGGCCTTTGCGGTAACGCCCAGCAGAGAACGCAATCTCAGTGAGAGGAGGGCCGGTCGATTCAGGACCTTGGGCTCAAGGGACTGCCGTTCATCGAACGGATATGGCTGAATCGACGAGTCGAGGTTGAGGGATCGACCGGCCGGGAGAGTCGCGAGGAAACGGGTGAGCTGAGGTTGATATTGCGACGTCTCGCCATCGGGCTGATACACCCGAAGCTGACTCTTGATTCGTGTTGTCGAGAGATAGCGCTGATACCCGTGACACCAGGCAATCGCCTGTTCCCGAAGTCTCGGGTCGATGGGCTCGATTGTTGCGGTAAAGAGGAGCAAGGCATCAGGGTCGATCCAACATTCTTGGTGGTGCCGCTCCCACCCGGGAACACCAAGCTCACTCCAAAGACTCCAGAGCAAACCCTCGAGCTGTTGCCTATATTCCGGGAGAAAGGTGCGTGTCGGCATCGTAGACTCCTAAGTCACTGAGAACCAAAATAAGGACCGACCGGAAGCCGGCCGAGGGATCGTGCGTCTGGACCCATCGGGCTGCAGCGACGAGTTCTTCCCTATTCGGCGTGAGAGCTTTCAGGTCGTTTGCGTGCTTTCCCCTGGGATCACCTCGATCGACCGCCGCATGCAGCTTGAAACAGATCTGGTCAACTCTGCCAGGGATGTACAGGGTCAGTGACCCATAGATATGCTTGATGCAACGGCTCGTGAACCCGCCTGGGAGTCCGTGGTCCATCATGTCACTCGGGCCGGTATTGATCCAGTCCGGTGCGAGACCGAGATGGGCTGCAACCGCATCGCGGGTTTCGACGAGAACCGGCGGCAGTGCATCGAGCTTGCGGAAAGTTCCAGCTTCCAACACCGCTATCAAGTTAAGGTCTTGCGTGGGGCGGTCGATGATGCCGAGCAGCAACAGGGCGCTTCCTCCAATACCAACCACTTCAATGGCGTTCCCCCGATCCTCGAGGTAGCTCCCCGCCAGCTCAAGGGCTTCCTGCAGACGTTCTCGGTTGATCAGAGTATTCATTCAGGCAGTTTAGCTGCTTGTTTCGGGAATTTCAACTTCTCATAATGATTTGGGTTTCTGCCCGTGTTGCCCTGCGGCCACCATTGTGAACTTTGTCACACTTGGCACCCGGGCCGTTCGAGCCTCCGCCCACCCTGTTGTAGACATGATAGATGCCCCCCCTCAGTCAACAACCGTGGTGATCGTGGCACGAATCAATGTCCTGGTGTCAGAATGCCACAACGCCGGGAAAGACGGACACCATTTGGATCCGGCCATGGCATTCGTGTACTTGAGCCGCCTCGCTACAAGGTGGGCGTCAGACCGGAGTCGATGATTCGTTTGTCCAGAGTAAGGAGAGTCGCGCCGAGAACCCGGGAGGTGGCGACGAGTATTCTGTCGGCTGGATCACGGTGAAACGAATCCGGGAGTGAGGCGACCTCAGCGGCGATGGCAGGTGAAATGCCGATACGACGAACAAGTGGCGGCGCCACGGCACGCTCGAGCCAGTCCCGGAGCGGAAGCCGAAGCTTCAAGCGGCCAAGACTGATCAGGGTTGAGATCTCCCACAGACTGATATCTGAGATCACCAAAGGACTCTTGGCATCGGCGGTTGCCAGAGTTTTCTTCTGTGCCGGCAAGAGACGCGGATTTTGTTCAAACCACCAGACGATAATGTGGGTATCGAGGAGAAAAGTCACCCGAGCATACCTTGCTCGGCATCCCACTCTTCGGCCGGGATTGCCGGCTCAATAATGTCTCCGAGGGTTTCGACAGTGCCAAAGAGAGACTCCTGAGGATATCGGTGGGGGCTGGGTGTGGCCGGCGAAACCTGTGCAAACGGTCGCCCGTATTTTGTGATCACGATAAGCTCCCCAGTCTTGGCCACCTCATCGAACCGGTGCCAGGTGAAATAAAGTTAACATAACGTTCGTTCATCCATCGATCGTGATGTCGGTAGCGAGATTCCCTCTCGCGGAGGCTTCGGCGGCCCAAATGGTCAGCGC
>JAIOSJ010000007.1 GCA_021107705.1 Thermoanaerobaculales bacterium | reverse complement strand
GTGGCAGACGATCACGCCCCCACCGGCCTCGCCTGCAGGCCGGTGAAGGCAGCCGCGCAACGTGAGGCCCCTGCGACTGCGAAGCTCGAACTCGGTAATCATGACCGGACGATTATCCGTGATCCACAGTCGAATAAAACAGTGTCCCTTTTAAATCTTTCGCAGTGCAGCCCTCCGAATCAGTTTTCCCGGCAGATACAACTGCGCGCCCGGTCCGAAGGGCAGGCCGAGGGCGAGCCAGCCGGTCTGCAGCAGCATTCAGGCCACCAGAGAAGCAAAAGAGTAGGGGAGCACGTCAGTCCACATCGGTGCCGCGTGTCACATCAGCACAAGGGTCCTCTAAAGCTAGAGAAAACAACGTGGTACCGGCCGTATGTCACCTGGCGCCCAAGATGTCTAATGCTCAGGTAGCGAAGGTAGAATCGCTTCTGAACTGTTGGCAGCTTGGACCTCGATCACCTTGTATTGCAAGTTCTCGAGCCTTTTGCGGTGGGACCCAAACGAGCCACTTTTCGACCTATTTCCGTCCTCCGAATCTGGCTCGATCTGGGGTGTGTAATTACCGACAACCACTCCAGGACGTCGAACGACATTGACGTTTACGCTGGTGTCACGGAGTTGCGACCATACCTGAACAGCGGGTCCTGATTTGCCAAAGAACTCGGCGAGTTCGACCAGGATGCTCCCTGCTTCCCCGAACGCTTCCCTGACTTCATCCTCTCGACCAGCGAGGCCGAGCCATGTCTCGTATTTGCCAAGTTGGAACGCGACCTTGGCACCGCGCCCCGCGGCCACGTCGATCTCGTCCCTCGCGCGGAGATCCGGATTCTCTGCCATCTTCGCTTCCCAGAAGTTGACGGCGATGGGAGCGTTGTGGGTGTCCACAAGCGCCAAATCCATTCGGGGAGCCGCCTTCTTGCCATCGGGACCAATCAGTCGGTCGTCCGCAGGTAGAGCGATCTCCATGTCGATTACGTTTGGGTTCGATGCAATCAGGTCCTCGACAAATAGCTTCTCGGAGCCGCAGTATCCTGCTGCTGTTTGGACCCAGACATTCGCGCGCCGCGAACACTCGGGGTCCCGCAAGTCGGTGTCCGACAAACTGACCATCTGTTGACCGCAGCTTTTCGCCTCAGCCGACCCCTTCTTCCAGCCTTCGTAGTACTTGCGGTGCAGCTTCAACCTGACGCCGTTTGCCGAAGTGCTTATCTTGGCAACTGACTGACCCCCGACATACAGATTCAGGTAACGGTTGCGAATGGCGATCCGAAGGCCATTGTGCGCCCCCATTTCCCCAGGAAGAACCCAGGACTCGAAGAGGAGCGAGACCGCTCCGTTCCCGCATCTTCTTACGTGCTCAATGATCGTGTCCAAGTTGAAATCGCGTTGGAACGTCGCCATAAACTTCTCCTCACCCTGTGCTAACACCATCCGGTCGGGTTGCCACATGGTACCCTATTTCAACGGTAGTCTAGTGATCATCACCATCCACCGAGGAACCCACGAGATCGGCGGCACCTGTGTCGAGGTCACCTACGACTCCAGTCGCATCGTCCTCGACCTTGGCATGCCTTTGGTCAAACCGGGAGGGGGAGAAGGTGATGAGTTCAATTTCAAGCAGCACAAGGACGCCGCCGGTGTTGACCTAGTCGCACAGGGAATTCTGCCCGACGTTGAGGGCCTCTACACCTGGGACACGTCCCCTAATAGGGTCGATGGCGTTCTGATCAGCCATGCCCATCTCGATCACTATGGGTTCACTCGTTTCCTCCACCCTGAGGTGGCGTGTTACCTCGGTGAGGCCACCAAGAAGCTGATTGACCTGACCTGTCTCTTCACTCCGGCCGAAGTGTCGATAAATTTAAAAGGGACACTGTTCTTCTCTTGCAGTAAGCCTCCACCAATTCAGCGAACCAAGCCATCCAACAGGGTGGCCTTCTTCGTAACCGGCTCCTTGCGATGGTTGCGTTCTACGACCCGCCGGGCAACATTCGCCCGCCGCCTCGCTTCGCGATTCGGCTGCTCCTGTTCGCCTATCGTCCCGCAGTGTCGAATCCCCCCGCCCCCACCAGCCGGCTTTACAGTAAACCTGGCTGCTGTCCCGGTGCAAGACGGCATAACACTGCATTCATGCGCCACCTTTTTTGTGCCAGGGCGCTCCCTTGAGGTGGTCTCTCGAACGAAAGATTGAATCATGTAAATGCGAATAATTGCTGTTCATTGACGTTCATTCTGGCGATGCGTTAATATCATCTCAACTTATCGTTGCACGGAGGTTTAAAATGAAACTGATGGTAGTCGTATTGATCCTGGTTCTCACTTCTGGTTGTATGTCGCTTTCTCCTGAGGCTCAAAAGGTCCGAGTAACCAATAACGAAGCCGTGGTAGCAGACTGCGAGTACCTTGGAGAAGTTTCTGGAAAAACTGGCTGGGGAAGCGCCGGAGAGAGTAATGCTTACAAGGCGATGAAAAAGAATGCCGCGGAGATAGGAGCCGATACGGTGTTCCTTATTACGCAAGCCGATACTGAAGCCTTCATCCCTACCTATCGAGGTGAAGCCTACAGGTGTAATCGCTGAAAAGCACTACGGGTTTCAGTGCAAGGAATCAAAAATAAGGGACGCACTGTTCTTTATTTTGGTACAACCCGCCGGAACTCATCCTGCCCCCAATAATTCCGGTTTCATTTCAACAACGCTGGCCTCTTGTGCAGGGCAGCTCTTTAAGAAATTCTAACGCAGAGACGCGGAGACGCAGAGTCCACAGGTCCTGACATGGCCGAATGGCCAATGGTACATAGCAACCGGACAGGCAAAAGCCGTGCCCGAACAGCGGCCGGATCTTTGGGCCTGAAGCCTCCCGATATCCGCCAATTATGGGCCATATCAACC
>JAIOSJ010000121.1 GCA_021107705.1 Thermoanaerobaculales bacterium | reverse complement strand
GTGGCAGACGATCACGCCCCCACCGGCCTCGCCTGCAGGCCGGTGAAGGCAGCCGCGCAACGTGAGGCCCCTGCGACTGCGAAGCTCGAACTCGGTAATCATGACCGGACGATTATCCGTGATCCACGGTCGAATAAGACAGTGTCCCTTTTAAATCCTTTTCATTATCGCATCCGGGCATGTGATTGTCGCGTTCCCACATACTTTTGTCGCCTCAGTGTGTGGTCTGATCGATCCAGGGGACTCATATTGGTTATGTAGAACAGCGAATATCGCGACAGTCGATTAACGGGTGACAATGTTATTGTTGAAAGATGGGGTCCAGACCGATGAACAAGTCAAAATATGTTATTTCAGCAGTGCTCGTATTGCTGGCCCCGGTCGCCGTCGGCCTGGCCGGATTCAACCCGGTGGACTCCATCTCCATCGACGGCCCCCCAGCTGGGGGGGTAACTCCCGGCACCGGCTTTTTGCGGACCGATGCACTCCCCCGCGTAGTGGACCTGACCCCCGAGACGGTTGCACAAGCTCCCCTGTCCGGTCAGGTTCCTTTCCTGGAATACACCGAGCACGACAATGCCATGATGTCCAGAAGCGGGTCGGCGATGCTGGCCGACCTCGAGCCGGAACTCAAGTCCAACGCCCACATCAGCCTTGAGCCGTTCGCCGAGCCCGGCGCCGGGCAAATCCTGCAGGCCGCTCAGGTGGCAGATCTCTGGAACACGGGGCGCTACTCTGAAGCGATCACGGCGCTGGAGAACCTTGAAGCCACCGGAACACTCTTCGCCGTGATGATTTCCTGGGGCCGGCCTCTCGTCGACCCTCATGAGAAGGTCTATGCGGACGTGCGTATCGGCGGAAGCCGTACCGACGGCCAGGACGCGGCCCTCGACTTTGATGCAGGGACCGGCAACCTCTTCGCAATGGTCGTATGGAACGAGGGATGGTCGATGAACATGTCGGTCGACGGCGGCGCCACCTGGGCCGAAACGCACTACTGGTCAGGTTTCACGGCCATTGCCGACATGGTGGTATCAGGCGATTACGCATGGGTCGGCTACAGTTCCTCGGGTGACAACTTCCACAGCTCACGATTCAGGCGGTTCGACGTCGCGACCGGCCTCCATGATGATGTCTACAATCCCGAGGTAGTTGCCGACGAATCGCCAAACACCATGATCGAGCTTGTCGTGGCCAACAATGCCCCCGACAACAACGACCGCATCTACATGGCGTATCTGGTTGACGAGACCGACAGCGTGCACTTCTGGTGGGACGATCTCAGCGGCACGAGTTTTCTCGAGATGTCGCCGGCCGTCAGCAATGCGCGTCGAGGTCTCGACCTGACCTGGAACCCGAACACCGCCAGCGGATACCGCCGATGGATCTCGTACATCGGCACCGACAACAAGGTCCACGTTTGGCGGAGCAGCGGCTCGACCTGGAACCTGGAGATAAGCCGGTCCTTCACCGGCACCCGAAACCGTACCGCCCTTTCGGCTTTTTCGGATCACATCTACTGCGCCTTCGAGTGCGAGAGCGAACCTGGCAAGACCGGCGCCTGCTTCCTCGCCTCGGACGACGCCGGTGTCGGCGCCTGGATTGTCGACGACGCCTACTGGCCGACCGGATCTGAGGTCAGCGGCTACTCCCCTGACATCTCGGTCCGCTCCGGTTCCAACCGTGTTGTAGTCTTCAGCTCCGAGACGGGCGCCATCGACGATGTGTACTACGTCACCCGCAGCGGCTGGTCGGCTGGCGCCTGGACCGAACCGGCGTGGTACAACACATATGACCACGTCTCGGGTGAGGCCACCTACATCGAATGGTTGGGCGCCCTGGGCGTCTCGTCATACGGCATGATCTACTTCGGCACGGAAGACCACGCACCGTATTTCGACCTGCTGACGGAGCGGCCCTTCTTCTTCGACGGCTTCGAGTCGGGCACCACCTCGGCCTGGTCGGCAACCCAGCCCTGAGGACGGAATGAATAGGTACCACGTTCAATAGCTACCACCCAAACGAAACCGGTGCCAGTCACGCTATTCCGTTATTGTGAGGCGCCGTCAAAAGGTAAACGCCACATGGACCCAGTGCGCTTTTCAAACCCGGCCTTCTGAAGCGCCTTCCGGGTTCTTTCGAAGACGATGCGCGATTCGGTAATTGATGTTCGTTTCTGCTCAAAGCACGCGAGGAAATCGCCTCCACCGGTGCGTGAGAAGAATCATAGTGGACAATCGCCGGCAATTATTGGAGGGTTGATCCATGAAAGCACTCATCTACAGGAAATTCGGCGATCCAAGCGTTCTGGAGTGGGTCGAGAACTGGCCGCCCCCCGTTGTTTCTCCAAACAGCGTTCTGATTAGAAGCATCGCGGGTGGTGTCAATCCAAAGGACGTGTTGCTGCGAAAAGGAAAATTCAGTCGAACACTCGCGCGAGACCCATTGCCTCGAGTGGTAGGCCTTGATGTTGCGGGAGAAGTGGTCGAGGTCGGCAAGGATGTTTCAAACCTGGCTGTCGGCGACCTCGTTTTCGGAATGACGAATAGGTTCTCCGGTGGCATCCATTCTGAGTTGGCAACACTTGACGCAAACGAGGTTGCTTGTGCCCCTTCAGATATTTCCGTAGTGGAAGCATCATCAATCCCGCTCGCCGCCCAAACTGCTCTGCAGGCATTGCGGGATCACTGCAAGGTCGTCGCCGGCCAAAGGGTGCTCATCAATGGAGCGAGCGGCGGCGTTGGTCATTTTGCGGTTCAAATCGCCAAGACGCTGGGCGCTGAAGTTCATGCGGTGTGCGGCCCAAGCCACGTAGACTTCGTAACTTCGCTGGGGGCAGATGTGGTTCATGACCACATGGTAGAGCCGGCGCCAACGATTGCTTCGTCATTTCATTCGGTCTTCGATGTGTTCGGCAGGTTTTCGAGGAGAAACTTCGCCGAGCAACTTGGCACAAGGGGCATTTTTGTGAGCACGGTACCCAAGCCCGCAACCTTGGGCGGGGAGTTTCTGGCTCACATTGGTCTCAACAAGCGCAGTAGGCTTGTTCAAGTGAAGTCGAGCTCAACAGATTTGAGTCAAATTCGCGAGTGGGTTGAGACAAACCAACTGAGACCACATGTGGACGAGGTCTACCCGGCGGCACGTGCCGATGAAGCCCATCGTCATATCGAAGGCAGGCACACAACAGGCAAAATTGTGCTGAGGTTCTAAACGAGATACCGGCATGGCGCCGACAGAGAATGTAAGGAACAGGGTTATTTCAGAAAAAGTAAAAGGGACAGTGTTGTTATCCGCAATGACGAGGAAAGGGAAGATGCCATCAATCAGGTCTCCAAGTAGTCGGCAGTCCCAGGACCCCGTTCGGGATGGAGCAACCACTCCCACACGGGAAGGACTGTCACGCTCTTGTTGTCGATCTCGATGGAGTTGCGTTGATTGAATGTCAACAACGACAGTCGTTCGACGCCGAGGGTCCTGACGGCCTCGGCCAAGCCGGTCAGCTCGCGCTTTTGGTTGCGCGGGTTCAGCTCCCAGCACACCTGAATCGCCTCGACGGGGCGACGGTCGCGGGAGACGACGAAATCGCACTCATGGCGGCCCTTGAAGTAGCTCACCTTCTCCCCGCGGCGATGCAATTCGACGGCCACGAGGTTTTCCAGGATCCGCCCCCGATTCTCCGAGAAGGAGCGGCCCAGGGCGGCGAAGCCCGTGTCCACGAGGTAGACCTTCTTCGGGTTCATCAGGCGCTTGCGCGGCGAGTGGGAAAACTTCTCGTTTGCGATCAGGAAGAATGCCTCCTGAAGGTACTGAAGGTAGTTGGAAATGGTGCGCTTGCTGCCGGGGAGGCCGTTGGCCTTGAGGCTCTTCTCGAAGCGGCCGATGGAGAAGAGGCTGGCGTGGCTCTCCAGCAGTTCGCCCATCAGGCCTTCGAGAAGGGAGCGAGCCCGGATGTTGTACCTTTCCACCACGTCCCGGTAGAAGATGGTCCGAAAGTAGTTCTGGAGGAGCTTGCGACGTTCGGCGGGCGTCGGGGCCAGGACCACCTCGGGGAATCCGCCACTGTGCAGGTATTCCTCGAAGGCGGCAACGAGACGCCCTCGGGCCGTGGTGAAGCGGGTCGCGGGGGTGAACTCGATGTTTCTCAAGCGGAGGTACTCCCCGAAGGAGAAGGGGAACAGCAGCAGGTCTTCATACCGGCCTCGCAGCTCGGTGGCGATCTCCGGGTGAAGGAGCTTGGAGTTGCTTCCCGAGACGACGATGGTGTACCGGCCCTGGTTGTGCAGCGTTCTCAAGACCCTGCTCCAGTTCGGCAAGCGCTGGATTTCATCGAAGAAGAGGAAGCGGGGCGGCTTACCGGCGAGCCGCTGGAAGGCGGCCAGAAGGGCATCAACGTCGCCGGAGTCAAAACCAGTCAGGCGGTAGTCCTCGAAATCGACAAACAGAATGTCCCGTCGGCCGGCGTACCCATCCCGTTCCAGGCCGGCGATCAGCTGGTACATCAGGAAGGTCTTCCCCGCCCGCCGGGGGCCGACGATGGCGAGCACGCGCCGCAGCTTCTCTACTTCGGGCAAGGTCGCTTCCCGCGGGACCAGGTCGGGAAGCTCGGTTTCGTCGAGCCATTCGGCGACGACGGACAACAGCGCATCGGAGCTTGGGTGTTCCATATTGTTTACCATAATAAACAATTTCGCGAGAAATTGTTTTGTAAACAGCGACAGTCGATCGGAAAGAGCGCCCTCACGAGACGATCACCGGCCCCTTCTTGACCGCTTCCAGTAGCTTCTCCTCCTGCTCCAATTCTCGCTCTCGGCATCTCCAGCAACCCCTAGATGCATCGTAACGCTAAATACATGTACCGGGCACCTTTCAGCACATTTGGGTGCTAACGATGGAGTCCGTGGCGCCCGTGGCATTTAATGATCCCGCACAGAACCACTCAATCACTAGATCGTCGGAATCGTCTGACCCGGCACCGATGGCCGATGACAAAGTTGGGAAGGTTAGTCCTGGCACTGAAATTGGGGGAGTTTATCCTCTGGCATTTCCAATTCCTAGATTAGTACTACCAATCACAACCCTTACAAAGCCCTGCCAACCGGGAAGGACCCTCGGGAAACTTTTTCTGATAGAAATCGATCGTGTACTTGGCGGCGTCGAGAAGCTCCCGAACCGTCCGTGCTCGTCCGTCGATGCTCTTCATCCCAATACCTCCACCAACTCGGCAACGATTATCAATTCGCCTTCATCGAGATCCTGGAGCACAATGGGCTCAAAGGCCTGGTCCGTGGAGTCTGGTTTAAGGATGACCCGGCGGTGTCGCCAGCCACCGTCCTCGGTGGCTTCTTTCTTACTCTCGTAGACTTTCACTGTGTACTGGCCACCGTGCTCCGGGTCCTGGATGCTGTGATGTTGGGCCAGGACCACCTTGCCCTGTCGAGTTCCCTGCGGATTGATCCGCCAGACGCACCAGGCCCCGTTGGGGATGCGGCGGTTCATGGATTCACCTACGACCTGGGCGACGAAGATGTCGGAGGCGGGTGAAACTCGCCCTTCGAGAGCGACCCAGTCGTAGAGACCCGGCTCGACGATCTGCCCGGGTGAGAAACCACCGGCGGCGACCTTGAGATCAATGGCGGGCACGCAGTTTTCGAAGGGACGCACCTCTTCGTGTGGCACCCTTCGAAATGGCAGGGCCTGCGATTCGTCGTCCGCGAGCCTCAGGCGCCCGTACACCCGGTCCAGCATCAGGGCATTGAGGGCCTTCATCAGCTGATCATCTTTGAACACGAGATCCACGAACTGCCCGTTCTCGGCGTGGTGATCCACCAGGGCATCCTTGAAGGCCGGGATGAACACATGCCCGAAGTTGGCCTTGTCGTTAGCCTTGGCGGCGAGCTGAATCTCCTCGCTCTGCTCCAGACCCTCCGCCACCCCATCCAGCACCTTCTCGACGTGGTCCGGCAGGTCGAGGCCGAAGCGGTTGTTCAGCGTCTCGATGATGGTTGAGAGTTTTTCCTTGGGCGCTATGGCCGCACCCGTCCCGGTCGCCGTCGGCCCCGGTATCGCCCCACCCTCTCCGTTCTGGAGCCCCAGGTCGCCCTCCGCATCCTTCTTGAGCTTGAGCGAGGCCAGCACCACGTCCTCGCCGGGGTCCCAGTGCTCGCCGCCCTCGGGGCGGGGCAACTTGCGCAGCAGCATTCGACCGTAGGTGTAGAGTTTCTCGAGGTCGGGGTCGGCAAAGGGCACGATCTGCCCAAGGAAGCTGTAGAGGTTGCGGAATGCCACGAGCTTGCCACGGAAGTCCTCCTGCTTCTCTTTCCGGTCATCGCCCTCCTCACCGACAGCCTTGAAACGGTCCACCGCCGGGTCGAGCCAGGCGTTGAGCCTGGCGTGGTCGGAGAGCTTCTGGTCAGGGTGCAGCTTGAAGAACACCGCCGAAAAACCATCGATCTCCGACTGCGTCCACACCTGAAACTCCGCCAGTTCGTGTTGCAGCTCGTATAGCCTCTGGGGATCGACCTCCTCGGCGGTGGTCGTGGCTTCGTAGTAGTCCTGAAAACTCTCCAGGATGTCCTCACGCTTGTTGACGAAATCGAGGACGAGGGTCATCTCCTTGCCCCGCCTCTGGCGATTAAGCCTCGAGAGCGTCTGCACCGCCTGAATGCCCGAGAGCCGCTTGTCCACGTACATGGCGCAGAGCAGCGGTTGGTCGAAGCCCGTCTGGTACTTGTTGGCGACGATCAGCACCTGATAGGCATCCGAGGCGAACTTCGAGGGCAGCTCCGTCTCCCTGATGCCATCGTTCATCTGGGGCTCGGTGTAGGTCACCGAGGGGGCCTTGTCGTCCGGAACCTCGCCCGAGAAGGCCACCAGGCAGCGCACGTCGGTGTAGCCCTTGTCCTTGATGTAGGAGTCGAAGCTCAGCTTGTACTTGATCGCCTGCAGCCGGGAACCCGTG
>JAIOSJ010000077.1 GCA_021107705.1 Thermoanaerobaculales bacterium | reverse complement strand
GCGTACGCGTTCACTCTGGTCGGACTCGGACAGGCCAAAGTGATGGCCAGCGCCTTCTTTGCCCAGCGTGAGACCAAAACGCCGATGTGGTGCAGTCTCGCATCTCTGGTTGTTTTCGCCGTCGGGTGTTTTGTACTCGCCGGAAAACATGGAACCCCGGGGATCGGCCTCGCGAACACGATCGCCGTCGGCCTGTACGCGGTGATTCTGACGGTGGTGTACTCGATATTCTTTGGATTCGGTGGTAAATCCAAGATCGAGTTGGTGCGGGCCATCGCCCGCCAGGTCGTTGGCTGTGCCGCCCTGGGCATTGTCATTTTTCATTTGGCGCCCTGGTTGGCCGATGTGCAGACGACATCGTTGGTCGGCTTGGTCAAGGTTGGTGGGGCGGCTCTGGCGGCAGGAGCAGCATACATCCTGGTCGTGCTGGTTCTCGGGGGGCGTGAGATTTCGGCAATGTGGATCGGGTTCAGGGGAGATTCGACCGAATGAAACTGGTGATTCAGAGAGTTTCACGGGCCGAGGTCCGGGTTGAAAGCCGGGTCGTCGGCGTGATAGCTGAGGGCTTCCTGGTGCTGGTCGGTTTCGAAAAAGGTGATGCCGACGCGCAAATTAAAAAGGCCGCCCGTAGGGTTGCGTCTCTCAGGGTCTTCGAGGATGAACAGGGGCGAATGAACCGGGGGCTCGATGAGGTGAAGGGCAAGGTGCTGGCCGTTTCTCAATTCACGTTGGCGGGTTCCATTCAGAAGGGTCGGAGGCCGGGATTTGACCGAGCTATGCCTGGAGAGGATGCAGAACCGCTTTTTGAGCGATTCGTCGAGCTATTGCGGCTTCAGGGTGTTCAGGTCGAGACCGGTATTTTCGGAGCTCAGATGGAGGTCGAACTCGTCAATTCCGGTCCAGTCACACTCCTGTGGGACGACGCACCGACCTGAATCGGTAGAGGCATATGCAAAACCCCGAACACAAGGAAACGCAAAGGCGCAGAGGCGCAAAGATTTTGAGTCGAAGAGTGTTCCGGTCGAGCCCGCCCACCGCGGACTGCGTTCGCTTGAGGCAAGAAGAGAAACTCTTTCCAAGAGCGAACTCTTGTCTCTCGTTTTCGATTTTCAGCTTTCTTCTTCTTTCGGCCACGCCTCCCAAAGATCCTCGGCATCAACGAGATGCTCCAACGCTCCGCGGAATTGGTCGTCAGCGTCGATAGCCTCTCGGTATCCAGCTTCCAGACCAACGGTTGCGTTCAGCAATTCGATCTTCAGTGCCCGGCCCGCGTCGGCCATTGCCTGTGAGTCGGTTTTGAATTCCTCAAGAACCTCTTCACTGAGGATTTCGTCGGTTTCCACCCACGAAAGGAAGGTTTCGAGTCCACTGCCCGAGGGATCGAAGGTCTCGGCGAAGCCGCCCTGGTCAGCTTCCGGGATATCTTTCAGGAGTTCCACCGCGAAGCGGAAGAAAGCCGAGGAGCCATACATTCGGACCAGCGATTCGGCCAACTCCCTGTTGCTGATCGTGACATCCGGGTTGATCCCACCGCCTCCGAGAACCGTTCGTCCGGCATCGGATTCGTACACCTCCCGGCCTGAAGGGTCTTCATCCCCGTTGCGGTGCGTGATGTAGTCGATAAAGCTCTCATAGTCGCGTTGGATGCAGCGTCCCGAAGGCGTGTAGTAGCGGGCGGTTGTCAAAGCCAACCCACCATCTCGAACTCCGAAAACGGTCTGAACAAGTCCCTTTCCCCAGGTAGTCTCTCCCACGACCAGACCGCGATCATGGTCCTGAACCGCTCCTGCCACAATCTCGGATGCAGAGGCCGAGCCGGTGTTGACGAGGATGACCAGCGGTCCGTTGAACCGCCCTTGGTATCCAGGGGCCGAAAGGGTGCTGACACTGCCGTCGGTGCGACCCCGGGTCGAGACGATCAGTTGATCCTTCCTGAGAAAGAGATCAGAAATGCCTACCGCAGCGTCAAGAGGTCCTCCGGGATTGTTGCGAAGGTCGAAAATGAGGGACTTCATGCCCTCGTCGCGCAGTTGGTCAACCGCTTCACGGACCTCGCGTACCGAGGTGTTTGAAAACTCGCCGAGTCGGATGTATCCAACCTCCGGTTGAATCATGAAGGCGAAGCGTACCGATGTCGTAGGAATCCGCGCGCGCAGAATCTTGACGTCGAAGGGATCTTGTAGACCCGGCCGGCGAATCAGGAGGACGACCGGGCTTCCCTCCGGGCCGCGAACGTGATCGACGACCTCGTCGAGCGTGATGTCTTCAGTCTCGACACCGTCCACCGCAGCGATGATATCCCCTGCTCGTAGTCCTTTCCCCGCCGCAGGGGTTCCGGGCATGGGAGCAATCACAGTCACCTTGCCGTCCCGGCGTGAAATGATGATTCCGACACCGAAGAACGACCCCTCTTGACGTTCCCGCATTTTTCGATAGGTTTTCGGATCGAGAAAGTTGGAGTGAGGATCGAGGACCTCAAGCATACCGGAAATGCCTTTGTACACGATGTCTGAGGGTTTCTCTTCTTCCGGTAGCCATTCGAGGAGTTCGGTTGCGATCTGCGAAGCGCGTTGAACCACCCTCCGTTCGTCGTCCGATACTGTCGGTGTTCCAAAAAGAGCCCCGGCAGCGGCGCCGGAAATCAAGATGGCAATGGCAAAGGTAACCACTTTCCTGGTTGTCAACTCAATCCTCATCTCGGCTCATCCTTTCGCCCCATCCTCGGGACCCTCTGTCAATGTACCTGACCCAGGCCGAGGAAAGAAGCGCAGACTGCTTCCCTCCCGGAGATGCGTCTCCCTCTCTCGGGAAACCTGGTGTTCCGTCCGGAGTTTTCGGATTGGAACAGGCTATACTTCCAACCTTGGAGGCGCTCGTGTTCGGTTCCCTTGGAGTTCCGGAGATCATCCTAATTTTTGTCGTCGCCCTGATATTGTTCGGGCCTCGCCAGATGCCGCAGATCGGGAAGTCGATCGGCAAAGCGCTGGGCGAGTTTCGCAGGGCGTCCAATGAATTCAAACGTACAATCGAGGACGAGGTTGCAAGTCACGATCTTCAGGACGTGAGGAAAGACCTTGAGGAGCTAGGGGATATCGGTCGTGAGATCACCTCCGTTAAAGAAAAGGGGATGAAGGAACTCAAGAACCTTGCGCTCGACAAGGACCCGGTTGATTCGTGACTGACACACTGAGGGAGTTGCCCGCCGACCAGGAGTTGGAGAAAGATACCGACCTCGACCGAATGTCGCTGCTGCAGCATCTCGACGAGTTGCGCCGGCGACTGATGATCTCTGCGATCGCCATATTCGTCGGTTTCCTGGGGTGTTGGTATTTTGCTCCGGTGATCTTCCGCTGGCTTGAGGAGCCGATTTTGAAGGCCCTGCCGGAAGGTGAACAGTTGGCCTTCACGGAGTTGTCAGGGCCGTTCATGCTCTACGTCAAGGTGGCTCTTCTGGCTGGAATCTTCCTCGCCTCACCAGTGGTGCTGTCGCAGGTCTGGTTGTTTATCCGACCCGGGCTCTACAAGAAGGAAAAAAATCTCGCTCTGCCTTTTATCTTTTTCACCTCTCTGTTTTTTCTGGCCGGGGGCTATTTCGGCTATCTGGTCGCTTTTCCGATGGTAGTGAAGTTCCTTCTGAGCGTGGGGGAGGACTTCAAACAGGTGGTTACTATCGGAACATACTTCTCGATGATGTCGAAGATTCTGCTTGGTCTTGGGCTTGTCTTTGAGATTCCGATGATCATTTTCTTTTTCGCCCGATTGGGGCTGGTGAGTGCCCGCCAGCTCCTGCGCTGGTTCAAGTGGGCGGTTCTCAGTATTTTCTTTATCGCGGCGCTCATCACGCCGACTCCCGATATCGCAACACAGACGGTCTTTGCCGTCCCGATGATTTTGTTGTACCTGCTCGGAGTTGTGGTCGCCGCCATGTTCGGGCGCAAGGAGGAATGAGATGGAACCGTGGTTGGCGTCTTTTGAAGTACAGTTTCCGGCTTCGACAACCGAAGAATTGCTCCTTGCATTGGTCGTCCGCGACCTTGTGCATGGTTCCTCCTTTGACGTGGAGTCCGAAGAGAGCGGGGAGGAGTTCCAGGTCGATGTGACGGCTTCGGACGAAATTCAGGGCGAGGAATACCAGCTCTTGATGGAGGCCGAAATCAACGGAACCGATAAGCCCGAGATCGCCCAGGCCTTTCTCGAGCAGGTTCTCGAAGAGGCCGTGAGCGATGGAGATAATTTGATTGTGGAGCGGCGGGAACTGGATTCAGCAGATCTGGGAAGTCTGGAGTTCGGAATCCTACCTGAGGATGAAGAAAGGTGGGACCTGGTGATTCCCGATTGGCTGGCGCCCGAGGGGGCCGAGGTCCCGTTCGGTTTCCGTTCCTTTCGAAGGGAAAGCGGCGAGGCATTCCCCTCGAATGCGGATCTGGACCAGGCTGGGCGGATTATCCTCGTTCCGGATGGGGATGTGGCCAGGTTCTTCGCCATCCCGGCTGTCGAAGCGTATGACGAAGGCGGTGAGACCGCTCTGCCTACTTTAGAGCCCGCGCAGAAGTGATCCTATTTGCGCATCCCGTTTGCATCCTTTCGATTGCCATTGGATAATTTGGAAAGATAGAGTGAGAGGAAAGCGGGATGGCAACATTCAAACAGCCGAGAGACGTTGTTTCGGCCGGTCAGATGTGGATACCCTCGGCCTCACGAATCACGGACCACTTCGTGTCGACGCGCCCTTTTCAGGTGCTGCAGAAGGCACGTTTGTACCCAATGTCTGAGGGGCGCCAGATCTCTCAGCTCGACGTCGCGGCTCGGTTTGACTTTGTCACCTTCAACTGCCGCCAAGCAGTTGGAGTCGTTGAGGGCTGATTTCTAAGAAAAAACCCGGCCTTGCGGCCGGGTTTTGGTTAGAGAATCAGAGTTGGCGGGTCAGTCCACCATCTCGAGAATATAGGCAAAGCCCATCCCGCCGCCGATGCACATCGTGACCATGCCTCGTTTGAGCTTGCGGCGCTTGAGTTCACCAAGGATCTTCACGGTCAAAACCGCGCCGGTTGCCCCGAGTGGGTGACCGGTGGCGATGGCGCCTCCGTTGACATTGGTCTTCTCGGGATCGAGACCCAAAGTGTTGACGCAGTAGATCGACTGGCTTGCGAAGGCCTCGTTGATCTCCACGAGCTCGATGTCGTCGAGAGTGAGGCCGGCCTTGGCGAGAACCTTGGGAACCGCGGCGATCGGTCCAATGCCCATGATGTCGGGATCAACCCCGGCAACGGCCCATTGGCGTACGTAGGCGATAGGTTTGAGGCCGCGCTCCTTTGCCACTTCCTCGGCCATGACGACAACCGCAGCTGCGCCGTCGTTGATTTGTGAGGCATTCCCGGCCGTGACCGTGCCCTTGGGGTCGAAGACGGGGCGCAGGCGCGCGAGCCCTTCAACCGTGCTGTCGCCACGCGGACCCTCGTCCTTGTCAAAGACAAACTCAGTCCATTTACCATTGGCCCGAGTCCGCACCTTCAAGGGGACGATTTCTTCTTGGAATTTTCCGGACTCGATTGCGGCAAAGGCATTCTTGTTGGAATTTACCGCAAATTCATCCTGCATTTCGCGGGAGATCTTGAATCTGCTCGCGACCTGTTCCGCGGTGGTGCCCATACCGGCGTAGGCATTCGGCATGGCGTCCATCAGGGAAGGATCGGCGATGAGCTTGTTTCCACCCATGGCGACAAGGGACATACTTTCGACGCCCCCCGCTATGACGATGTCATGGCTTCCGGCACGGATGCTGTCGGCCGCAAGGGCGATGGTCTGCGAGCCGGAGCAGCAAAAGCGGTTGACGGTCATGGCCGGGACTTCTACCGGAAAGCCGGCGGAGAAGGCGATCAAACGGGCGATGTTCATGCCCTGTTCGCCCTCGGGCATGGCACAGCCGAAAATGATGTCGTCGACCTCGCTCTTTTCAATGCCTGGTGTGCGTTCCATCAGAGCCTCGAGCATTCGAGCGCTGAAGTATTCCGGTCTTGTGTCCTTGAGACTTCCTCTTTTGGCCCGCCCAATCGGGGTGCGGGCCACGGAGACGATGACGGCTTCTCGCATCGTTTCTCTCCCTTCTAATTTCGCAGTGGCTTGTTGTTGACGAGCATGTATTTGATCCGGTCCTGGGTCTTTGCTTCACCAAGCAACGAGAGAAATGCCTCTCGTTCGAGGTCCAGGATGGTCTGCTCGGTGACGGGATCATTGATGGTCGTGTCTCCGCCGGCGAGGATGCGCCCGAGGTGGGTCGCGACTGTTTCGTCATGCGAGGAGACCCAGTGGGTCAACTTCATGTTGTGGAGGAACATCTTGAAGGTTGCCAAACCTTCTGCTCCAGGGAGTTTATAGCTTTTCGGCAGGGGCGGCAGGTAGCCCGCTTTATCCATGCCGATTGCCATCTGCTTGGCGGTGTTGAGTTGCTGGTCGCGATTGATTTCCACCATGTCCCAGGGCCGGAGGTACTTACGATCCCTGGCCTCTTCGCCTGAAGTGGCAACCTTGGCCATGCCGATGTTCTCGAATGCGATCTGCAGGAAGGGCAGGTTGGAAAGCACCGGCGTGTCAATGCCCTCCAGGACTCTCTCGATCATGTACAGACACCCGCCACCGGCCGGAATGAGGCCGACGCCTACTTCGACCAGGCCGATGTAGCTCTCGGCGGTCGCACAGGCCCGGTCGGCGCCCATCGTGATCTCGCAGCCGCCGCCGAAGGTGAAACCAAATGGAGCGGCGATCACCGGGACCTTGCATCGCCTTTGGCCGATGGTCATGGCCTGGAATTGCCGGACCATCTCGTCGATCGCGCTCCATTGTCCGGCCTGGACCCCCTCGAGGATCATCAGGAGGTTTGCACCGGCACAGAAGTTCTCACCCTGGTGGTGAATGACGAGGCCTCGGAAGTCCTTTTCCGCGATCTCGAACGACTTGAACATGACGTCCATGATTTTGTCGTCGATCGGGTTCATCTTCGGCTGCAGGGCCGAGTGGAATTCGACGCAGGCAACGCCATCACCGATATCGACCATCGACGCGTTTTTGTTCCCGTAGATGACCTTGTCCTCGTTCCTCTTGATGTCCTTGAGGACCAGGAAGGAATCCGGTTTCGGCTCTTTGACATAGGCATTGGTCTTCGGATCCCAGTATTTTCGCCCGTCGGCCGACTCGAGATAAAATGTCTCGCTTCCGGCTTTGAGCATCTCCAGAACCCACGTCGCAGGTTCGATCCCATCGGCCTGCATCCGGTCAACGGTCGCCTGAACACCCAGAAGATCCCAGGTCTCGAAAGGACCGAGTTCCCAGTTGAATCCCCACTTCAGCGCGTTGTCGATATCGACGACGGTGTCCGAGATCTCGCCGAAACGGACGGAGGTATAGGCCAGCGTATCCCGGAGGATCCGCCAGGCAAGGGCGCCACCACGGTCGTCTGCGGCGGCCAGGTCCTTGATGCGTTTCTTGACGTCGTGAGTCTTCTTAGCCTGGCCCAAAGAGGGGATATTCGGGCGTTCCTTGGGACGGTACTCGCCTGTCTTCCAGTCGATGACGAGCTTGGTCTTGGACCCGTCCGGGTTTTTCTGGACCTTGAAGAAGCCGCCCTTGTCCCTGGTCTTTCGGCCGAGGGAGCCGCCCGCAATCATCTTGGCGACGAATTCCGGGGTCTTGAAAATGTCAATCTGTTCGTCATCGGGGCAGCCCTCAGCGATTGTGTTGACAACGTGAGACATGACGTCGATTCCGACCAGATCTACGGTTCCAAACGAAGCCGATCCCGGATGGCCCATCGCGGGACCTGTGATGGCATCGACCTCATCGACCTGGTAATCCATGTCCATCATGGCTTTGATGGTGGCCTGAATACCAAACACTCCGATTCGATTACCGACGAAGTTCGGTGTGTCCTTGCCGAAGACGATGCCCTTGCCCAGACGGAAGCGACCGAAGTTTGTGAAGAAGTCCATCACCTCTTTGGAAGTCTCGTCGCCGCCAACCAACTCGAGCAGACGCATGTAGCGTACCGGGTTGAAAAAGTGGGTGACGAGGAAGTTCTTCTTGAAATCCTCGGACCGGCCCTCGACCATCCCTGCAATCGAAAGGCCCGAGGTGTTCGAGGAGACGATCGCACCGGGTTTCCGGACCTCTTCAACGCGACCGAAGACCTGCTGTTTGATGTCCAGGCGTTCGATGACGACTTCGACGATCCAATCGCAGTCAGCAAGCTTGTCCCAATCGTCCTCGAAGTTTCCGGTCTCAATCAAAGGCAGAAACCGTTTCGAATAGAGGAGTGCGGGTCTGCTCTTTTTGATCCCCGTCAGTCCAGCGAGAGCAAACTTGTTGCGGAAGTTGGGGTCGCTCTCTTTGAGCCCCTTCTTCTCGTCGCCCTCCGTGAACTTAGGGGGCACAATGTCCAGCAGCAACACCGGAATTCCGGCGTTTGCCAGGTGTGCCGCGATTCCGGAGCCCATCACTCCGGCTCCGAGCACCGCGGCCTTGCGGATTTCTCTGCTCATGGATCAACCTCCCGAATGTATTTACCTGAAGGGACTTTGTGGCCCCTTCATTGGGTTTGCATTTCCCCCCGCGGCGTTCACGGAACGTCTACGAGGAATTGGGTGAATGAACACTCATTCATTTTGCATGAGATGCCGCAGTTTGGCAAGGATATTTGAATTGGCTCCGTCGCCATCCCGAAATTGCCATGAAATCATCGGGCAAATCAGCGGTTTCGGTACAATGGCGGAGGTTGAGCATGAAACCAAGAAAGATTTCATGGGAGGCAAAGATGCGACGTGTTTTGGTTCTTGTTTCGGTCTTGGGTCTCCTCGGCGGTTGATTCACACTCGCATACCGACGTTTTTCCCCCGACGGGGCGTCACAAGGCACCTCGTTCGGGCGTTGTTGGTTCTTCTATTTGGCATGGCGGTTTCTCCAGGTTGGAGTTCTGACCAGCCGGTGGGTACTTCGCAGATCGATGCCGTCAAACACCGAGTGAAAGAGCTCGAGCAACGAATCGTGGTGCTGGCGCGCGAAAAGGAGAGCGCCCAAGCCGAACGAGAGCAAATATCGGTGGAATTGGAACTTGCTGAGGCTCGTGTCAGTGAGATCGAACTGGAACTCACCCGGACGCGAGACGAGGCAGTTGCTCTCAAGAAGGAAGCGGCTTTTCTCGCCGACGAACTGGAACTGAGAAGAGACCTTCTGGAGACCCATCTGGAGATGGTGACGCTGTTGGGTCGCCCTGGGCCCTTGCAACTCTTGTGGGACGGAGTCCGAGGTGGGGACCTTGAAGAGGCAGTTGGGGTAGTGGTTGTGCTGGCAACCGGGCAGGCGAAACTGGTGAAGGAGTACCGTGAACTTCGAAGCGACCGTGCGGGAAGACTTGCTGAACTCAGTGTGACTCTGCAGCGGGCCGGTAGGGAGGTCCGGGAACTTCTCTCCCGCCGTGAGCAGTTGGAGAACATTCGCCGAGCGGCCGATATCCGGTTGGCGCGACTCGATAGGAGTGAGCGCAAGGCAGGAAATCATCTCGCGGAGTTGCGCGAGCGGGAAGCCGCGCTCGAACGGTTGTTCGGAGTCGTTTCGCAGAAAAAGAGGTTTACCGGAAGAGAGGATGTCCGCCGTTTTCGGGGGGCGTTACCGTGGCCGACCGGCGGGGTCGTCGTCCGGACCTTCGGAAAGCATTTCGTGTCCAAATACGCTACTTATACGGTATGCAACGGTCTTCGATTTTCGGTTGAGCCTGGGGCTGTGGTGGGTGCCGTTTTCCCCGGCCAGGTAGCGTTTGCCAGGCATTTCAAAGGCTATGGCAACATGGTCGTGGTCGATCACGGTCATGAGGTGTATTCTTTGGTGGCTGGTTTGGCCTCCATCCATGTTCGAGTGAATCAACAGGTGGACATGGGGACTCGGTTGGGTCAGGCCGGGAACGAAAAGGACGACGGAAATCTCTACCTCGAGATTCGGGTCGGGGGCAAACCCGAGAATCCAAAACGGTGGCTCCAACTGGATAAAGGGAATTCATAATGGCGCGATTTCGCATGGTGTTTCTGAGTTTTTCGGTGATCGGGGTGCTGCTCTTCGCCGGTTTTCTGCGGGCAGGCCTGGACGGAAATGAGCGCGAAGACCTTTTTCGCTCCCTCGGCATTCTCGCGGAGGTGGTTCACCTGGTCGAGAATGAGTATGTGGATGAGCTGAATGATGAAGCTTTGGCCCTCAGCCTGGATGCCGGGTTGGTCGAATCGGTTGACCGGTGGGCTGCAGTGGTTCCCACCGAGAGGGTTGAGGATTACCGAGAATTCCTCCAATCGCCGCCGCCGTTTGGACTTTTGGTGGGTGGTCGCATGGGTTCGGCAGCGGTTCGATATGCCGTGCCCGGTTCTCCGGCCGAGGGCGTGGGCCTGAAGTCGTGGGAGGTCATTGAAAGGGTCAATGGCATTTATACCCGGGGGCGGCCCCTGTGGCTGATTCGGCTCGAGCTTCAGGACTACGAAAAGAATGAACAGAAAATCACACTGACGATTATGGATCGAAATGTGGATGAACGACGGGAGGTTGTCGTCGAACCGTCCCGCTGGGCGCCTGATGCCTTTGGGGTCTCCGACCTGGACGGCGTCCGCGTTCTCACAATCACCAACCTGACCTCGGGGACGGCTGCCGCCGTCGAAACGGCCCTCAAGGGGGCCGAAGCCATCGTTTTGGACCTACGGGAACTGGTGTGGGGTGAAGAGGCCCAAGCCGTTGCCGTTGCCGATCTCTTCCTCGAAGAAGGTGAGATCGCCCGATGGGAGGGCCGTCGAGCGGGCGAAGAGAGCTTCATGGCAACTGAGTCGTCAGTGACTGATATTGATCCGGTCGTGCTCATCGGGTTCAATACCGAGGGCGTTGGCGAGATACTGGCTGCAGCGCTTGAGAGGGGTGGAAGCCCGCTGGTAGGGTGGCCGACAGCGGGGCACGCCCCTCATATGCGGTTTATTCATCACGGTGACCTGCATCTTTTGATTCCGGTTGGCCAGTGGTTGCACAAAGATGGTGAGCCCATCAACGAAAATGGGCTGAAACCGGCGTTCGAGGTCGAGTTGGTCGAGGCTGATAGCACCGATGATCCGGCCCTGGAACGTGCCCTTGAAGTGGCTTCGGGGAAAGCTGAATCGTCTGAACCTGTCCTCGACGAAGCCGCTTGAATGGCGGTGGTTTGATGGCCGAACAACGCGAAGCGAGCTGGTGAGGCATGCCGGATAAAAAGCGGAAACGCAAGAGTACGGCGACGAGGCCGTGGTTGGCGCCGGCCCTCGGGGTTGCCCTGCTCGGCGTGGGAGCGGCACTTTGGACCCTGCTGCATCCCGTTGCTGAACCGGAGCTGGTCACCGCTGAAGCGCCGGTTGATTTTGCTCAAGTCATCCGTGATTTGGCGGTGCGACGGCAATCAGCTGGGGACCGGCTTCGGGAAGATGACCCGATTCGCAAGGAAGGGACTGTCTTCGTCCGGACCTGGAGGATCACTGCACCTGATCAGGTAGCGGCTGAAGGCGTTTGGTCGGATCTGGTGGCCGAGACATCGCGCTGGAGTGGGACCTTCCACGAACTTCCACGGGCCGGAAGCGATGTCGCGAGATTCCGGGTAGATTTCCCGACCGAGGCCTTTGACATTCACATCAGTGTCCGGGCCGTGCCCTCGACGGTAGCTACGCCTTCGCCGATCCCCGTTGTTCCGACTCCCACCCCAAGACCACAGCCTCCTCCAGGTGCGAAGGGGCGTCTGGCAATCCTCCTGGATGATGCCGGGCAGAAAATGGACCTCGTTTCCGTAGCGGCAGACCTTCCCCAGGCCATCGGGATTGCCGTCTTGCCGTTTCTTCCTGTGAGTTCCGAGACTGCGACTACTCTCCACAGGGCGGGTCACGAGATCTGGTTGCACCTGCCGATGGAGCCCATGGGCTATCCGGGAAACAACCCGGGGCTTGGTGCGGTCTTTGTCTCGATGACGGAGGACGAGGTTCGAACAACGGTCCATTCAGCCCTCAATAATGTGCCCCAT
>JAIOSJ010000131.1 GCA_021107705.1 Thermoanaerobaculales bacterium | reverse complement strand
GTTTTGGGAGATTCTGCGCTTCGATTTCATCGAGGGACGGCCCTTTTCCCATGACGAGGTCGAGAATGCGAACCACGTCGCCGTCATCAACGAAGCCTCGCGGGAGCGATACTTCGGGGGTGTTTCGGCGCTCGGCAAATCAGTTGAGGTGGACGGGGTCAGGTATCGCGTTGTTGGGGTTGTCCCCAATGTCCCGATGCTCCGCTTTGTACCTTTTGCGGACATCTGGGTGCCTCGCACTACGGCAAAGAACAGGGGCCTGGGCGATGATCTCCTGGGTCTCTACATGGGACTCATTCTGGCAGAAAGTCCGCAGGATTTTGGTGAGATTCGCGACGAGTTCAAGGCCCGTATGGCGGCGGTGGACCTCTCGGCGCGAAAACCCTACGACACGCTTGTGGCGGTTCCGGAAACGACTTTTGAGATGATGGCTCGCCTGGTCTTTTCTCAGGGAAGGTCGGACCAGGACCAGGCCGCTCGTCTCCTGAGGTGGCTGGTTTTCCTGGCCGTTCTCTTTATGGTGCTCCCAACCATCAACATGGTGAACCTGAACATGAGCCGGATCATGGAGAGGCGCAGTGAGATCGGCGTCCGCAAGGCATTCGGCGCCCCGGCTCTGACCTTGATCGGCCAGTTCGTCGTAGAAAATCTTCTCCTGACCTGTGTCGGCGGTGTGCTGGCCATCGGGCTCGCGTATTTCTTGCTGGGTCTGATTTCGAACGCCGGATGGATCCCCTACGCACAGTTTCACCTGAATTTTCGCATTCTCGGTTACGCCCTTGCGGCAACGATTTTCTTCGGATTGTTCTCCGGGGTCTTTCCGGCCTGGCGCATGTCTCGTCTGCACCCGGTCGATGCCTTGAGAGGAGGCGCCTCATGATTCGTCACCTGATCAAATTGGTGTGGAGCCGAAAGCGGGCCAACGCCCTGCTGGTATTGGAAATATTCGTTTCCTTCATTGTGCTTTTCGCTGTGACGGCGACTTTTCTGGTGTTCCTCAGTCGAGTTCAGCGGCCGATGGGATTCTCATACGATGCCTTGTACACGGCGGCGATCGATCACCGAGATTTCGACCTGGGGGAAGCAGCGGATCTCCAGGGTCGCCGAGACCTGACGGCTCGCCTCCTGGATGAGCTCGAGACTCTTCCCGGAGCGGAGGCCGTAGCTGCCGCCTCCTTCAGTCCTTTCGAGTTGGCCTATTCGACCAGCGAGCTGGAACACGAGGGCGCAAGTGTCTCTGCAGATCGAAGCTCGTTGACCGACGGTGGTCTGGAGACCCTTGGGTTGGAGATCGTTCGGGGTCGGTGGTTCGAGAAGGCTGACGATGCTCTGGATTGGACGCCGGTTGTGATCAATCAAGTTGCCGTGGATCGGCTTTTCAAAGGGCAGGATCCGATCGGAAAGACCGTCAACGAGGACAATGACTGGCGGGTCGTCGGGGTGATCCGTGCCTATCGCAAGAACGGCGCCTTGAGTGGCATCAACCCGAGTGTGATCTTGCGGGTGAGTCTGGACCGAGCCTCTGAGGTTGCTCCTCCTCAGAGGTTTCTGATTCGGGTCTCGCCAGGAACAGGGGGGGAAATCGAGGAACGTGTCCTTGACCTGATGCGGGCGCTGGCGCCCGAGTGGACGTTTCAGATTGAGCCCACCGACTCGATCCGGCGGCGCAACGGCAGGATGGCCGCCACGCCCCTGGTGCTTGGGGCGATGGTCGCGGGATTCTTGCTGGTGATGGTCTTTCTCGGCATGGTTGGAGTCTTTTGGCAGTCGGTGACTCAACGTATCGGCGAAATCGGCCTACGGAGGGCCATGGGGGCCCGGCGCAGCTCGGTCCACCAACAGATCCTCGGCGAGATTCTGGTTGTGACTGTGGTCGGCGCCCTGGCTGCGACAGTCTTGATTGTGCAGTTGCCGCTTCTGGGAGTTCTGAGCTCACTCGGATGGGGCACGGTGGGCATGGCTCTTTTGGTGTCGTTTGTCCTGATGGCCTTACTCGCCACCACCAGCGGACTTTACCCCGCCTGGTTGGCGGCACGCGTTGAACCGGCACATGCGTTGCACGATGAATAACGGCGTCATAACTCGGGCCGGCCGGGTATGCTGGTGACGGCCTGAACTTCTATGCAAACGAAACAGATTCTTATTGTGGACGACGATCGGGCGGTGACCACCTCCCTGGCCCTGTTGCTCAAGCAGTCGGGTTATGGCACGGTGACCGCGGCCGGCCCGGAAGAGGCGTTGCAGGTACTCGCCGATCAGCAGGTGGACCTGGTCATCCAGGATATGAATTTCTCCCGCCGAACGAGCGGCGACGAGGGTCTGGATCTTCTGTTGAGGATCAAGGGGCGGCAGCCCCACCTGCCGGTGATTCTGATCACGGCCTGGGGCTCGGTGGAACTGGCGGTCCAGGGTGTCAAGACCGGGGCCTCGGATTTCGTGACCAAACCCTGGACCCACGAACAGATCCAACACTCAGTTCGTACCGCTCTCGGATTGGCCGAGCTGAAACGAATGCAGCCGGAAGAAATGTCCTCTCGAGCCGAGTTGGACTCAGCGTATGATTTTCGCGGACTGATCGGCGAGGATCAGCGTTTCCTGAGGGTCCTGCAGGTGGTCGGGCGGGTCGCCGCAACCGAAGCGCCCGTTTTGATCACGGGTGAGAGCGGTACCGGCAAGGAGTTGGTGGCTGAGGCTCTGTGGCGCAACAGCCAACGCAGCGACCGGCCCTTCATCAAGGTCAACCTTGGAGGAATTCCGACATCTCTCTTCGAGAGCGAAATGTTCGGTCACGTGAAGGGCGCCTTCACCGACGCGAGCAGCCCGCGGACAGGTCGTTTTGAGGCAGCTGACGGCGGAGCACTGTTTCTTGACGAAATCGGGGATCTCGGAATCGGCGACCAGGTCAAGCTGCTGAGGGTACTTCAGGATCGGACCTTCGAACGGGTTGGATCCAGCGTCAGTACCGCCGTCGATGTGCGGGTCATTTCGGCAACCAACCGGGATCTGCCCCTTCTGATCGAAAAGGACCTCTTTCGCGAGGACTTGCTCTACCGGCTCAACCTCATCGTCGTCCACCTTCCGGCCCTGAAGGAACGGCGCGGCGACGTGCCGATGTTGGTAGCTCATTTTCTTGAAGGCATGGCAGGCGCTTACCGGCGGCCGGATCTGAGGATTGACGGAGCGGCGATCGACTGGTTGACGGCTCAGGCCTGGCCGGGCAATGTTCGTCAACTCAAACACCTGATCGAGCGAACGGTGTTGCTGACGGGAAGAGACCATCTCACCGTGGATGATTTTGTCCTGGCCGAGAGGTCATCCGCGGGGGATCTTCAGAATTCCGGTGAAGGGGTGGCGGCGACGCGGGTGGAAACAGAGCCCAAGACCCTGGATGAGATCGAGCGCCAGGTGATTCTCCAGGCAAAGGAACGGCACGGGGGCAATCTCACCAAAGTGGCGGAGGAACTGGGACTGAGTCGGGGCGCCCTGTACCGTCGGCTGGAGAAGCACGGAATCATAGAGTGACCTTGCGACGAACGCTCCAGGGGTATCTGGTTGGGCTCCACCTTGTGATCGCCGTAGTGTTGGCCGGTCTGATGTGGGCCGAACACCGGCCCTGGATCCTCGTTCTCGAGCTGGGTGTTTTGATGTCGGGCTTGATCGGGTGGTGGTTGATCCGCGGTCTTGCAATGCCCGATGAACTGGCACGAATCGGCGCCGAGTGGATGAGGGAAGGTGATTTTTCTCACACCATTCGGCCGGCCGGGACCGCGGATCTCCAGGAGTTGGTCGGCCTCTTCAACGAGCTCTTCCATCGTTTGCGGGACGAAAGAATCCGGTTGCGGGAGCAGAACCTCCTTCTGGACAAGGTGATCATGGCCTCTCCCTCAGGCATGCTCACAACCGATCACGATGGACGAATCCAGTTGGTGAATCCGACCGCGTCGCGAATGCTCGAGCTCTCGGCCGAAGATCTTTCCGGTTTTACAGTGACCGAGATCCTTCCGGCGACTGAAGAGTTGGCTGTCGGCGAGAGCCGTATCATCGTCGGGGCCGGCGGGCGGCGATTGAGATGGAGTCGGGCTCAGTTCTTCGATCGGGGTTTTCCACGAGAGTTCTTCCTGATCGAAGATCTCACCCACGAACTCTGGGCAACGGAAAAACGGGCCTATCATGCTCTGATTCGGACCCTTTCCCACGAGGTCAACAACACCCTCGGCGCAACGGGATCAATCCTGCGTTCGGTCCTGGCCTACGGACATCAGCTGGAAGCGGGCGATCGGCAGGACTTTACCTCAGCCCTCACCGTCGCCGTCGAGCGCGGCGAAAATCTGGTTGCCTTCATGAAGCGGTACGCCGAAGTTGTGCGGGTCCCGCAACCGGTCAAACGGGCTACGAATCTTGTCGATATGTTGCGCCATCTGATTCAACTCTTCGGTCCGGAGTGCGAAGGCCGGGAGATCACGCTCAAATTTGAGGCGCCGGCCGAGGACTTTCAAATCGCCTTGGATGTCGTTCAGATGGAGCGTGTGCTGGTCAATGTCCTGCGAAATGCGGTTGAGGCGGTCGATCACAACGGGTGGATTCGGGTCGACCTGAAAATCGAGACCGAGGGCGCACGACTGAGGGTCATCGACAGCGGGCCCGGCCTCAGCGCGGAAGCCTGTCGGCACCTGTTCACACCCTTTTTCTCGACCAAGGCGGAAGGCCAGGGAGTCGGCCTCACCCTGGTCAGGGAGATCCTCACCCAACACGGATTGGAATTCGACCTCGAATCACCCCCGGACGGACCGACCTGCTTTTGGATCAATTTGGGTTTCAGATCGTCGCCGTGAAATACGTACTCGAAGAGGGTTGTCAAAAACCCCTCAAATTCATCTCAAAGGCCCCTCAGATGGATTGACCGTCCTCGTCGTGATGACTCATGATGTTGGTATCGGAGGCCACTATGAAAGCTGCCGGTCGTGTGTCTTTTTCCATTATGGCGTGTCTTGCTCTCGTTCTCATCGTGACGGCTTCGGCCGCTGCGGAATCGGACTCGTGGCGTGAGGACATCACGCGGCAGATCGCAGAGGAGGAGTATCACTTCTCTGCGCGAACTGACGGTTCGTGGTCGGCGCCGAATCGTGCCCACAGGCTGAGGAGCGTGGTTGACGACAGCGGTATCCGAATTGAAGATCGGGTCGCGGGTGATCAGGAATGGCAGTGGGGATGGCAGCTGGCGTGGTGGGGACGGGGCGCTGAACGCATTACCCCCGACCAACCTGTGCTTCACGTTGACGGGGCTCGGGCCGAGCTTCTCGGCAACGGTCTCGACGAGTGGTATATCAATCGTGAGGATGGTCTCGAGCAGGGATTCACCGTCCACCAAAGGCCGGCCGGCGATGGGCCGATGGTCGTCAGCGGCCGCATGAGCGGCAATTTCAGGGTGACGATGCACAGCGATCGTCGCGGCATCGACCTGCGGACCCCAGCCGGGGTGACGGTGCTGCACTATTCCCATCTCGCAGCCTTCGACGCCCTTGATGAGGCGCTGGCGTGTCGGCTCGAGGTCGATGGTTTCGAGCTGCGCCTGGTCGTCGTCGACCACGATGCGGTCTATCCGATCACGATCGACCCGTTGCTGTCGTCGGCGTCGTGGACCGCGGACGGTACTCAGGGTTCTGCCGCCTTCGGGGCGACGGTTGCGACTGCCGGTGACATCGACGGTGACGGCTACGCCGACATCCTGATCGGCGCGTCCGATTTTGACAACGGCCAGAGCAACGAGGGGCGGGTCTATCTCTACCGCGGCTCGGCGAG
>JAIOSJ010000199.1 GCA_021107705.1 Thermoanaerobaculales bacterium | reverse complement strand
TTGAGATGGTGTTGCCCGGTGACAACACGAACCTTGAGGTTGAGCTGTTGACGCCGATCGCCATGGAGGTGGGTTTGCGCTTCGCTATTCGCGAAGGTGGACGTACCGTCGGCGCCGGAGCCATCACGGGAATCCTGGAGTAAGACATGGCGAGCGAAAAAATACGTATCCGTCTGAAGGCCTACGATTACCGTTTGCTCGATCAATCGGCTACGGAGATCGTTGATACCGCACAGCGTACCGGGGCTCGCATCGCCGGCCCGATCCCGCTGCCGACCCATATTCAGCGCTTCACGGTGCTGAAGTCGCCCCACGTCAACAAGAAAGCTCGGGAGCAGTTCGAGATCCGCACCCATAAGAGGCTGTTGGATATTCTCGAGCCGACCCAACAAACCATCGACGCTCTCATGAAGCTGGAACTTCCGGCCGGAGTGGACGTTGAGATCAAGGCCTACGGGGCCTAAGAGGAGGAGGCGAAAATGGTACGCGGAATCCTCGGTAAAAAGGTGGGCATGACCCAGATCTTCGATGACGACGGTCGGGTTATTCCGGTCACCGTTGTTGAGGCCGGCCCCTGCGTCGTGGTTCAACGAAAGAGCATTGAAAATGACGGCTATGAGGCCGTTCAGATCGGCTTGGTTGAAAAAAGACCTCGTCGAAACGCGACCATGCCGACCCAGGGGCACTTCAAGGCTGCCGGCATTCCACCGACTCGGATGGTGGCGGAGGTGCCGGTGGACGATGGAGATGAAAGCCGGCCCGGCGATTCGGTGTTGGCGGATATCTTCGAAGCTGACGAACAGGTGAACGTCGTCGGAAAATCCAAGGGTCGCGGCTTTCAGGGCGTCATGAAGCGCTATGGCCACGCCGGTGGCCGCGCAAGCCACGGCTCAGGATGGCATCGTAAGCCTGGATCCATTGGACAGTCCGCATGGCCGTCCAAAGTATTCAAGGGCGTCAAAATGCCTGGCCAGATGGGAAATAAGAGGATCACGGTGAAGAACGTGAAGGTCGTCAAGATCGACACGGACCGGAACCTCCTTTTTCTCAAAGGCGGTATTCCCGGCGCCCGTAACTCCTACATCCGAATCGTCAAGGTTCGAGGGTGAAGGGGGCGTCATGAAGATCGAATTGAAAAATTGGACAAACAGCGTCGTCGGAGAACTCGAGGTTCCGGAGGACGTTTTTGCTCGTGAGGTGAGTGAACACCTCGTGTGGGAAGTCGTCCGCGCCTATCTCGCCTCTCGTCGGCGGGGTACCCACAAGACCAAGGAACGTGGTGAGGTCGCGGGAACGGGCGCCAAGCCGTGGAAACAAAAACACACCGGCCGGGCGCGAGCGGGTCACCGTCGATCCCCCCTGTGGCGAGCCGGCGGTATCGTCCATGGTCCCCGTCCCCGTTCCTACGTCATGAAAGTCAACAAAAAAGCTCGTCGTGCCGCCCTTCGTGGCGTTCTGAGCCAGCGCTTGGCGGAAGGTCGGATCTTGGTTCTCGACTCGATGGACCTCGATGGTCCCAAGACCAAGGACTTCATGAAGAACCTTGAGGACCTCGGCATCAAGGACCAGAAAGTTTTGCTGGTGGATGGGCTCGAGAACATCAATCTCCACTTGGCCAGCAGGAACCGTCCCGAACTGAAGATGCTGGATGCGATGTCTGTGAATACCTACGAGGTATTGAACCACCGTTGGATCGTCGCTTCTGAGCCGGCCCTCCGATCTCTCGTGGAGGTGCTCTCATGAAGGCGCGCGAAATCGTCCTGCGGCCGATCATCACCGAAAAGACCACTCTCATGCAGGAGCGGGAAAACACCGTCTGTTTCGAGGTGGCTCGTGGTGCAAACAAGATCCAGGTCCGTAACGCCGTCGAGGAACTCTTCGACGTGAGAGTTGCGGAGGTTCGGGTCGTTAACCGGAAGGGGAAGCCTCAGCTTCGATACGGCCGGGTCGTGAGTCATCGAAAGATGGTTCGCAAGGCTTACGTCAAGTTGGTGGCGGGCGAGAAAACGCCTGAATTCTTCGAGGCGATCTGAGGGGTCGAGCATGGGTATTCGAAGCTATAAACCGACTTCGCCAGGGCGCCGATTCGTCACCTCATTGGACTTCTCCGAGGTGACCACATCGCGTCCTCTGAAAAAGCTCACAAAAGGGAAAAAGCGCTCTTCGGGTCGCAACAGCGACGGTCATATCACCTCACGGCGTCGTGGTGGTGGGCATAAGCAACGCTATCGCATCATCGACTTCAAAAGAGACAAATTTGACGTTCCGGCGAAGGTTGCCACCATCGAGTACGACCCGAACCGTACGCCGTTCATTGCTCTGTTGCACTACCTCGACGGCGAGAAGAGATACATCATCGCGCCTGAGGGCCTGAAGGTCGGCGACCAGGTGGTGGCGGGTGAAAAAGTCGACGTTCGGGTCGGCAACGCCATGCCGCTGCAGAGTATTCCTCTCGGTACCCAAATCCACAATGTGGAACTGAAACCGGGTAAGGGAGCTCAGATGGTTCGCTCGGCCGGAACCTCTGCCCAGATCATGGCGAAAGAGGGCAAATACGTCACCTTGCGTATGCCCTCCGGAGAGATGCGGATGGTTCTCGCGACCTGCATCGCAACCATCGGACAAGTAGGCAATTCGGAACAGTCGAATTTAAAGATCGGTAAGGCAGGTCGTTCCCGCTGGAAGGGGATTCGGCCGCAGACTCGAGGAACAGCGATGAATCCGGTCGATCACCCCCATGGTGGTGGTGAGGGTCGGAACAAAGGTCGCCATCCGGTGACTCCATGGGGCAAGCCCACCAAGGGCGCAAAGACGCGTGGACGCAAGGCATCAGATCGCCTGATCGTTTCGCGCCGCAAGAAGTAGGGAGAGAAAGATGGCTCGTTCGATCCGTAAAGGACCTTTCATCGACGACCACTTGATGAAAAAGGTTGAGGCCATGAATGCCTCCGGCACCCGCAAGGTCATCAAGACCTGGTCGCGGCGCTCCACAGTCACCCCGTTGATGGTGGGTCTCACCATCGCGGTACATAACGGTCACAAATTCGTGCCGGTCTTTGTTACCGAGAACATGGTTGGACATAAGTTGGGCGAATTTGCGCCCACTCGAACCTTCCGAGGTCACTCCGGTAGGAAAGACAAAGGGGCGCGGTAGGGGGAATGATGGCAGCACGAGCGCAACTCAGGTATTATCGGTCTTCGCCGCGCAAGGTGCGGCTCGTCGCGGATCTGATTCGCGGCAGGCAGGTTGAACCCGCCCTCACGTCTCTCCAGCTGAGTCCGAAGTACGCAGCACGCGACGTCGAGAAGTTGGTTCGGTCGGCATTGGCAAATTTTGAACAGAGCCAGCCGGACCTTGACGTGGATAGGGTCTACATTTCCAGGATTACGGTCGATGACGGCCCGCGACTAAAGCGCGGGCGTCCGGCCTCGAAAGTGGTGCGAATGCATCGAATCCTGAAGCGCATGTGCCACATAACTGTGGAACTTGACGTGCGCGAGGCATAAGGAGAACGAGGTGGGACAGAAAACGCACCCCTATGGTTTCAGGTTGGGTTACAACAATACGTGGCGTTCCCGTTGGTATGCTGAGGGTGGAGACTACGCCAACCTCCTCCATGAGGATCTCCAGTTGCGGGATTATCTTGGGCAACGCCTCGCAAATGCCGCGGTTTCGGCCATTGACATTGAGCGTACGGCCAACAAACTGCGTGTCAACATCCTTTCGGGACGTCCGGGCATCATCATCGGTCGCAAGGGCGCCGAGGTGGACAAGTTGCGGGACGATCTGATGCGGCGCTACGGCCAGGATATCCACATCAATATCCAGGAGATCCAACGCCCCGAGATCGATGCGCATCTGATTGCCGGTAACGTGGCGCGGCAGCTCGAGCGCCGGATCGCCTTTCGTCGGGCCATGCGCAGGGCCATTGAAAACGCCCTTCGTTTCGGTGCTCAGGGCATCAAGATCCGCTGTGCCGGTCGCCTCAATGGAGCTGAGATCGCTCGTTCCGAGTGGTATCAACAGGGACGATTGCCGCTCCATACTCTGAAGGCCGACATTGATTACGGCTTCGTAACTTCGTTCACCACCTATGGCGTCATCGGAATCAAGGTGTGGGTGTATCGCGGAGAGCGCCATCGGGCTCGTGCCCGCAGCGGCTCGAAGGCCTAAGGAGAGAATGCCATGTTGATGCCGAAAAAGGTCAAATATCGAAAGCAACAGCGAGGCAAGATCAAGGGAATTGCCAGCCGGGGGAACAAGATTTCCTTCGGTGATTACGCCCTGCAGGCGCTTGAGCCCGGTTGGCTTACGGCCCGCCAGATCGAAGCGGCTCGTATTGCCATGACTCGTCATGTCAAGCGTGTCGGAAAGATCTGGATTCGCATCTTTCCCGATAAGCCGATCACCAAGAAGCCTCTGGAAACCCGGATGGGCAAGGGTAAGGGAAACCCTGAAGAGTGGGTCGCAGTCATTAGGCCGACCAGAGTTCTTTACGAGATGGAAGGCGTACCGGTAGATATCGCCCGTGAGGCAATGCGTTTGGCGGCCCACAAGCTGCCGATCAAGACGCGCTTCATCGTGAGAGGGGGCGTGGAATGAACGCCGGAGAACTTCGTGACCGCTCGGTGGACGAACTGAAAAAGACCTTGGGTGATCTCGAAGAGCAGCTCTTCAAGCTGCGCTTTCAGAAGAGCACGGGTCAGATCGAGAACCCGATCAAGATTCGTGAGGTCCGCAAGGACATCGCCAGAGTGCTCACCGTCATGGGTGAGCGTCGGAGCCAGGAGGCGAGCCATGAGTGAGGTCAAGATTTCGCAGAAAACCACCAAGGTCGGTGTGGTGGATTCAAACGGCGCCGACAAATCTATTGTCGTCAAAGTCGAGAACTTTGTGAGGCATCCGTTGTACGGCAAGTTTGTGCGCACCACCTCCAGTTTCATGGCGCACGACGAAGAAAACAGCTGCAACTTGGGTGACCGCGTTCTGATCGAAGAGTGCCGTCCTTTGTCCAAGCGCAAACGGTGGCGGGTGCGCAAGATTATCGAGCGCGCGCAGTAGTAGGAGATAGACCATGATTCAGATGGGAACCGTTATCAATGTGGCTGACAACTCAGGCGCTCGCCGGTTGAAAGCTATTCGTCAGTTGGGTGGATCGGCCGCACCCCGATACGCCGGTGTCGGCGATATTGTCGTGTGCTCCGTCAAGGAGGCCGTTCCGGATTCGGAGATCAAGAAGGGAACCGTGGTAAAAGCGGTCCTCGTTCGCACTCGTTTCCGGACACGCCGCAAGGATGGTTCCTACATTTGTTTCGACGACAACGCTGCGGTGGTAGTCAATGCCGAGCGTGAGCCCGTCGGCACTCGTGTCTTCGGCCCAGTCGCCCGTGAACTTCGCGAGCGGCGATTCATGAAGATTGTGTCGTTGGCGCCCGAAGTGCTCTAGGAGGCGTGAGATGAAAGTTAAGAAGGGTGACATGATCGAGGTCATCTCCGGCAAAGATTCCGGCCGGAAGGGAAAGGTCCTCAAAGTGAATCAGGACCGCGAACGGATCGTAGTGGAAGGCGTTCATATGATCAAACGCCATACTCGCCCCAATCCACAGAAGCGGGTTCAAGGCGGTATTGTCGAGCGCGAGGCGCCGATCCATGTTTCCAATGTGATGGTAGTTTCCCCCGACTCCGGGAAAAAGACCCGTGTCGGATACAAGGTTCTCGACGACGGACGGAAGGTCCGCGTCGCCAAGGTCGATGGCGCGATTCTCGACCGTTAGGAGGTACGATGGCGCGCTTGAGTGAGAAGTACAGTAAAACGGTGTTCCCGGCACTCCGAAAGGAGTTCGCGTTCACCAATCCTATGCAGGTGCCCCGAGTGGAGAAAATCACCTGCAATATCGGAGTCGGAGAGGCATCTCGCAACGCGAAATTGCTTGAAACGGCTCTTGAACAGTTGACCAACATCACCGGCCAGAAGCCTGTCATGCGCAAGGCACGCAGAAGCATTGCCGCCTTCAAGTTGCGTGAAGGTATGCCGGTTGGTGCAAAGGTCACCCTTCGCCGGGATCGCATGTATGAGTTCCTGGATCGTCTCATCAGCGTGGGTCTGCCCCGTGTCCGAGACTTTCGAGGCATCAACCCCAAGGGGTTTGACGGCAGGGGGAACTACACGCTGGGAATTCGAGACATTCTCATTTTTCCCGAGGTCGAGTACCAAAAGATCGAGGGAGTCATGGGCATGAACATTACAATTACTACTTCGGCACCCACCGATGACCAGGCGCGAGCGCTTCTGGCCGGACTCGGGATGCCGTTCGCGAGTCGATAGGGAGGAGAGCCGTGGCACGCAAGGCATCCATCGCCAAAAGCCTCAGGAAGCCCAAGTTTAAGGTACGTCACCGCAATCGCTGTCGCCGTTGCGGCCGGCCCCGGGGATACATGCGCAAATTTCAACTTTGCCGTGTTTGTTTCCGTGAATTAGCCCTGGAGGGTTACCTCCCGGGCGTGACCAAAGCAAGTTGGTAGGGGGTAGACATGAGTATGACTGATCCCATTGCCGACATGCTGACTCGAATCCGGAATGCCACTTTGGTTCGTCATGACCGGACGGATATTCCGGCTTCGAAAACAAAGCTCGAGCTGGCCAAGATCTTAAAGCAAGAGGGGTTCATTCGAACCTTCAAGCTGGTTGAAGAGGGGCCGCAGGGCATCATCAGACTTTATTTGAAATATGCGGACGACGGCGAAAGCGTGATTCACGGTCTTCGCCGAGTTTCGAGCCCAGGGTGCCGGATCTATGCCGGATGTGAAGACGTGCCCAAGGTGCGGAACGGCCTTGGAGTAGCCGTCGTCTCGACGAATCGCGGGGTTTTGACCGATGAGCAGGCCCGTGGCCTGCGTGTTGGTGGTGAAATCCTGTGCGAAATCTGGTAGGGAGGGTACGATGTCTCGAATCGGAAAAACGCCCATCCCAATACCCAAGGGTGTTGACATCCATGTCGGAAACGGTGTGGTCCAGGTCAAGGGGCCGAAGGGGAAGCTTTTGGTCCACTTGATGCCCGGTATCGGCGCCGAGGCCAAGGACGGAAACCTCGAACTCACTAGGGAGAACGAGGAACGTCAGACACGTGCCTTTCATGGGCTCAATCGAGCCCTCCTCGCGAATGCGACAGCCGGTGTTTTCGAGGGGTGGAAGAAAGAACTCGACATCATCGGAATTGGTTATCGCGCTGAGAAGCAGGGCACAGCCGTGATTTTCAGCCTTGGCTACTCTCACCCGGTGAACTTCCCGGTTCCCGAGGATATTGAAATTGAAGTCGACGGCAAGGCCAACCGCGTCACCGTAACCGGCATTGACCGCCAGCGTGTGGGCCAGGTGGCGGCTGAGATTCGAGCCTTGAGGCCGCCCGAGCCCTACAAAGGCAAGGGTATTCGCTATACCGGTGAGTATGTACGGATCAAGGCCGGGAAGCAGGGAGCGACGGTATGAGTAGGTTGCAGGATCGCAAGAAACGTCGTGAGAGAGTCAAACGTCGTTATCGTCACACTGTGTCCGGTACGGCCTCTCGTCCAAGACTCGCGGTTTTTCGGAGTCTGCGTCATGTGTACGCCCAGGTCATCGATGATGAGAACGGGGTCACCCTTGCTGCCGCGTCGAGTCTCGAGAAAGAGGTGTCAGGAAGCGCTTCCCATTCGGGGAACGCTGAATCCGGCAAGCTCGTCGGCGCCGCTATCGCGGAGCGGGCGAAGGAAAAGGGTATCGAAACCGTGGTGTTCGACCGCGGAGGGTTCAACTACCACGGTGTGATCAGCGCCATCGCGGAGGCGGCCCGAGAGGGCGGCTTGAAGTTCTAGGGGTTTCAAAATGATAAATCGAGAAAACGAAAATACTGAAACCGTCGTCCATATCAACCGCGTGGCAAAGGTTGTCAAGGGTGGTAAGAACTTCTCTTTCTCAGCCGTCGTCGTAACCGGTGATGGTGAGGGCAAAGTCGGTTATGGAACCGGGAAGGCCCGTGAAGTGCCCCCGGCAATTCAGAAGGCATCCGAGCACGCCAAGCGCTACATGATCCGAGTCCCAATGGTAGGCGGAACCGTGCCGCACAAGGTGTGGGGACGTTGGGGCGCGACCCGCGTTCTCCTTCGACCCGCGTCGCCCGGTACCGGCGTCATTGCCGGAGGCGGCGTGCGTGCGGTCATGGAATCGGCTGGGATCCAGGATGTTCTCACCAAGATCGTCGGTAGTCGGAACCCGTTCAACGTCGTTCGAGCCACTTTTGACGCGCTCGGACAGTTGATGACCAGGGAGCAGGTCCGGCGTTTACGGGGTGTGGATATTGGTGGCGAGACTACCGAGACTTCCCCTGAATTACCGGATGTCGAAAAGACAGATGAGGTCTCGGAAGCTTCGGTGGAAGAGGAAGGCCCCGCGGCCGGCGCCGTTGCCGACGAGGGCAACAAAGAGGGTGAGACGTCATGAGTCCCGCCAAGAAGTCGTCCAAGAAAAAGATGTTGAAAATCACTCAGGTCAAGAGCCAAATCGGCTATTCGGGTAAGCAGAGGAAAGTGCTGACCGGATTGGGCCTGGGGCGGATCGGGCGGACTGTTACCCGAGTCGATCATCCGTGTATTCGCGGCATGGTGACGAAGGTGGTCCACCTGGTTTCCGTGGAGGAGGTAGAAGCATGACCATGGAGCTGCACAATCTCCGTCCCGCCGCCGGGGCCAAGAAAGGCCGAAAGCGGGTCGGTCGTGGTCCTGGATCGGGAAACGGCAAGACTGCCGGAAGAGGCCACAAGGGTCAAAAGTCCCGTAGTGGCTATTCTCGCAGGTATGGTTTCGAGGGTGGACAGATGCCACTCGTTCGCCGGATTCCCAAAAGAGGATTCACCAATATTTTCAGGGTGGAATTCCAGGTCGTCAACATGCGTGATCTCGAGCGGGTTTTCGCTGACGGTGACGAGGTGAACCCCTCCACTATGGTGGAGAAGGGATTGATCCGTTCCGGAAAACAGCCGGTCAAGGTTCTCGCAACTGGCGAGTTGTCCAAGAAAATCGTTGTTCACGCACATAGGTTCTCCGGCGCCGCTCAGGCCAAGATTCAGGCGGCCGGCGGGAGCTGGGAAGTGGTGACATCGTGATCGAGAGCTTCCGCAACATCTTCGCCATTCCGGACCTGCGCAAGAGGCTGATATTTACCTTTGCTCTCCTGGCGGTGTATCGCGTCGGCGCTTTCATTCCGATCCCCGGGGTCGATCCGATGGCTCTTGCCGAATTCGCCGAGGCTGCGAAGGGCACGGTTCTGGGTTTCCTGAACCTTTTCTCGGGTGGCGCTCTTGGGCGCATGACCGTATTTGCACTGGGGATCATGCCGTATATTTCGGCATCGATCATCTTGCAGCTCTTGACGGTGGTTTGGCCTTATCTCGAAAAGCTTTCGAAAGAGGGCGACCTCGGTCGGCGCAAGATCACCCAATACACCCGTTACGGCACCGTGGTTCTCTCAGTGATCCAGGGAATGGGTATTTCATTCTTTCTCGAGCGGACACAGGCGCCCGGCGGCGCCCACCTCGTGCCGCTTGAATTGCACGGTTGGGGTTTCCGGCTCTTGACGGTTCTGACCCTGACTACGGGAACTGCCTTTGTGATGTGGCTTGGTGAGCAGATCTCCGATCGTGGAATCGGCAACGGGATCTCACTCATCATTTTCGCCGGCATCGTCGTTGGATTGCCGAGTGCAATCCTCAATACCATCACGGACGTTCAACAGGGCTCGATGAGTATTTTGACGATTGGCATTCTGGTGGTCTTCATGATAGGAGTGGTCGCGGCCATCGTCTACATGGAGCGGGCCCAGCGGCGTATTCCCATTCAATACGCCAAGCGAGTCGTCGGTCGTCGGGTTTACGGTGGCCAGAGCACCTATCTCCCCCTCCGTCTGAACACCGGTGGCGTGATCCCCGTGATCTTTGCGGCGTCGATCATGTCATTCCCTCAGACCCTCGGGACCATGATCGAGAACCGATGGCTGCAGAAGATTGCCGAGGCCCTTGGTTATGGTGAACCCCTTTACAATCTGATCTACTTCTTGTCGATCATCTTCTTCTGCTACTTCTACACCTCAATCATCTTCAATCCTGAAGACACCGCGGAGAACATGCGGAAATATGGTGGGTTCATTCCCGGTATCCGGCCGGGGAAGAAAACTGCCGAATTCATCGATCGGACTCTCACGCGAATCACGTTGGTAGGTTCCTTCTATCTGGCCGTGGTGGCGATTCTTCCGCAGATCCTGATCTCAGGGTTCAAGGTTGCGACGATTCCGTTCATAGGATTGACCCTTGATGCTCTCCTTCCCGGATGGTTCACCCAAGGCTTGGGTATCAAGTTCTTCTTTGGTGGGACCTCGTTGTTGATCGTGGTTGGTGTTGCAATGGATACCGTTCAGCAGATTGAGAGCCAATTGGTGATGCGGCACTACGACGGCTTCATGCGTCGTGGTCGAATTCGAGGACGACGTTGATCTGATGATTTTTCTCAAGACTCCAGCCGAGATCGATGCCATGGACCGGGCTAATCACCTTGTCCATAAGGCCCTCAATGCTGTGCGCGAGGCTGCTCAAGCCGGTACAACGACGAGGGATCTTGATCGATTGGCTGAAGACTTGATTCTCAACGAAGGCGGCAAGCCTGCCTTCAAGGGCTACCGGGGTTTCCCGGCGACCCTGTGTGTTTCCATCAACGACGTAATCGTTCATGGTATCCCAAGCCCAAGCGTGCGGCTGCGTGAAGGCGATTTGGTGAGCGTGGATTGTGGCGTTGTGTTGGATGGGTTCTATGGTGACGCTGCGATTTCCTTTGGGATTTCAACGATGTCTGCAGACGCACAGCGTCTGATGGACATCACACAGCAGTGCCTTGAAGATGCCGTAGCCCATGTTGGGCCGGGCAACCGTCTCGGGGATGTCGGAGCGGCTGTGCAACAGCGTGCCGAGTCGGCGCGCTTCGGAGTCGTTCGGGATTTTGTGGGCCACGGAATCGGCCGAAATCTCCATGAAGATCCTCAGGTACCCAATTATGGAATGTCCGGTCGAGGGCCGGTGATGAAGCCGGGTTTGGTTATCGCCATCGAGCCGATGATCACCGCCGGAAGTTGGCGCGTGAAAATTGACGATGATGGCTGGACAGCCAGGACCGAAGACGGTAGAATCGCCGCCCATTTTGAGTTCTCGGTGGCTGTCACCGAAAACGGCGCCCGTGTACTCGGGATTTAGGAGTTGAGGGTCAATGGCAAAGGAAGAAGCGATCGAAGTGGTCGCAACAGTTGTGGAACCGCTGCCGAACGCCATGTTCCGGGTGGAACTGGAGAACGGTCACGCTGTTCTTGCTCATATCTCGGGGAAGATGCGAAAGCATTTCATCCGAATTCTTCCTGGAGACAAGGTCCTCGTCGAGCTCTCTCCGTACGATTTGACGAGAGGGCGTATCGTTTACCGCTACAAATAGAAGAGGGGGCGGCAATGAAAGTTCGTCCGTCAGTGAAGCGCATGTGTTCGAAATGCAAGATCATCCGCCGCAAGGGTGTGGTTCGGGTGATTTGCGAAAACCCGAAACACAAGCAGCGTCAGGGCTGATCAAGGAGGCTCTATGGCACGCATTGCAGGTGTTGATCTGCCATCAAACAAGCGAGTTGAGATTGGACTGAGTTATATCTACGGTATCGGTCGGGCTCGCGCCAAAACGGTTCTCTCGACTGCTGGTGTGGACGAGGGTACCAAGGTCAAGGACCTGTCTGAAGATGAGGTCCTCCGCATCCAGCGCGTTCTCCAGGAGGAGGGCGGAGTGGAAGGCGATCTCCGAAAAGAGGTGGCCATGAACATCAAGCGCCTGATCGAGATTGGTTGCTACCGTGGGATTCGCCACCGTCGCGGTCTTCCGGTTCGCGGCCAGAGGACCCATACCAACGCCCGTGGTCGGAAGGGTCCGCGCCGCCAGGCGGTTGCCGGCAAGAAAAAAGTCGGCAAGTAGGATTTCGGGAGAGATTTATGGCCAACGAACGTAAGGGTGCACGCAAGACACGGCGGGTTAAGAAGAATATTCCGCACGCCATTACCCATATCCATGCCACCTTCAACAACACAATCATCACCTTCACCGATCCCGGTGGCGAAACCCTGTGTTGGGCATCGGGTGGACTGATTGGGTACAAGGGTTCTCGTAAGGGAACTCCCTACGCCGCCCAGTTGGCTGCACGAAATGCCGCCGACCAGGCCCAGGATAACGGAGTCCGTAGTGTTGAAATCCGCGTGAAGGGCCCCGGCCCAGGTCGTGAATCGGCCATTCGTGCGGTTGCTGCAAGCGGCCTGGATATCAAGAGTATTCGCGACGTAACGCCGATCCCGCACAACGGTTGCAGGGCGCGTAAACGCCGCCGCGTATGAGTCAAGGAGTCTGAGTTGGCACGTTACAGAGGACCCGTCTGTCGTCTGTGTCGCCGTGAGGGCATGAAGCTCTTTCTCAAGGGAGAACGGTGTTACAAAGAAAAATGCGCGATTGAACGGCGCAATCAGCCCCCCGGGCAGCATGGTGCGGCTCGGCGCCGTAAGCCACGAGCTTACGGTATCCAGCTTCGCGAGAAGCAGAAGCTGCGTCGGATTTATGGCATGCTCGAAGGTCAGTTCCGCAGGACCTTTGACGATGCCAACCGACGCAAAGGTGTCACGGGTGAGAATCTCCTCCAGTTGCTCGAGTTGCGTCTGGACAACGTCGTGTTTTCCCTCGGTTTTGCGACTTCGCGAAGCCAAGCACGGCAGGTTCTTCGTCACGGTCATATCACCGTTGACGGGCGCCGGGTCAACGTGCCCTCCTTCCGGGTCAAGCCGGGCATGGAGATTGCGTTGCGGGAAAGGAGCAAGGAGATTGCTCAGGTGGGTGAGGCCGTGGAATTCTCTCAGGGACGTGGGATTCCTCCATGGTTGGAGCTGAATGCCGGCGCCCTGAGCGGAAAGGTCCTTGAGGCCCCAACGCGTGAGGACATTCGATTTCCGATTCAGGAACAGCTCATCGTCGAGCTCTACTCGCGCTGAGGAGGGTGGAGATGATCTGGAACCAGTTTCACAAGCCGTCAGCAATCGAGATCGACGAAGAAAGCCGAAGCGAAAGATACGCCCGCTTCGTAGCTCAGCCTTTGGAACGGGGATGGGGAACCACGGTCGGCAACGCGCTTCGCCGTGCGCTTCTTTCCTCGATTCCCGGCGCCGCCATTACGGCGGTCAAGATCGAGGGCGTGGACCACGAGTTCTCGGTTCTCCCGGGTGTCGTGGAAGATGTCACCGACATCATCCTGAACCTAAAACAGATCCCGATCCTGTTGCATGGTGTTGATGCCGCCTTTATCACGCTGGACGCAACCGGCCCCGGGGAAGTTACTTCCGGCCAGTTCGAGGGCACCTCTCAGGTGGAAATTGTGGATCCCAATATTCACATTGCCACCCTCTCGGCCGACGCCGTTTTCCGAATGACCGTAAGGGTTGGTATCGGCCGGGGCTATGTCCAAGCGGACGAGAATCAGACTGAAGACCTCGACGTCACTTTCATTCCGGTGGATTCGGCCTCCTCGCCGGTGAAGAAGGCAAATTTTCGCGTTGAGATGGCCCGTCTTGGGCGGATGACGAATTTTGACCGCCTCATCGTCGAGGTGTGGACCAATGGAACCGTTCTGCCGGAAGAAGCCATGAGTCAAGCAGCTCAATTGGTGCGTGGACACATGGACATCTACGCGGCACTCGGGACCGAAGAAGAAGAAGAGGTCGTAGTCGAGGTCGAGGAAGAACCCCAAGAAAACAGTATCCTCGATCAGAGCATCGAGACTCTTGAACTCTCCATTCGATCAATGAACTGCTTGAAGAACGCAAATATTCAAACCCTTCGTGACCTTGTTTCCCGCTCTGAGAAGGAAATGGTTGAAATCCGCAATTTTGGAGAGAAGTCTCTCAAGGAAGTGCGGGAGAAGCTCGAGGCGGAAGGCATTGGGTTTGGGATGAATCTAGAATTTTGATCCCGGATGGGTCGGTCCTTGAAGCCGGACGGCAAAACTGGGATCGCCTATTTAGGAAATGACGGAGTAAGACCATGCGACATCGAGTTCGCGGCCGTAAATTGGGCCGTACCACCGCTCACCGAAAGGCCATGTTTCGCAACCAGTTGACGGCCCTGTTCACGCACGAGAGGATCATTACCACGGTTGCAAAAGCCAAAGAGCTCCGGCCCTTGGCTGAGCGCATGGTCACTCTGGCCCGCACGGGATCCTTGGCGAATCGTCGTCGGGTACTCACGATGGTTCCGGACAAGGAAACCGTGAAGCATTTGTTCGACACCATCGCACCGCGATTTGTCGGGCGCGACGGCGGCTATACCAGGATCATGCGGCTTGGTCGTCGCAAGGGCGACGGGGCCGAATTGGCAATCATCGAATTTGTCGATTTTCAGCCCAAGGCCAAAGGCGGCGACGGAGCGGTCGATGACAAGGGCTCCCTGATCGACCGCGCCAAGGGCATTTTCGGAGGCGGCCGCAAGGAAGTCGCCGAAGTTGAAGCGGGCGCCGATGAGGCCGTCGAGTTCGAGGCCGGAACCGAGGAACAAGAGCCAGAGGAAGTCGAAGCGACTGAAGAGACTCTTGCGCCGGTAGAAGAAGAAACCGCCCCAGAGGTCTCGGCAGTCGAAGAGGCCGCCGAAGAACCTGAGGGAAAGCAAGAGCCTGAGGGAAAGAAGGAAGAGTAGCTCTTCGTTCGAAATCCAATTTAGACGCCGCACCCGAGGGTGCGGCGTTTTTAATGGGCGGATGTGGGGAACATGGCTTGGTAAGAGACCCTACGAACCGCTGCCGGCTCGCCCACAAAATCCCTGTCTATCGTTATGTCGGCCGGGCAATCGCGCTCCGTTTCGGCATCCCCGCACCCGAGCGTCCCAGCATCCTCGACCCATTTGATCTCTTCGACTTTTTTGACGCCGTCTCCGCGCCTACCAGAACTCCAGCGTGTCCCCGATCTCCGGAATCACGCAATCCCAGCCCAGTTCGTTCTTGAGGCGTTCAGCGAGGGCTTCCTGGGCGGGGAATTCTCCGTGAACGAGAACGACCTTCTCGGGGTCCCTGTCCCGGCGTGAAAGCCACATGAGAAGTTCCTCGGCGTCGGCATGTGCCGACAAGCCGGAGATCTGGGCGATGTGCGCCTTCACCGGAATCATCTGTCCATGGATCTTGACCTCGGGTTCCCCTTCGATCAGCCGTCGGCCGCGGGTGCCGTTGGCCTGATACCCGACGAACAGAACGGTGTTCCTGCGATCGGGGAGGCGCAGCTTGAGATGGTGCAGGACGCGGCCGCCCGACGCCATTCCGGACGCAGAGATGATGATCGCCGGACCCCGAATGTCATTCAGGCGGCGAGAGTCCCGAGAAGTGGGTGACACTTCCAGATTGGGTGGGAAGATCGGATTGATCTGCTCGGAGAAAAAGTGCTGCATTTCGGGATCGTGTTCAGAGATACAGCGGGTGTAAAGGGCGGTCGCCTCGATTGCCATCGGCGAGTCAAGGAAGAGGGGCAGGGTCGGCAAATCACCGTCGGCCATGAGACCGTGAAGCATGTAAAGCAACTCCTGCGTCCGGTCCACCGCGAACGCCGGAATCAAGATCACCCCGCCACGTTTGAAGCCCTTGCTGATCTCCTTGATCAATTGTACTCGTGGGTCCTCCGGCTGGTGCAGCCGGTTTCCGTACGTACTCTCGAGGAAGAGGACGTCAGATCCTGGATAGGGTTCCGGATCTCTGAGAATCGGAACGCCGTGTCGTCCGACATCGCCGGAGAAATACAGGCTCTTGCGTTCCCCTCCCGACACCTTTGTCTCCAGTTCGATGGCGGCGGCGCCGAGAATGTGTCCCTGGCGATGAAAGCGAAAGCGGATGCCCGGATGGAGTTCGACGTCTTCGCCGAAAGGCACCGGTTCCAGCAGTTTGAGCGCAGCTCTCGCATCGGCTTGCCGATAGAGCGGAAGTGCAGGTGAGTGCTTGGAAAAGCCCTTCTTGTTGGCGTAGCGAGCCTCCTCTTCCTGAATATGAGCAGAATCAGGTAAGAGAACCCGCAGCAGGTTTCGGGTTGGAGGGGTGCAGTAGATGGGACCGTTGAAGCCCTGTCGCACCAATCGGGGGAGATAGCCCGTGTGGTCGATATGGGCGTGCGTCAGAACCATGGCGTTGATGTCGTCTGCCGGGTGAGGAAATGGACTCCAGTTCCGCAGTCGTAGTTTTTTCCGGCCCTGGAAAAGGCCGCAGTCGATCAGCGTGTTGAATTTCTTCCATTGCAATAGGAATTTCGAACCGGTGACGCAGCGACCGGCGCCGAGAATAGTAATCCTCACAGGAGCCTCCTTGAAATGACCATGGCTCATCTTAGCGCGGATTTTGACCCAGATGGACTCCGTCCCAACGGCTCGTCCCCAGATCTCTTAGCCACTTACCCTCGAACTGCTTCGAAGGTCGAACTGCCGGGCCCAGGCGTCGGGTCTCAGGTCTCAAAAACAGAGGAAATGGGATAGTGTTGCTATCGACTGCGAATCCCCGGAGATTTCGGGAACGCCATCCCGGTTCCGCAGACAATGCAACGCTGGGGCGTCGTAAGGTGCGCCAGAAGGCCGGGGCCGTTTCCTTCCCGCCACCTTGCGCCCCGTCGGCCTGCAGCGACCTCGGGCCTCCGCCTGCCCTGCCGGTCCCTCGCAGGGCTTCCCCCCTGGCCAAAGGCCAGCCTCCTCCAATGGCAGTCAGGCAGGGAATCAGCATAAAGACGGGAAGGACCGTCCTGGCACGGATGCCCGAAGGCTGAACGCCCGAAAGTACACGCATCATCACCTCGCAACGGGGGAGTTTAACCCATGCCTTACGATTTGCGCAGCATGGCCCCGCTGCGGCCCCCGCCTTTAGGTGGCCCATGTGATAGGCATGTGAAAGGGACAGATGGGATGAGTAGGCCGCCCCCCCTCTTTACGAAGTAGCACAATGCTCTTCAAGTTGTACGGACTCGAGGCCCACTGTCCTCACACCGTCAGAAAAGAGAGACTCCCCCCGGTTCAGTCGTCGCCCGTGGGCGGAGGTTCCGGCTGAGTGGGGGACGGCCCTCTCCGTTGAGCCTTTCTCTCTGCGGCATTCAGGTTCTTTCTGGCGATATCCAACTCGCGATCGATTTTTCTCCTCTGAAGATCCACTGGATCCGCGACTCCTGGCGCACGGTATTGGGGCCCGGCCCCCGTATACATATTGGTCTTGTCACGTTCTTTTGCGGCATCATCGAGTGCCTTCTTCTGGGATTCGAAATTTCGGACTTTCTCACGCAATTGTTCCACCTCTCTTGAGGTCTTCATAGAGGCATCCGAATCTGAACCCAAGCCTCCAGCCCTCCGCACGGGCCCCGAAGAATCCAACGATTTCCCTTCAGAAATAACTGCACCCTCACCCATCGCCTTCAAATTGGCATTGTTGATGACGACACCTCCATCTGTTTTCCCTTCAAGCTGTTGGAGCGTAAACCCCCTTGCCAGATCAGAGAGTGTCTTCGGACGTTTCACCGAAACCTCGGTAGGCGCCGGACTCGGGGTCGGCTCAGGGTCGTCGGCTTCGACACACAGCGGAGCCGTCACCATCATTCCGGCCGTCAGACCTGTCACCAGCATTCGGTTCAACACTTTCATGGCACCGCCTCCTCCTGTCAATAACACTTCCAAAAACCGGATAATTCCATTGGTCTACTTAATCCTGATCAAGTCCCACTTCTATTCTACCTCATTGGTGATTTAGGGCCACAGGCATCGGTACGGGTCTGACAACACAGAGGCGGCAGAGTCCGGTGAACTCAACCGGTCGGTCCCACTGCCCTCCCCCCTTGGTTACGGCGCTGCCGGGCAACTCTTGGCTGACAGCCTCCCCCTCCGATGGTAGACTGGCATTGAGGCCAGTAGCATGACATACAAAGGGATTCTTGGACTTGTGTTCGTCGCCGTATTGGGGACCGCTATTATCATATCCGCAGCAGACGCCCCAACCCTGGTTTTCAAGGATGGGTCAACGATCGAGGTCGTCCCCCTGACGATCGTTCGGGGTTCGGTTGCCGTCCGGGTCTCGGCCTCTGCTTCCGAAGTCAGGTCTGAAAGCCCGGGGTCTGAAGTGCCTGACGAGCCTCAGAATTCCGGGGATAGGTCCTCGGCGCCCGAGCCACCCGAGGACGAGGGCTCTGCCGACAGCGCCGGCTGAGACTGGATGGTCGGTTCCTTACTATGGACCCCACTGCCTCAGGTCATTCAGTGGGTGTTCCATCCGAGCCCGGGCCGGTGAAGGCGGTAAGGGGGGACTCAGTATTCCTCGATTCCGGAGAAACATCCATGACCCGGCGGCTCTTTCAGGAACGGATCGCTGCGGTCGTCGTTCTTTTCCTCCTGATCGGCTTCGTCCTTCAGTACTGGATCTACAGCCGATCCAGCTTTTGGTTGGAACCCGAAGGACACCTCGGCGATCTGCTGTTGGTGACCGTCGCAATCGCCGTACTTCTATTTGCCGTCATGCTCTGGAGATGGCGGTCCTTGCGCCGGGAATATGCCTTACGGAGTCAGCTTGATCGACAGCTCCACCTCCTCAAGGAATCAGTTGAGACGATGGATATAGGCATCACGATCACGGACATCGACGGCCGGGTCCTTTTCGTCAATCAGGCGGAAGCAGATATGCACGGCTCGGAGGTCGGCAATATCGTAGGTCGGCGTCTCACAACTCCAGGAACCATGGGTAGCGAACCCGGAGAGGGATTTACCGATATCCTCACAGAGGGTCATTCGAAAAGGGAAACAATCCACACCAGGACCGATGGCCGGGAATTTCCCGTACAACTGATCTCCAATGCCGTCCTTGACTCATCCGGAACACCGATCGGCATCGTTACCAGTTGTGAGGACATCAGCGACCGAAAGCGGACGGAAAGCGAACTCGTGGACCATCGTCGACAACTTCGGGGACTGGCCCTTCACCTCGAGAACCTCAGAGACAAGGAACGTTCCCAAATCGCTCACGAGATCCACAACGATCTTGGTGCCGCCTTGACCGTCCTCAAGATCAACCTGGCCCTGATCGAAGGCGATTTGGCCCGGAGTGAGAGCGAACAATTGGACCGGGCACACCGGATGTCCGAGGATATCGACGGCATGATCGATTTGATTCGCAGCATCAGCCGACAACTGCGGCCGTTCCTTCTCGACGACGTTGGTCTGAACGCCGCCGTCGAAGCACTCGCTGA
>JAIOSJ010000143.1 GCA_021107705.1 Thermoanaerobaculales bacterium | reverse complement strand
TCCGACATAGTCGAAATTGATGCCGAGTTGCGGGAGAACCTGACCGCAGAAGCAGTTGTAGTTCGCCATCACGACTCCGCTGATGCCTTCGGTGAAGACGCCGTACGCGGTGTAGCGAACGCCCATCCAGGTCTGATACATGTCGGGCATGTACTGTTCCATGACGCCATTGGCGTTATAGAAGTTCGAGGCCGGCCATACGAAGAGCATCCAACCGTTATCCTCACGCGGAAGAGTGAACTCGTTGACGTCCACTTCCTGAGTCTCCAGCGGCAGGAGGTTCGGCACAATGTACTCACCACCGGGCTGCGACCACGGATTGTCGGACGATGTGGTCACGTTCTCTTCCTCGTCCCACGCGTAGTAGGTGTAGGCGAGGCAGTTCGATGCAACCATCGAGGACACATTGTGGTCTCTGGAGTTGAGATGGAGATCGGCAACGATCGGCCACTCCCAATTTACGGCATCAAGCAGGATTCCGCCTTTCCACGCACGGATGTGGGTGGTGAAGTCGGGGCCGTTCAGATAACGGAAGGCCCAAGCGGTCGGCAGGGGCTCACGATAGTCTTGTATGCCATCGTTATTCGAATAGCGCGCGTAGAAGGACGCCGGGAAGCCGGGGTTGCCTTCGCTCGCCACTGCAATGAGGTCCAGATCGGCTTCGATATGAACCGCGTTATCCGCAGAGGAGAACCCGGTCGCACCGTTGAGCTGGAAGACGTCTCCCATGAGCACGTTGTCATCCGAGCGAAGCCCGTCATCGAAGTAACCAGTCTGGAAGGGGAAGAGCTTGTTGCAGTACTGGACCACGTCGGCGGTGATGTACATCCAGGTCGCACGACCGGCGTTGAATGCATCGTCCTGCCACCACGTGCCCATGACATCCGTTCCGGAAGCACCGGCGAAGGGCCATGCCTGGTCGCATTGGTCGGAGTAAGCACGGCTCGCGCCGCCCTGGGATTTCTTCAGCCATCCCTCAAAGAGGTCGAGGACGTCCTGAGGAATGGTTCCCGGGCCATATTCGGAGGGGTTACCGTCAGTGCAAACCCAGGCGCCGCCTGGCGGGTCGAGGAGTCCCTCGATCCAGTCGCCATTGAGGAAATTGGTCTCGGAAATGGGACCGTCGGAATGCGGATCGTCAAAATCGGATTCCGTGAAGGTGGGACCGGTCTGAGGCAGATCACCATCACGGAGGATGGAACCAATGTCGAAGGTCTGCACATCATAACCGGTGAGCAGGACGTTGAAGTCCAAGATAGCCACTGAATAGTCCGTCCACAGAGTGATGTGAACAACCTGGGCTTCCGAGGAAACGTTGGTGATGGCGAACGCGGTGGTTGCGCCATTGTGACTGTAGTCGTACTCCACGAAGGGGAACAACAGGGTCGCGGCCGGCACGGGGTCGAACGCGCAGATATTTGCAAATACGACACTGCTGAGTCCGAGGACCATTGCCCCCGCCAGTGCCAAAGTCAGAAACTTTTTCATTCTCAGCTCCTTCCAAAATAGTGGCTTACAAAAACGTTGCCCGTTGTTACGGAGCAACTCTACCGAACACTGCTTCGGCATTTCCGTCCCGCATCACCTCCCGTAAAAATATTGACTCCATAAAACATAAGATCATTTTCATGTCACCACAGCATAAACACTACAGCGGTCTTTTCCAAGTGTCAAGGGTTTTTGGAATCGAGTTTTTTTCAACACGTGGAATATTATGTCGTGGCCCGACCGCCGAGGTCAAGAGAAAAATCTTTCCGGGATCTCTGGGGTCAAACGAGGTCTGCATCGGCCATCGTCAGGTACACTCGCCGATCAAGGGTCGCCACGCTCAAGTTTTGGTTAAATGAACGGGCCACCATCACCAAGCCGTTCGGCTCCGGTTGCTCGCAAAAGCCCCGTCGACGCAGGAAATCAATCCCCGCCTGGTCCCCGTTGAGCCAGAGTTCCTCGAAAGCGGCGCCATGACTGTGCGCCAGCCTGCGGCCGACGAGGGACAACAAAGCGAGGGCCCCCCGATGTCCGTGGTCCCAGACCAGATCTACCCAGCGGCAGCGGCCTTGGTCCGTACGAAATGCCGCAAAGGCAACCGGGGTCGGCGAAAACCGTGGAAACACCAGGAAACGATGGTAGGAGACGCCCGGTCGGCCGCTGAGCCGTGTTGCGACGCGCGCCGCGTCCCGAATGACCGCAACCGGATAGTCCGATCTTGCGCTCTGCCACAGGGTGTCCAGGCGATCATCCTTTTCAGTCGCAAGTTCGGCACGATAGAGATACCGGCTGAAAGTCTCTGAACCGGTGCTGCCGTCCCTCCGCAGGTAACGAATAGGCTGTGGCTCAACCGAGTCGTAGCCCAACTGAAGCACCCCGAGACGAAGAGCACGCTTCCCGGGAAATCCAAAGAGCAGGGGGAACCGACCGCGTTCGCCGAACCCCAAAAAATAGCGCTCAACGGTTTTCACCCAGACGCCGCGTTTGGCGAACAATCGGCGGGCTTCCCGAGTCGAGAACACATCGACGATCTGTGCAGCCGGCCACTCGATCCCATCCACCTGGAAACGCGCTGGGAGGCTCCCGTAATGCGCGCAGATTTCGCCGTCAAGCCAAGCCAACATGATGGGGCGACCACCGGGAACATCACGAAATTTCCAATACCATTCTTCAAGAGACCGTCCGAGACTAAAGACCCGGTTAAAGGTGTCGTTGATCTTCTTCTCATCTCCGTCCCGGAAGGCCCGTACGGTAATTTCACTCACGTGTATCCCCTCTCCAGGTCCAGACGCCCTTGATCTTCCATCCTCGCGGCGAGCGTTCGGCCGCCATGGCATACCATGGGCCGCCGGTAAACAGAGAAGCAGCAAGGGCCGGATCGCCTCCATCCCCAACCCACCCGGCCGCAGGCGCGAGATGTTCAAAGGGCGAAAACAACCAGAGATCGGCTGTGACGTCCGGCAGTGAAGAAATGTCTTCAATGATCTCCGGGGAGAACGGGCACACCGTCCTGGTCTGAAGACAACCAACCGCCCTTCGGACACACCGGGGGTAGTTTCGCTCCATGAAACGTCTCCTGGACGCCTCCTCGATTGCGCCGGCATCCGCACGCCTGCTCGTGGCATGCCCCCAACGGTGAACCAGGGCCGACCGACCGGCGATCGCCAAACGTGCGCCCACCCGGCGAGCCCTTGACAACCACTCCGTTTCTTCGTAGTAGAGAAAGTAGTCCTCGTTCATCTCACCGAACCGGCGCCAGTCCGCCCTGGACAGTACGAGCAGTGGGCCCCTGAGATTTCCAACCTCCAGCGGCCTCGACGAGGACCAGTGACGATGAATATTCTCCAACTCGGCGCCCAGTCTCCAGCGCCAATACCAGGGCCATCGTCGGCGCAAAATCCGCCGCAGTTCTCCACGCGGGGACGGATCCTCCGGCGGCGGCAACAAGACGCCGGCAGCCGAGTCCCAGAACAGCTTCGGTCCAACCACGGAGAACCCTCGGTTCAAAGCCTCAAGCAGAGGTCTGAGGCATCCTTCCAGGAGAACGATATCCGGATTTGCGAGAAGCAGCACCTCGCCATCGGTACAGGCGACCCCGGCATTGAGCCCGGCGGCATACCCGCCATTCGGTCGCTCAAGGACGAGATCAACCCCCAAAGCCGAAACCGCGGCCGTTTCGGCCGCGGTTTCGGAATGTTCCACGATGACGATCTGCAGGTCATGGCCCTCTGCCGTCGCCTCCCGCTTGAAGCTGGAAACGCAGGCCGGCAGAACGCCGGAGGAGAAATGAGTCACGATAACGAGTGAGATCTTCACTCTTTAGTTATCCCGCATTTCCGATCGAGGGTCTCCTTGGATCCAGCCCCCCGTTCTCAGACTACCGGACGGCTGTACCACACGAACACACCGCCGGGTCCCGCTTCCAGATCGGCCATTGACGCCACAATATCACCCCAGCCATCGCCGTCGAGATCAATGATCCGAAGATCATAAGCCAGCCCCTTGACGTCCAATTCCTTCTGCATATTTTGGAAAAACTGACCGTCTTCCGTCTGAATCCAGACCTCAAGACCGCCTTGTTTCCGACCGACAACGATGTCTTCCAAACCGTCACCGTTGAGGTCGCCCACAGCCAAACGGAAGTAATAGTTAAAGTCGTCATCATCGAAGTGGATCACCTCGGTCGTAACCTGGGACCAGTCTCCGGACTCGGTCGGAGAATAGCGCACGAAACCCGTTCGTGCCTCGTTCCCCTTTTGCGTGCGGAAGAACTGCTCGAAGACCCCGTAGACAAAGGATTGTTCCTCAATGCCTTCGGCGCCGACTCTTCGATAGGGCTGATTGTCGAAGTGAAAACCGTTGCCCATGACCTTCGACTCGTCCAGGGTCTCCCAGCCTGCATCCAGACGGTTCAAAAACACGATGGCGCGCCATGCGGCCGTGCCGGCGGACACCACGAGATCGGGAAAGCCGTCTCCATCCAAGTCGGCGCTGCTGATCCGATCTCCAATGACCCACTCCGTGGGATTATTTCTCGCCCGCCGCCAACCGTTCTCGGTATTGTGAACGATCCAAACGGTCGGAATATCTTCAAGACGCTTGTTGGTTGGCATATCCATGTCGAGTTCCGCCTGGAAGGCCACGTCCAAACGCCCATCGCCGTCAAAATCGGCAACCGTCACCGCCCTCGAAGTGATCCGGGGATCCGGCGACGGCAGCTTCTCATAGCGCCTGAACTGGTGATCCTCCGATCCGTAGAGAATGAACTGGGCTTTGAAGTGAATGGCGATGACAATGTCGAGAAAGCCGTCACCGTCAAAATCCGCCACCTCGACATCTCCGTAATCGAAGGGGACGCTCGGGTGCCATTTCGGCTCTGTCCAATGATTGAAGCCTCCCTTCCCGTCTCCGACGAACACCAGCGGATGAGCCGGTTGCCCTTTTCTCCCGGGAGGAAGAATGATGTCAAGCTCTCCATCGCCATTCATGTCGGCAAAGTCAAAACTCATCTGCCACAGGCCGGCCCGAGGAAGATTTCCCTCGGCGACCTCAAATGCCACCGCATCGATGGTATTGGGGGGCACGATGACTTCTTTGAAATCGACGTATTCGCCGGTTCCGATTTTCTCGTCGAATTCCCTCTTGGCGAGCAGGAAAGCCTGCCGGTTCTGCTCCTCAAGCCACATCTTGTGCATGGCCGACTCAGGATCCTCCGGAGGAATTCCCTTGAGCCAAACTGTGTCACCCTCTTCCTTGACAATCTCCATCTTGAGAGGGACCGCAGAATGGGGATAGGCGTATTTGTCGTCAATACGAACCATACTTGCCCTCGGGATCGCTATCGGAGTCATCCACTGCTCTACGAGTTCCGATAAGGATTTGGGCCTTTCTTGAGGAGTTTCAGGAGCTTTCGACTCGCCCTTTTTCCCGTCGACGATCGTCACGTTCTCCTGACCACCTGCCGCCCGGGCAGCTTTGGCCTTTTCCATCTGCGCTTCGATGCCGGAGGGTAGTTCCGGCTTCTCTTGGGCGCCCGCAACACCAGCCCCAGCCGCCACGATAAACCCAACGCCGATCAACAATATCCAGAAATTCCGTCTCATGAAAAACCTCCTGCGCTCAATCGCCGGCCGGCCGACTCAAGCGCCTCTCCCACGTTGATCCGTAAAAGACCCGCGGCGAATATCGAGCAATACCCAAGCAACCGGCGTGCCAACTACAGAACGGTCCTGACTCCGCCGCCTGAATTGCCATTTGACTCTCTTGACTCGACGACATATTATTGGGGTTGGGGAAATCCCGCCCTCGTCGATGGCGGCGAGCTTACATTACGAAGGAGATTCCGGCAAACCATGGATCGACAGATTCGCAGCACGTCCCCTAAGACGACCAATGTCGGCGCCAAATTGCGCCGTCTGCGCAGGGAACGTCGATTCACCCAGGCAGAGCTGGCACGCCAGATTGGCATCCAACAGTCGGATCTGTCTCGAATCGAGAAGGGTGAGTACCGGATCTCGTTGGACAATCTCTTCAAGGTTCTCGGCATCTTCGAAATCAAGATGTCAGAGTTCTTCGGCGAACCCGCTGCCGCTTCGGTTGCCGCCGCATCCAGGCCCTTGGCTCAGGAAGACATGCAGATTCTTCATCTTCTGCGCCAACTGGGCCCCCAAGGACGCCGAGAGGTCATGGAGTTTCTGGAATTCAAGGTCAGGCGCGAAATGACCGAGCGGAGAGCGCACGAGTCACGTCGCAGTGAGAGCGAGACCGGATGATTATGGAATTTTTCGAAGATCTGATGGATCAGGCCCAGGAGGCATTCGCCTCTGGCGACCTTCAGTCGGCGCTCCGGCAGTTCGAGGCGGCACAGCAACTGACATCGGATCACGATGACGTCGATCAAGCCGACCGCGCCGCCTGCAACGCCTGCTACGTCAGGATTCAAATGGGGCAGGCGAAAGAACAGATTCCCCACCTCCGACGCCTGTTCATGGGAACACACCACTCGCGAAACCGGTGCGCAGCTGCCTACAATATCGCTGAGGCCTACCGCGACCTCGAGGACTTCGACAGTGCGATGGAGTGGGCCAATCGCTCGGGTGAACTGGCCCGGAATATTGACGAGCCCTCCCTAACCGCCGGTGTGCACAACCAACAGGCATCGCTGGCTCTGCGTTTTTCCCGCTTCGAAGAAGCGGAAGAAGGCTTCAACCTGGCACTGAATGCGATGGAGAGCCTCGGCGAGACTTTCCAGGCGGCCAACAGAGCCACCGTTCTGGGCAACCTCGGCTACGCGATGATGTGCACCGATCGCCTCGAAGAGGGCCTCGGTCTCTGCGAGCAGGCCCGGGTCGCCCTGGATGAACTGTCGGCCGACAACTTGATTTACGAGAATCTTCAGGACCTCTGTTACGGGTATATTCTGGACGACCAGCTTGAGCGGGCCCACGCCGCCGGTGAGCGGGCACTGGCCCTGGCCGAACACTACGACGACCTTCAAGTAATGAAGAACTGCCTATTCCTCCTTGCCGAGGTCGCGGTACGGCACGGCGATGCTTTCAGGGGCCGTCGCTATCTGAGGGAATTGGCTGAGTTTTATCCCGGATCATCGACGTCTTCCTTACGACCGATCTCACGAACGTTGTGAACCTGAGGGGTTGATCATGCGACGACTGATTTTCGCTCTAACTCTGGTGGCCCTCGTCGGCGGCGTCGGTTTCGCCCAGGCAAACGCGATGGTGCTGACGTCCCAAGGCCACCTCTA
>JAIOSJ010000108.1 GCA_021107705.1 Thermoanaerobaculales bacterium | reverse complement strand
TCTGGTTCGCTTCGCGACCCGGCGTCGCCCCATCTACGGGCCCGGAATGGCGAAGTCATACAGGCGGATTCCCGGCCCCGCAGACGAGACGAGCGGCGGCCTACTTCGATTCCGGGAGATCAGTTCTGGAGCGCCATACCCGCGGTGAGCCAGATCGGACCTTTTGCTCCCACGCAAACCAATCGAACCGCAGCAGAAGGCCGCTTCCACATTGACGCTACAATCGGGTCTCATCATTGAAAGCGTTGCGTTAAAGTCCCTTTCTGGACTGAGACCTGATCGCGGTTTGATCCTGAAATATTTAGAAGGAGTTCAGTCACCTATGGGCGCCTCACCCCTCCATATCGATCTGGAAATTATCCCCAGGCAACGTTTTGACGCAATCGACGTCGTGAACGAGGTTGGAAAACGTCATGGTGACGTGCTCAATGATTTCAGAAAGGTTCTCTACTGCTCCCATCACACAACTGCCGGATACCTTGATCCAAGTACAACACGCCGACTTGCGAACAGCCGCGATCGTATGACTCCCTTTGTCGAGTCCTATCGCCGGCTGTTCCCCCCTGACGCAGGCTACCGCCACGACGACATGCGTCTGCGCGAAGAACTGACGGATGAGGAACGCCGGGTTGAGCCACCGAATGCCGATGCGCACCTGACCTTCATCGGGGCAGGTTTGAAGAGTTGCGTCACCTATGAGCACCGGGCCGATAACCCGGTCTTCTTCCTCGAACTCGACGGTGTGCATGAGGGCCGGGTCAGAAGACGGAAAACCACCCTATTGGCCTATGACGAAGAAAAGGTCGTGGCAGAGAAGAGCTTGATCGTACCGGTTACCAACCACGCAATTGATTCCGTTAATCTTGCGGATCCGAGGCTTGGTCTGATCGAAAACATCGAGGAACTCATGCGATTGCACGGCATCGGCTACGGCTGCGCCGATGTCTCTCTTGCCGCTGACGAGTACCAATCGGCCCTCACCGTCAATGAATTCGAGACCTTACTTATGCGCCATGACCTGCACGAGGTACTCAAGGATCCCCTGAGGTTCATGCTGAAGCAAGGACGCCGTATCCTCCAAGACCCTCGCGCTGTCCCGGCAAAAACCAAGGGCTACGCCCGCTACGACATCGTCAAGGTCATCAATCTCTTGATGGATGCCCTTGGTCTTGCGGAATCTTCGGTTGAACGCCTGCTGGCTCGCCTCATGGGTTATCAGGCCGAGCGCATGCTTCGATTCAAGAGATCCATCAGTCTTCCCATCACCACCGACCACAATGGGGCGCCCAGTCTGGTCCGCGGGAGATACCAAAGTCCGATTCTGATCCAATGGAGACCGACTCAGAAGAAGAGTCGGGAGTTAAGAATCCGGCTCCTTCAATTCCGTTGATCGGACGTATTGCATGAGCCGAAAGAACCGCCAGACGCCTGTCGAAGACAAACTCCTGTATTTTCCGATCCCGGTATACCTTACGGGTATTCTCTTTTTTTTGATTGAAATCGCCGTCCTACCCGGCGCCTTCAGTCCCTTCCGTCAGCCAAAAATGGGCACCGCCGTCATAGGACTCGGTCTTCTGGTGGGAGGCAGCCTCTCTTTCGATCTACTGAGGGGAAAACTTAAGCTGCCGAAAGATCCGCTCATCGGAGTTCTTCTGGTCCTGCCGGTATTTCAAGCTCTCTCCGCCCTCTGGTCCCCTTCTCCGAATCTGGCCCTGAGAACGAGCGCCATATCGGCTCTGTGGATTCTCGCCATCTTCTGGATCGCAACCTGGTCGGCCGGCGCCAGGAACGTCGTCCTCAAATGGACCGTCGCCGGCGTCGTTGTATCAGGACTCGTCCTGTTTCTCCAATTGACCGGAACCACTCCGTTCTCACTCCCGACCTTCGACCAACAAGACCGCCTCCGTCTCACCGGCTTGTGTGGCAATCCTTCTGACCTGGCGATGGCCGGCATTCTGCTTCTGCCCCTCCTCCTTCTTCCTGTTCTCAAGGACCACCGCCGCCTCCAGGTGTGGATCCTGCCGATCTTCATCACCGTCACAGCCGTTTTCACCGAGGGTCTCACGGCAATTGCAACCATCCTCTTGGTGGGCGCCGGCCTCCTGGTCCATTTGCGATCTCGTCGCGTTTTCATCGGTGCAACAGCCATTGCCGTCGCCATTGTCCTCATCGTCGCAGCAAACGGATCGATACGATCACGGCTTGACAAGCAATTTGACCGCCTCGGCCGGCAGGATTGGTACGGCTTGCTGTCGGCTCGCTCCGATGGATGGACGGCCGCTGCGACGATGGTACGAAATTCTCCCTTTGTTGGCGTTGGCGCCGGACAGTTCTCCCGAGAGTTCTATCCTGCCCGCCGAGCCTGGGTCGAGAAAAATCACTCCCTGGGTAGCCGGGCGGAATATCCGACCCATTTTGCATGGACTCACAACGACCCCCTTCAGCTCATATCTGAGCTGGGTCTCCTTGGCCTGGCCTGGATGATCGCCCTCGGTCTCTCCCTATATCGCCTGCGCTCCAGACACAGACGCCTCCTCATATTCTCGGTCCTGTCGTGGCTGCTATTTCTCCTTCTCCACTATCCAACCCATCTGGCGGTGGGCCTGGTACCCGCCACACTGTTTCTGGCCGAGATCCTTCAGTTCTGCCCTCGGCTTGAAATCGTGATCCAACGACGGTTCTTATCCGGAGTCGCTGCTGTCGGGGTTGCCGCTGCGGCGGGTTGGATCGCCTTCAACGAGGTCGCACAGATTCGCCTCAATCTCTGGCACGGTGTTGCGGAGGGGGCTTTGAAAGCGACCGAATCGGCTTCTGAGATCCGCAGACGCCAAATGCTGGAGGCGGTTGAACGCCAAAGCATCGTTCAAATCATAGAACACCCGGGAGAAGCCCATTGGATTTGGCGGTTGGTAGGACGTACCAATCTTCTGGAAAACAGTTATCAAGAGGCAGAAGTCGCCTTCCGTAGAGCCGGCGCCCTCTTTCCACACGAAGAAGCCGAGATGGGACTGGGTCTGGCTCTGGCTGGGCAGGGACGCATGACAGAGGCGATTTACCACCTCAACAGGGCCTGTAGACTCAATCCCAAGCTGGTAGATCTGATTCAGCATCCGGAACTGCGTAAGGCCGTACGGTCTCGGCTGAATGTAAGAAATCCCTAATCGACCGGCCGATCCCAGATCTCTTCGAGTCCTTTGTGGCTCCGGTCAAACAAAAGGCGGAGCCTCGGATCCAGGAGACCTTCCGAATCCAAGCGCCCATCCCCTTCGAGGATGACCTTACGGGCCTGATCGTGGCTGAAACCCGGTTTGTAGGGGCGCTCGGATCTCAAGGCATCATAAATATCGGCAAGCACGACAATCCTGGCGGAGATCGGTATCTCGGTCCCTTTCCGCCCAGAGGGATAGCCGGCGCCATCCCAACGCTCGTGATGATTGAGAGCAATCTCGGCGGCCATATGCAATCGGTCCGAGGCTGACAGGATGCGATAGCCATAGACGGGATGCTGCATCATCTCAGCCCGTTCGTCGTCATCGAGAATCCCCTGCTTGCGAAGGATTGCGACGTCGATGCTCATTTTCCCAACATCATGAAGCTGAGCTGAGTATCGAATTTCGTCACAGAATTTCTTCGGCATCCCCATCAGGCCGGCAACGAAGTATGAGTACTCATTCACCCGCTCAACATGTTTCGCGGTATTCTCATCGTGGAGTTCAGCCGCCCCGGCAAGAAGTCGGATAGAAATCTGAAAAGCCTCTTCAGTCTCGTCCCTCAATGCCGCAATTCGCTTCCTCTGCTTCCTCAACAGGACATTTCGCTCCTTCAACCTGGTGTTCTGGGCCTCTATTCTTTCAAGCATATCCACCCGCTCGATGGCTGAGCCCACGATGTGATTGAAGGGAACGATCAGATCGGCCTGTTCCGGAGCGAAGGCCAGGGGCCCACGTCCCTCCTGGTCCCGGCGATTGATGAGCTGCACCACTCCTATCACCGACCGATCATGATTGAGCAAAGGAAAGGCCAGCATGGACCGGCTGCAGTAGCCTAACGCCTCGTCGAAACTTGGGTCGAACTTGAAAGGCAGTTCGTCGGGGATTCGGTAGAGATCATCGACGAAGACCGTCTCACCGGTAAGGGCCGTAAAACCGGCGATGGACGCAGGAGTCATCGGCACCACGAACTGTGCGGGTTCAAGAGGCACCACATCATTCTGCGCATTGGATGCTTCGAGGCGCCGGGACGAACCCCTGCCGCGCACGATGAAAATGGTCCCTGCCTCCGCCCCCGTCAATCGGCGACTCTTGAGCAAAACCCTTCTGAGGAACTCTGAGATCGGTTGAGGCTTGGAGACCTCAATGAACTCGAGAAACTCTCGAAGGACGCCCATCTTCCGTATCTCCTTAGTTTAGGTTTGGCTATCTTCCTGGCCGGAGGGGACACGGGTCCAAAAGCTGGTTCGACCGATCAGTGATATTCCGATAAAACCACGAACCTTCAATCCCTTCTTGGTCAGGCGCAGGGTGCAACTGTAGGTCTTGCCGTTATCAGGATCGTAAATGGTTCCCTCCTTCCACTTGTCTTTTCCCGCATACGTAAAGCCCTCAAAAGTGACCATCCCCTGGATCGAACGTGACTTGAGATCAGGATCGGGATTTTCTCGGTCAACCTTCGCCTGGCCCCCCATGCCCTGCTCATCATCAGCGGCGTAAACCGGCTCCGCCAGCCACACGATCGTCCCACAGTACTTCCCGTCATTCAGGGAGACCTCGATATGAGCCTGACCTCCTTCCCCTTCCGGATCGGTCGCCCACAGGCCGAGAATTCTGTCCCCCTCATCTCCCGCCCATCCAAAACCGGTTACCATCGTCAGCATCATCGTCAGAACAATATGTCGCACTCCAGACCTCCTCAAATTCCCCCCTATGGCTTTCTCGCCCGCTTTGGCCGAGAACCCTCCAGATCGAAAAGAAATACAAGTCAATGGTACCTCAACCCAAATTGAGCGATTCTCACCGGCGATCTGAACCAACTCCGTGCGCTGTGGGCATTTGCAAAAAGCCTCGACAGACCACCAGTATTCCTGCGTTTTTTGCAAACACCACAACATCAAGAAAGGGTACATCTCATCCGGCAGAACCGCTCAGTTTAGGCTCAAACAAAATCAGTGAGAACCCTCCTGCCTCTCTTTGCGTACAAGAATCCAAGGCCCCGGAAAACACGGGGCAACACGACCCCCGAGTGAGGTCGTCCACAACTCCTCCCCTTTTCTCGGCTCCCTGAATACGGGGGCCAACTTTTTTCTGCAGTCGCCTTTGATCCCCATCGGGCGCCAGATCTAACAACTTTATCGACCCATGATAGGGTTTAGCCCGTACTTCTCACCGAGGGTTGTCGCGAAAGGCTCAAGACGCTGTGAAATCCAGCGATCTCACAAGATAAGTGGTAGCGACCGAATACAGTGATGAAGGAGGAAACAATGGCAAGTTCGACTTTGGTTTCGCGGCGGGTGGCCGCTATCGGAAAATCAGCGATCCACGAAATGACCAGGCTGTCCCAAGAGGTGGAGGACGTCGCCTTCCTGTCTTGGGCGAAACCGACCTCGGACACTCCGGAGCACATCAAGGAGGGCGCGATCCGAGCGATAGCGGATGGCCTGGTGGGCGGCTACTCTCCGACCTCCGGCATGCCCGCTCTGCGCCAGGAGATCGCCGAGAAACTAAAAAGAGACAATCGGATCGACGCCCGAAGCTCCCAGATCATCGTGACCGTCGGCGCAATTGAAGGCTTGGCCGCAGCGATCATGGCAGTCGTCGATCCGGGAGATGAGGTCATCCTGCCCAGCCCGACCTACTCGACCCACATCCGTCAGGTGGTCATGGCATCGGGCAAACCGGTATTGGTGCCCTGTATTGAGGAAGAGGACTTCCGTCTCGATATCGACGCCATTGCCGAGGCCGTCACACCGAGAACCAAGGCAATCCTCTTCTGCTCACCCTCGAACCCCACCGGAACCGTCTTCGGAGAAGACCAGCTGAGACGGCTGGCCGCCGTCGCCTGCGACAACAACCTGGTAGTCATCACCGATGAGGCATATGAATATTTCGTTTTCGACGATCACCAACACGTGAGCATCGCAGCTCTTCCCGGGATGGAGGAGCGCACAATCAGCTGCTTCACCTTTACCAAGACCTACGCGATGACCGGCTGGAGGATCGGCTACCTGCACGCCGGCGAGGAGTGGGTCGAACAGATCACCAAAGCCCACATCCCCTTCGCCATCTGCGCACCCACGGTGTCCCAGTACGCCGCCCTGGCAGCGCTCAGAGGATCGCAGAACTGCGTGGCGGAATTCCGGGCTCATTACCTTGCCGCCAGGAATCTGATGTGTGAGCGACTGGATGCGATGCCGGAGATCTTCGCCTATCAGAAGCCCGGCGGCTCCTACCTGATGTTCCCGCACATTCTGGTGGAGGGAGGCCAGAACTCTTTCTCTTTCTGCAGGCGGCTGCTCCGTGAGGCCCGGGTATCCACCACCCCGGGCGTTGCCTTCGGCCCAACCGGTGAGGCTCACCTCAGGATGTCCTTTTGCGTTCCGGAGCAGACGGTCAACACCGCCTTCGACCGCCTGCAGGCATACTTCGGAGTGTGACGTCAGAAGTTTTGATTTATGATCAATATTCTGAGAACCTATATCGGAATTGGCTTTCGTTCTCCCGTGCGTACACCGATAAATCTATATCGACAAGACAAGGCAAACTGATAACATGAATATGTCACTGGACTGTATCCCCTGCATCATCAATAATTTTGTGCAACTACTCAAGAAAGATGACATCCCTGAAGCCATTCGGGAACCGGCTTTGCGTCGGCTGTTGGCATTTTTGGCTCAGGCCGACTATCGCCAGTCCCCACCGGTATTGGGAAGGGATATTCACCGTATGATTCGGCAGGAACTGAACGATCCTGATCCGTATCGAGACGTCAAGACCCGCTACAACCAAATGCTTTTGGATCTGTACTCAAAATTTGAAGCCATGGTCAACCGGGCTGAGGATTCATTCGACACGGCCATGCGTTTGGCCATCGCCGGCAACGTGATTGATTTTGGTTCGCAGCATCAGTTGGACATTTTTGAAACGATTGACCGGGTGATGAAAACTCAATTGGCAATAGATGATTCGCACCTACTCAAAGCCGATTTGGCAGCGGCGAACCATCTTCTCTATATCGGCGATAACTGCGGGGAAATCGTGTTGGACAGGCTGTTTCTGAGCCATATCGACGTGGAACATATCAACTTTGTGGTTCGTAGCGGCCCGGTGATAAATGACATCACCATGGAAGATGCCCGAATGGTCGGGATCGATCAAATCGCCGACATCATCACGACGGGCGACGATTCACCCGGTGCCGTGTGGGAAACTGCCTCTGACGAATTCAAACGCATCTTTAACGCAGCGGACGTCATTATTTCCAAAGGCCAGGGCAACTTGGAAGGACTGCTGAACGTCCCAGGCAACATATATTTTCTGTTCGTCAGCAAATGTGACTTGATCGCCAAAGAGATCGGAGTCAACAAGGGCGATTTTGTCGTAAAACGAAACCCTCATCGGGCGTAGCCGACTGCCTAGAGGCCCGGCCGAAAACCCCTCGCGAAGCGAAAATCGTGAGGAGGTGTGAGATGTGCTTCCGGAAGGCCGCAGGCGTAATCGTTCTACTTCAATGACTTACGGCTGCGCAGATTGCGCCTCAGTCGCGATTTGCAGCCGTGAACTGCCGAGGCAAGACGGAAAGGTGCACAGGCTGCCGGCATTCAGTTCGCCTTCCGTACAGTGGCTTGGTTTGTTGCACCGGCCTTCGGGAGCGCCTGACGATGCACTCGATTGCACACCGGTGCACAAAAGGGTGCACGAGAATCCGGGAGACTGCACGCCGAAGCCCGTTTTCAAAGGCTCACGCATCTGGCATCGATCGTGCGTTGCAGCACATTGTGAACGTGAACACAGGCCACAGTCGCCATCCATGGAGGTGTCACATGTTGCGTCGAGTCCTTTTCCTATACCTGATCGCCATCGTACCCATGTCGGGCGTCGTCGTCGCCCAGGCGCCTCCGCCCATCGGAGACGACTTCATGGTGCAGTCCACAGCGGACGCGCTCGGAAACTCAGCGTTGGTTGCATCCTCGGCCGGTGGTGGTTTCTTCGTCGCGTGGTTCTCGGGCGAAATCACCGGGCGAATGTTCACGGCTCTTGGGACTCCGCTCGGCGACGAGTTCGAGGTCAACAGCACCACCGCCGGAACCCAATCGCTGACCGGTATCGGCATGAACCCCGGGGGAGCCGCGATCGTTGCGTTCAACAGTAGCTCCCCGTGGCCCGGAGGGGCTCGCATCCGGCGCTTCGACGCCTTCGGCAACCCACTTGGAAACGACTTCCCAATCACCACAGCCGATGACGGCACCACATATCCTGTCGTCGACCTCGCCGACAGCGGTGCGTTCGTAGTTGCTTTCAGGAAGGGGGTGATTGAAGGTCAAGGCACGGAGATCCTGGTGCGCCGCTACGACGCCAACGCATCACCGCTCGGCCCGGAGGCCGTCATTAACACCTATACCGACGACTGGCAGGATGCCCCAGCGATCGCTGTAGCCCCCAACGGCGCCTTCGTCGTAGCTTGGGCAAGCGAGGGCTCTCCAGGCGCCGACAACGACGACTACAGCATCCAGGCACGGTGTTTTACCGCCGACGGCATCGCTCTCGGCGATCAGTTCCAGGTCAACACAACTGCCTTTGGGGACCAGGCGTGGCCCGACGTCGGCATCGCTGACAGCGGCGCGTTTGTGATCGTGTGGGACAGCGACAGCTCGAGTGGTTCCGACAATGACAACAGCAGCGTGCAGGCCCAACGATTCACCGCCAATTGCCTTCCTGTCGGCAGCGAGTTTCAGCTCAATACCTACATCTCCGGCTGGCAGGGGGATGCATCGGTCGCGGTCAGCCCAAACGGTGCTTTTGTCGTCGTCTGGGACAGCGCCGGCAGCCCGGCCACAGACAATGACGGTACCAGCACCCAGGCGCGATCATACACGGCCGATGGAATACCGATGAGCAACCAGTACCAGGTCAACACCACGGAGGAGGGCTATCAGCGCATGTCTGCCGTGGCTGGTAATCCCGCCAGTCGGTTTGTCACCGTGTGGGACCACTACATCGACGGCGTCGAATGGACGGTCCGCGCCCGGCTCTTCGGTTATCCCACCGTGTTCCTGGACGGCTTCGAGACGGGCAATGCTTTGCAGTGGAGTTCCACGTTCCCGTGAGCGTAGCACAAGGAGAGGTCACAAGAATAAGACAGTGTCCCTTATATATTTCTAGTGTCCCTTATAAATTTCTGATGTTGGTCACACCGCCGGCGGCTACGGCACGACATGATCCCACTCGTCGAGGGTTCCGGTCTCGAAGTTGACCTCGGAGATCGGACAACCCCAGCCGGCTGTGGCGAAGGTCCCCAGCAGCCAGGGGTCGAAGAGAATCGTCCCCCCCGGCTCAGCGTAAACCGTGTCGCCGGCGCCCGGTCCCTGGCCCGACGGGCCCGCGGGGTCGCTCCACCAGACCTGCCGGGCGTCCACGGTCACGGAGCTGTCGAGATACATCCCATGGGTATTGCCGGCGATGTCATTGCACCTTGCCTTGAAGGGGCCGGCCCCCCCGAGATCGAAGAGCGCCACACCGGCGCCGTCGTTGTTGACAAAGGTGTTTCGCGTGAGGGTCAAGCTCTCCACATCGACGCTTTCGCCGTTGACCCGGAGGCCCTCAAGGCCGTTGTCGTCGGCGAGACAGTCCTTGACCGTCACCGGACCGACGTCGGCATCGATCTTGAAGCCCTCCTCGAGACCGAAGCTCGACACGGCGTTCCTGACAAAAACTACGCCGGATGTGGCATCGACCCGGACCCCGGTCCTCGAATTGCCGTTGGTCGTGGTCCCGATCACCGTCACAAGCCCCTCGACGTACTTGACGATGATCCCGTTGCCGCCGCCGGAGAGCCCGTTGCTGTTGGCCGTGCAATCCGAGATCGAAACCCTGTCGAGGGGATTGGGGTCCTGCCAGGATATTGAGAAGCCCGAGCCGAGCTGGTTGTCGTTGGCGATGCAGTCCTCGAAGAGCACGGTCTCCTGGTTGTCCACCGCGAACCCATTGTCGGCGTTGCCGGACGCCGTTGCTCCGGTGACGGTCACGGTTCCAACCACACGCAGGTCGTACCCGTCGTCAAGGTTGCCGTTGGCATGCCCACCGTCAATTTCGAGATCGCCGACAACGCTGGTCTCAGGCGAGAACCCATCGGCCCCGTTGCCGTCGAAGGTGCAGTTGGTGACCACCACGGGACC
>JAIOSJ010000159.1 GCA_021107705.1 Thermoanaerobaculales bacterium | reverse complement strand
GAATTCATCCTCACCATAATACGCACGAGTGAGCCATCCTGTTCGCAGAAATCGACAGAGGAAGGTTTTCATCCCGGTCGCTCGTCCTGGGAATCCCCAAAATCCAAGCCATAATGGAGGGGAGGTAACGAACATGAATCCAGAACTGAGCGCCCTCGTTCAACGACAAACAACCACAATGCAGATCATCTGCGCCGCACTGACGGCCTCCCTCGGATTCTATGTCGGTATCGCGTGGCTCCTGCAAAGACAGGGGTCGTTCACGATGGGCCCCGTACCGGAGGACCTTCCCCTCATTCTTTCTCTTACGGGGTTCTCCTTGCTCATTGTCGCCGAGATCGTATTTCGCGGCCTCGCGGCGCGGGCGCGAAGGGTCGAGCCACCGGAAGGTCGATTGATTCCCTACCAGAGCGCTGTCGTGGTCGGTTTCGCCCTGCGCGAGAGCGCAGGGGTGCTCGGACTCGTTTTGACTCTACTGACGGGTGATCTGAGATGGGTCGTCGGTCTTTCCTTGCTCGCCGGTGTGGCGATGGTCGCAGCCTGGCCTCGACGATCGACCCTGGAGGAACTTGTCCAGGCTATCCCACCGATCGGTTAGCGCCGTCCTCCTCTACCGGTCGAGCCCGACCCACTCGATCGTGAGGCGCCTTGACTCATCCCGCCGGAGTCCATCCGGGGCGAACCGCCCTGACCCATGTCCCGGGGTGCAGCCCCTCGATCGAAATCTCTCCCCTCCATCTGGTGCGGCATCGGCTCGCCCTGCGCCTTGCCGTTCTTGATCCTCGAGGACATGCCATTCTGAAAGCCCTATTTGGACCCCAACAGGACGATCATGGATCGATCAGACACACTCTCGGGCTCGAATGACCCGGTGTTTAAAAAGGCCACACGGTAGTCGGGTCGCCGGTTCCGTTGTCTACGACCGAAGCGTAGACCAGGAAGGCAGCGTCCTCGGTGTCGGACCATACTTCGACGAAGGTCGGATAGGTGCTTAGGGAGTTGATTGGATCCAAAGTGAAGGCCCGATTCCACTGGATGCTGGAGTATGGAAGCAGCTCGACCGACTTCGTACCAAGGGACTGCCCCCAATAAACGAAGAATTCGGCGTTTACGGTAATCGAAACGCTTCCGGCATTTAAAAAGCCGATGTTGGTGCGAAAGTCCTCGTTCTCCGCGAGTCCGACGAGGCGTACCTTTTCACCGGTGCCGACCTTGGCCGGCGCGGCGCCCCGCATGCCGACGATGGTCTGGCCGAAGGTCCCCTCATCGCCGGTGTTGTAGCTGCGGCTGACGATGCCGGCCGCGTCTGCGTTGTCCACACAAACGTTGATGGCGCCACCACCCTCCTGCCCGCTCAGGCTTTCCCAAGCATCGGCGTAGGTGACGGAGGCTTGTCCGGCCAGGGTGAAGAGATCGCTCATCGGGGCATCGGAGTTGTCCTCATCGCGCGGCAGGAGCTGGAATCGGTATCCAAGCATCTCAGCGCCCAGGTTGGTGACGTTGAGGTCGGTCGCCCAGCGCGTTTCGCCGTCGCCGTCGCCGGAGAGTGCGGCGGCAATCCACACCGGGGTGCAGTCGAAGGCGCCGCCGCCGACCGCGGCCGAGGTGTCGAAGGGCCAGATGGTGGCCGGGTCGTCGGTTCCGTTGTCGATGACCGAGGCGTAGGCCAGGAAGGCGGCCCCTTCGGTGTCGGACCGAACATCGACGTAGGCGAGATCGATCTTGTCATCGGTGACACGGCGAAAGGCGCGATTCCACTGGTCGTTCGAGTAGGGAGCAAGCTCGATGGCGCTCACCCCAAGCGAGACACCGTCCGCCCGGAAGAACTCGGCCGCGACGGTGATCGGAGCTGCGCCGGTGTTCATGAAGCCGACGTTGGTGCGAAAGGCGTCGTTCTCGGTCAGGAAACCGAGGCGAGCCGTCTCGCCTTCTGTGATGATCTTTCCCGAATCCGCCTTTACGCCATCAATGCTTTGGCCGTAGGTCCCTTCCTCGGTGGTCGCGTAGGTGCGGCTGGTGACGATCGCAGCGTCGGGATCGCTGACGCAGACATTGATGGAGCCGACACCCTCCGTGTTTGAAAATCGACGCCAAATGTCGCGATAATTTCGAGTCCTATCTGCTATGAGAGGTATCTCCATTGTGTATTCAGCAGCGGTATTGTCTGCGCCTCGGGGCAGGAACTGTAGACGGTATCTGAGGCCCTCCTCGCCGCTGCTGTTCACGGTAAGGTCGGTCGCCCATTCGGAGCCTCCCTCACCCGCGCCGGACGCGGCGGCCGCGACGTAGATCGGGGTGCACCGCCCTGAGCCTTCGGGGCAGGTCCGAAACAGGCTCAGACCGCCCCCGTAACGAACGCCCGCAACTATAGAACCGGTAATCGTTATTCTGGTAATAAAGCCTTCTGCCGGAATCTTCCCGGCAAACCCAGGTGCGTTCGGAATGCTGAGGTCATAGGCTGCGAGTCCTGAATATTCCCCGATATATAGATGGTCCTCCGATAGAGCCACAGCCAACCCTCCATCTCCAGACCACCATTCTTCCCATGTCGGTTCGGCAGGATCACTGACGTCGAAGATTCCCGGCCCAAAGGAATCGGACGTGACGTAGGCGTATTTTCCGCGCGCCGCCACATCGAATGCCGTCCATTGAAAGCCCCAAGGGGAATCGTCGATGTAGAATCCGACTTCTTCCGGTGTCGTCGGATCGCTGATATCAATGATGCGAAGACCACCTGAACGAGCCGCGACATACGCGTAGTCACCCGACACCGCCACGTTCAAGCCACGCCACGCTGCGTCGTAGGAGCCCACAACCCTGGGAACGATCGGCGAACTCACGTCGATCACTGAGAGCCCATTTTCCCAGGCGGCCGCATACACGAAGTCACCTTTGACCGCGAGACCATTGACGCCTCCTTCGATCTCCAGAAAGCCGATCTCAGCCGGGGACATCGGGTCGCTGATGTCGAAGACCCGAAAACCCGCCAGAGGATCGGAGGCATACAAAAGGTCTCCGGAGATCACGAGATCATAAAGTTCCCCATCTACCTCAAAGGAAGCCACCTCCGTCATGGACTCCGGCGTCCTAATGTCGATCACTCTAAGAACGCCGTCCCGATCCGCCGCAAAGGCATAACCCTCAGACAGTGCAACACTCGAGAAAAACCCCTTGACCGGAATGAAGGCGACCTCCGACGAGTCGGTGTACCTGGGAATCCTGATGACTCGTAACCCCTGGTCATAATCCGCCACGAATGCGACATAATCGGATACCGCAACACCATATGCCCTGCCCGGGGTGGCGATGGACTCGACCTCGACCGGCGACTCGGGATCACTGATGTCGACAACTCTCAGCCCGGAGACATCGCACGCCAGATAAACATGGGCTCTGAACGAAGACATGTCATGAATCCTCGCATTTGTGTCGAAGGAACCAACCTCGACCGGTTCGGCCGGCGTACTGACGTCGATGACCCAAAGAACCCCATCATGGTCCCACACGATGGCATGACCGTCCCATAGGGAAACCTTTCGCGCGTCCCCGGGAGTGTCGAAGAATCCAATCTCAGTTGGTGAGTCCGGTTTGCTGACATCGATCAGGCGAAGGCCACCGTCTCGATCCGCCACGTACGCAATTCCATCTTTCACACACACATCTTGGGCGCTCCCGGGCGTTTCGAAAAAGCCAACCTCCTCGGGCGAAGAGGGTGTGCCTACATCGAGGATCCATAGGCCCCTATCCCCGTCCACCACATAAGCGTGGCCGCCCGAAACCGCCACCCTCAGTACGGATTCCAGCCCGTCATAAGAACCGATCTCGGTAGGCGAGTCCGGCGAGCTGACATCGATCACCCTGAGCCCGCTGCGTCCGGCAGCGACAAAGGCAAAGCCGTCGGAAACAACGATCCCCACTGGGGGGGTCGGCAACATCACCTCACCCACCACCCGAGAATTCTCCGGCCTGGAAATGTCCACGACCTGCAGAAACGCGCCGGTCCCGAAATAGGCATAGTCGCCCGCAACCCCCACCGCATATGACCGCCCGTAGGCCCACCGGCCGAGGAATTCGGGACAGTCCTGAGCCATCACTGGAGGCGTATTGAGGCCGTACAAGGCAAGCACCAATGCTGTCACGACCGCGGGAAGAATCTTCAACGTTCTAAACGTCATCATTTTCGTTTCACCTTCTGAGCTTGAGCAAGGGTTTCCTCAAACCAGTCGAAACTACAATGTCAGGTGTGCTGATCATGCGCTCGATAAACCGCCGATCCGGAAAGCCGACCAGCCGGTCAAAACCCGGACGGCCAGGCTATATCACTTTCCTCAGTATACCGACTCGATGTCCGCGCACGCGGGTCCTCGATACCACCAAACGGCGCTCCCCGGAAGATCACGCGCAGGAAGGCGTTTTCACGATCGATTGTTTCGGTCTTCGGTTTTTGAAGGCCTCGATGCCTTCAAAATCTTGTTTGTTATTATTATGTTAGGCCGGGCCCGAGGTTTGAGGAGTCGAGAATGATAGGTACGATGTATCGTACTGAAGGGAAGGATGTACACAGTGGGAGACAAAGGCGGAAAAAAGGATAAGAACAAGAGTCAGAAACAGAAGAAAAGCAAACAGGAACAAAAAGCAAAAAAGAAATTTGACAAGCAACCAAAGAGAACCCCGTAATCCGTTGCTACCAATAGAGCAGACACGACGGATTCACAGTTGAAAAACCTGACGAGTTTCCGGTGCCTGGCTTGAGGATCTTGGGAAGTTGGGTGATCGATTGTTTCGATCTTCGGTTTTTGAAGGCGTCGATGCCTTCAAAATCTTGTTTGTTATTACTATGCAGCCAATTGGCCTGTCCCGCAACGAAGAAGTAGAATGGTAGACGGAGGACTTGACCGATGATTCCGGTTGAATTGACACCTGCACAAGAACAACGATTGAAAACCGAGGCGCACCGCCTGGGTCTTTCGGCGGAAGATCTTGCGCGACTCGCTATCGAGGATCTGCTCGACCGGCCGGAACCCGATTTCGAGGAGGCTGCTCGGCATGTCCTCCAGAAAAACCGTGAGCTGTATGACCGCTTGAGCTGATGAGGTACCTCAGCCTTTCAGAAATCATTGAACTTCATCTTCGTGTGGTCGAGGCTTCCGGAGGGGTCCAGGGGATTCGAGACCTTGGTAGTTTGAAGTCTGCAGTGTCGCAACCCAGGATGACATTTTCTGGTTCTGAGCTGTACCCCACGATCGGTGAAAAAGCCTCCGCCCTCTGCTATTCGCTGATTCTCAATCATCCGTTCTTGGATGGCAACAAACGGGTGGCCCACGCGGCTCTGGAAACCATGCTTGTTCTCAACGGCCAGGAGCTGGTGGCAGATGTTAATGAGCAGGAGCGCCTTTTTCTAGCCCTTGCCGCTGGCGAAATCGAAAGGCAAGAGCTTGTTGATTGGATCACGCAGCACACCCAACACATTCGAGGGCATGCATAACGAAACAGGGTTGATGTCGCGCCCCGCCGCGACATCACCGGTGTTGAACGCATCGCGCCTGGTTGGCGTGGGATGACGAGGTCTCTTGGGGATTCAAACAGAAGCAGAGCGTGATCGACCCCAACGAGGGCGACAGCCGGCGCTTCGGCAAGAGGTGCTTTGAGGCGGCCGCATTGAGTCGATCCCTAATTTGAAACCCCGGCCTTCTGATCCGCTGCGCGGCTCAGCTCGGCGTTTTTCGAGAGGGACGGACAGCAACAATGGCGGATCACTCACAAAGTCCCTCTCGGAAATTCGCCTCGGCGGCCTGCCACTCCATCGGGGCCGATGCTTTCGGGCGCTCTTCCCGTGAATTGCCACTCATAGCCTTTCCCTGGAAGTAATCGTTCCCAGGAGGCGCTCCT